>CAYOXD010000076.1:0-15628 GCA_964407825.1 uncultured Desulfobacterales bacterium | reverse complement strand
CCTCATCCGAATCGCGAATGAACTGAATCCGGTTGATAATATTGGTGCCGAAGCGAGTCTGGGAGTTGAGCCGTGAGATGACTCCCACCTCCAGGCCGTGCTCCAGATCGATGAGCTTTCCCACCAGGGTGGTGGTGCCGATGTCGAAGATGAGGCCGAAGCGGCCGTTGGGGCTTCCCTGCCTGGACCAGGCAAGGAGGCATTTGCCGTGCAACAGCGCCTCGCCGCGGAAGTCCGTCCCGCGAAGGTCGCGGTAGAGGGAGGACAGGCACCTGTAGGTGACCTTCATGTCCGAGTAAGTGTCGCCCAGGGCATTTCGCAGCCGATTGAAATCGGAAACCGGATCCTGAAGGTCCGGCGGCGTGAGGGCCAGAGGCCGGACATCCAGCAGGGGATCGATCTCCTGCTCCTGCTCCAGGCCGTGCTTCAGAATCTGCACCAGGTCGTTGGCGGTGCTGCGGGTTTCGCTGTGGATGGTCAGGGTCTTCCGGACGTGGCAGCGGCAGGCCAGCCGGACACCACCCTCCAGTTCAGCTGCGGTCAGCTGTTTTTTCTCCTGCCGGTCCGGCGGATCGATGGGGGTGATGACCCGAACCTTGCACTTTCCGCAAGTGCCCACGCCGCCACACTCGGAATCGAAATCCAGGTCCGTCTCCTGGAGGGCCTCGTAGAGGGTGACGCCGGGCTTTACCCGCACCCAGATATCCTCGGGAAGCACATTGAGCCAGACGGCCTTTTTGCCCCTGACGGCCGGCGGGGTCCGGTAGGAGCGTCTCTTTTTCTTCGGCTTGTTGTTCTTGTTCATGGTTCAAGGAGATCCCGGCGTTTCAGGTAGGACAAAAGATCGCGGTAGTCCGCATCCACAATGAGGCGATCCAGCGAGAGCATGTCTGCAATGGCTCGGACCGCCTCGCCGAGATCGGGATCCCTCGGCTGACGGATGTAGACCACCTGCCGATAGTGTTCGAAGTACCACTGCCGCATCTGGGGGTCATCCAGCTCCAGCGGTTGACGGCACAGGCCGTCGAAATCCTCTATCAGCGTTCTTTCAAGAAAAAAACTGCCCGGCTGCGCGGCGATGAGATCATCATACGCCACGCGGCCCATGAGAATTTCATAGCAGTGGGCGCAAGAGATGCGGTCCACCTGCCAGGGCCGAAGGACCCGGTCGATATCCGGAAAACATTTTCCATAGAGGCATCCGGCAAAGGGCCGCTCGCTCCCGGCGGATAGCAGGCAGCGGCGCATCTCCCGGCGCAGCCGGTCCGGATGAAGGTGCAGGTGGGAAGGCAGGTAGACGATCCTCCCCGGCGCCTCCGGCCGATCGACGCCCAAATATTTCAGGGCGCTCCGGAAGACATCGCAGGCAAGAAGGCAGCGCCTGAAACCGCTCATCTTTCTATCACGGTTTGGCATCGGATGTCTTCCGTTTTTTCGTCAGGTACCCTTCACCGGCCTTTACGACCGCTCCTTCTATAGCCGGGAACCGTTTGCCGATGCGCGACAGGAGCCGGTTGTCCAGTCTGGCCCTTCCCTTCGCCAACAGTTCGGTCACGGTTTCCCGCGCACGGGAGACGAGGGTCGGCTCGCCCTCCGCGGTCCACACGTCAAAGGGCATGCGCACGCTGAGCCGGGGGTAGAAGTACTGGTCCATCATGTGGTTGACCGTGTGATCCACCAGCACGAAATTGCCACCCGGGCCGACCGAGGAGATGGGCTCCAGGGCCAGGGTGTCGGTATTCACATCGATGCCCCGCAGCAGGCGCCGGATCATACCGATCGCCTCGTCGTCGATGACGAACTGGTCCAGGCAGATGGCGTTTCCCGAATCGAGCATGCCCGCGGCCAGATGAATAAAGTCGGCCCCCGCCTGGGCCACCAGGAGCTTCGAGAGCATCTTCTCGCCGCCTGCCTGGATGTCCGGCACCTTGGCATCGGTGAGCCCAGCGGACGCGTAGATGGGAAGATGATGCAGGTGAGCCAGGGAGACGGCCGCGGCGCTCATCATGGCGGTCTCCACCGATCCCATGGACAGATTCATCTTCCGAAGATCCATGGCCGAGGGAACGGCGCCGTAGAGCACGGGGGTGCCGGGCCGAAGGAACTGGACCAGAGCCACGGCGGCAAGGGCCTCGGCGTGCATCTGGGTCAGCGCCCCCGCCAGAGTCGTGGGGGCGGTGGCCCCGGCAATGGGCGCCGGTGCGCAGGTCAGGGGCAGGCCCTTTCCGGTACAAAACTCGATGGTCTGCAGGGTCACCGCATCGAAGGTCAGGGGGCTGATGGGATTGGTGATCACCGCCACAAAGGGCCTCTTGGCAAGGGCCGCTTCCCCCCCTGCGATCACGCTGGCAAGGGCGTGCATCTCTTTGGCACCGGCGAGGGTATCGCATCCGCCCATGACAGGCTTTTCCGTGTGGTTGAAGGCCTGGAAAAAATCGTTCAGATGGTAGTGATCCGCCGGGATATCATAGGCCTGGCAGGGGATGACAAAGACATCCAGGTTGGCAAGAGCGTCCACCAGGCAGGCCGCCCGGGCGATGTCCGCCATCAGGGTCTGCCGCATCCGCCCGGTGGTCGTATCCAGGATCTGAAACACCCGGCCGCCGTTTCCAAAATAGACCTTCCTGCGGCCCAGGCGCACATCGAGGTCCGGCCGCCTGCCATGGAGGGTAACCCGGGACGGCGCGCTGGCAAGCCGCGCCTCCAGCCAGGCATCGTCCATGAAAACCTTCTGTGTTTCCGAATCGACGCGGGCACCGGAGCGCCGGAGGCGCTCCAAAAAACCATCGCCGGCCACCTTGACGCCCACCCGGGACAATACCTCGCGTCCTGCGGCATCGATCTTCCGGATATTCGCCGGGGGCAGATACGGGACGACGTTTCTCATTTCACAAAAGACCCGTTCATGCGGCTATCCGATCTTTTCCAGCAGCCGGTTGATCTCCCCCATCACCCCCGGGTCCTTTGCCGGATCGAGCTCGTGCCCGGAGAGGATCGCCCGGGCCCGCTCGTTGCTGCGGCGGTAGAGATCTCGGCTCCCCTGGTCCCTCCAGGTCTCGAAGCGCGAGCGGTCCAGCAGATTCGGCAGGAAGAGCGCGGACTCGAAGTGATCGAAGGTGTGATCGTCCGTCAGGAAGAGCCCCTTGGCCCCTGCCGCCTTGACCCGCTCAAGGGCCTCCAGGGCCAGGGTCTCGCGGTTCACGGCAATGCCGTTGGTAAAATGCCGCGCCATGGCGATGAGCTCATCCGCGATGGTCACCATCTCCAGGGACGAGGTGTTGCCGTACTCCAGATAGCCCACATCGTGGATCAGATTGCAGCGGGAGAGCATGGCGGTGGTGATGGAGAACATGGCCTCTGCGCCGGCCTGGGCATCGACCGACTTGGCGTCCGAGGCGCCGGCGAAGGACCAGATGGGAAGCCCGTAGAGCTCATCGCGCATGTCCGCCATGGCGGCCTGGGTGAGGCTCCACTCCGGACATCCGTAGGAGACCACGGCGGATTTCATGTCCAGAGAACTGACGTTGGGGGCAAAGAGGAAGGGCGCGCCCGGTCGGGTGAGCTGGTGCACCACCAGACCCGCCAGGTTTTCCGCGATGCCCAAGGCCATGGCGCCGGCCAGGGTCACCGGGGCCCCACCGCCGGCGTTAGAGCCCGAGGGCAGGCAGATGGGGATCTCCTTTTGGGCGCAAAAGACGAGACGATCCACCACATGGGCCGGAAACCGTAAGGGGCTGATGGCCTCCGAGTAGTTGAGGAGAAAGGGCTTTTGACGCAGCTGCGCCTCTCCGCCTGCCACCGCGCAGGCCAGTTCGTGGATCCGCGTCATGTCCTCGAGACGGTCGGCAATAAAGACCAGCGGCTTGTGAGTGTTGCGCAGCATCTCGGCAAAGGCGTAGACATAGATGAATTCCACCTTCGGGACATCTTTGGGATTGCTCATGGACATGGCAAAGGACAGGTTGGCAAGGCCGTCCACGAGACGTGCGAACCGGCCCGTGTCGTCCAGCACACAACGGCGACGCTGGCCGCTTTCCAAGTCCAGGGTAAAGGTGGTATCCGATCCGGTCCCGTAATAGAATTGATCGTCTCGCAGATCCATGGCCTTGCGGCCCACCTGGTCGTAGAGCAGGATCCGCCGCGGTGCCGTTCGCAACGCTTCCTCGGCCAGATGGGAGGGGATGCGCACCCACTGCTCGCCGTCATGGTGGGCGCCGTGATCCGTCAGGAGCTTCCGGGCGCCGTCGTGTTCCATCTTGATGCCGGTCTTATCCAGTATTTCCAGCGCCGCATGATGAATGGCCAGGGCCTGGGAATGGTTCAGCACCCTGAGCCGGGGGGAATAGGTCTGCACCGGGATGGTGTCCATAGGCTCCTCCTTCCGCGTCAGTCCAATCCAAGCAGCCGCTTGGCTTCAACAACGGCGCTGCCTGCATCGGGCGCGTAACAATCGGCTCCGATTTCGGTAGCAAATTCGGCCGTGACCGGTGCGCCGCCGATCATGACCTTGACCTTGTCGCGCAGTCCGGCATCGCTAAGGGCGGTGATGGTGCTGGACATGGCCGGCATGGTGACGGAAAGCAGCGCGGACATCCCCACGATCTGGCCTTCCTGTTCCTTCACCGCCGACACGAAGGCATCGGCGGAAACATCCACGCCCAGATCGACGATCTGAAACCCCGCGCCCTCGAGCATCATGGCCACCAGGTTTTTTCCGATATCGTGCAGATCCCCCTTCACCGTGCCCATGATGATCCGGCCCTTGGTGGTCATGCCGCCGCCCTGGAAATGGGGCTTCAGCAGCGCGACGCAATTCTGCATGGTCTTGGCCGAGCGCAGCATCTGGGGGACGAAGATGGTCCCCTGCGCAAATTTCTCGCCCACCTTGTCCATGGCCGCGATCAGTACCTTGTCGAGGATCTCCTGGGGACCAGTCCCCCCATCCAGAGCTTGTTGCGTCAGTGCGGCAGCGCCCTGCATGTCGCCGCGGATCACGCTCTGCATCAAAGCGTCAACATCCATGATGTCCCTCCTTCCGAGCGGTTGATGGTTAACCCCAAAGCAACCCGTTTCCTAACCCGCAAACAGTCCCTTTTCGTAAGCCTCGATGAAATCGGAACAATATTCGTCCTGTCCCAGCAAAAGGACGGTGGTGCGCAGCGCCGCCATAAGGCCACGGTCGGTGGGATCCAGGATGGCGGCCTCAAGTCCGCTGTGCATGGCAAGGGAAAGGAAGCAGCGGTTGATACGCTTCCTTTCCGGCAGGCCGAAGGAGACATTGGATAGACCGCAGATGGTATGCACTTCCGGAAACCGGGCCTTGATACCGATGATGGCCTCCAGAACGGCCCGGCCCATCCGGATATCCACGGACACGGGCTGGACCAGGGGGTCGAGATAGAGATCCGCCGGGTTCAAACCGGCCGCCGTGAGAAGCTCGATCAACTCCGCGGCCGCCTCGATACGCTCCTCGGCGGTGGTGGGCATGCCCGCCCGTTTCATGCAAAGCCCCACCAGCTTGCACGGATGGGCACTCACCAGGGGCAGCATGGCCTCACAGCGCTCCTTTTCAAGGGAGATGGAGTTGATGAAGGGAACCCCCCTGTGGACCGCCACGGCCGCCTCCAGAGCCTTGGGGTTCGGGCTGTCCAGGCATAGAGGCCGATCCACCGCCTCCTGGACGGTTTCCACCAGCCAGGGCAGAAGCTCCACCTCCTTTTCCACGAAGGTGCCGGCGTTCACATCGATGTAGTCGGCGCCGGCGTCGGCCTGCCGGACGGCAAGGCTCTGGATGAGGGCGCGGTTTCGTTCCTGGACCGCCTTTCCCACCGCGCTGCGGCTGGTATTGATCAGTTCTCCGACAATCAGCATGGTCGCCCTCCTTATGGGGTTTCGGGCTGCGGGGGAACCACGGGGTTTCTCGACATCACGTCGCGCGAGGAGTCCGCCACCGGAAGGCATTCAACACCGAAGCGGCAGAGGCAAGCGGCCGGGAATACCCCAAAGGCACATCGCGCACGAACGCGCTGGTCCTTTTCTATCGATTACTAGTAATCGATTTCTTTGCTTCCTCGCTGCCAGTGTAGCGCAAAAGCGACCTTGATTGTCAAGGGAAAAATATTTCTCAGGCCCTCGGCCTATGCCCGCAGCAGCATCACCAGAACGTAGGCAAGGGGAAGAAGGAAGAGAACCGGTCGAAGCCCCGGTACCCGCTTCAACCTTTTGAGAAAAATCGCGATGCAGAGCCCAACGAATACGGCGGAGCCGCGGAGCCCCATGGAAAGATAGCTCCATTTCAGTATGGCCGAATGAAGCCCAGTGGCCACGAGAAGCAAGGAAAGTAGCAAAACCAGCAGGCTGCAAACCCGGATCTGCGTAAGGCCCGAACCGATCCGCTCCAGAAAGCCGAACTTTTTCACATAGTCCACATACAGGTTGGTGGTCACGCCCAGAAGCAGCCCTGCGCCGGTCCCCAGCACGATGAGGAGCAATCCGGCGGAAAAGAATGCCGCCAGCACGGGAGGAAAGCTCATGTTCAGGAAATAGGGCAGGGCCTCGGCGCTGTGGGCACCGAGGTCCGGAACGGTTGCCCGCAAATAAAGCCCGATGAGAATCCCCATCGCGCCCACGGGTGGAATGATGGCGGCACTCAAAAAGGCCCCCCTGCGTGCCGCCCGGACGTCCCTGGCCGAAAAAATCGCCTGCAGGTAGATCTGGGTGGAGACAACCCCCACGATCATGGAGAAGATGTCCACCAGGCCGGCCGTGCGGCCGTATCCCAGCAGGCTGAAAAGATGGGGATCGGCGGGCAGCCGGGCCAGGATCCCCTGAAATCCGCCGCCCCGGTACCAGGCCAGTCCGGCCGAAAGGATCATGATGAGGTACAGCAGATAGAACTTCAATTTGCCCACGAAGCCGGCCCCCGCCATTCCGCCGGCGATGACGAAGACCGCCATGAGCACAGAGGTCAGCAAAAAGGAGGGGGTGCTGGAAAATCCGAAAACGGACTGCAGGATGGCCATGGCCGCCAGAAATTGCGCCACCACGTGCACGAACATCCCCACGGAGGTGATGAGGCTGCAGTACATCTGAAAGTTGGTACCGAAATACCGGCCCAGATATTCGGCCACCGTGACGACCCGCTCCTCCCGCAGGGGCCCGGCGAAGAAAAGCCCCAGCACCAGGCAGGCCAAGCCGCTTCCAAGGGTGAAGATCCAGGCGCAAAGCCCATGCTCGTAAGCCATCTGGACCGTGCCGATGGTGGAGGCCCCGCCCACCAGGGTACCGATGATCACCCAGGAGACGCCCGCTGAATCCAGCCGGCGGCCTGCCAGGGAAAAATCGGTGCCGCTCCTGAGGCGACGAGCAACCCCCAAGGCGGCAACCGTAATGGCACCGAAAGCAACTATAAAAACCGATATGTAAACGGTATCCTGCATCATCCCCACCTGTCCCGGACGGATCCGCGAGCTGGCCTCGCAGGGTATCCCCCAGGGCCTCTTCGACCCTCTTGCGCAAGATTTTATATCAACAATCCCAGAGGAAATGCAAAGGTGGCAGGATCCAATTACAGGCCCGGGAACCGGAAGTTACGTCTCCCCCCGCTCCTTCGGTTCGAAGCGGCAGGGGGCGACCCCCCGGTAGAGGTTGCCGTCGGGCGGGGTGCCGCGCACTTCGCGGGAAAAACGGCTTCCGGGATCGCAGGGCGGTTTTTTCCGGTTGAGGCAAATCAGGGCGTGGACCACCTCCTCGCTGATGGCTCCCCGCTCTGCCTGAAGCGTCAGTTCCTCCAGGGCCGATCGCGGATCGAAGGACCGGGGCCGGTAGGGCCGCCTGGAGATGAGGGCATCGAACATGTCGCCGACTGCAACGATTTCAATCACCCTGTTCTTCAGCGCGATCCCGGCGGGATAGCCGCTGCCGTCCCGCCGCTCGTGGTGGTCCCGCGCCGTGATGGCCGCCGGATGATCCGGGTCCCTCAGGTAATAGGCAAGAAGGACGTATCCCGCGGCCACGTGATGGCTGAGCCGTTGCTGTTCCCCCCGCTCTAGGGGCGTGGTTTTCCGCAGCACCGTCAGCGGCACGCAGAGCTTTCCGAAATCGTGGTTGGGCGCCGCCGCCACCTCCCTGGCCAGCTCGCTGTGGTTTTCCATAAGATCCTGGGCCAGGAGAAAGGACAGAACGAAAACCGTCAAAATATGCTTATAGGTGTAAGGGTCGTTGGCCTTGAAATACCCGTAAATGTCAAGAAGGGGCTGCACGAGTTCGATCCGCCCCATGGCGCCGTAGACTTCTTCCATGCGATGGGAGTCGGTAAATATCAAACTGTAGGGCGGGGTTTCGCAGATACGGCGCAGATCCGCCCCCACCGTGCCGTACTCCATGAGCCTTCCTGTGGGAAAGGTCTCTCTCTCAGATGAACGGGCAAGCGCCGCCATCGTCTCTGGCGTCAGGCAGGTCCCGGCAGGAAGCAGTTCCACGCCGTCGAGGGTGTTGACCGGGTAACATAGTTGCAGCGGTGTTTCCATAGGCGTCTCCGAGCCAGGTCGTCGTATGAAAGAATATGGAGCCCAAGAATTGTCTGATCCCCTGGCAAGACAAATCGACGAAAGATTAGCATAGGATTCGATAAAAGTGAACCGCTTTGGAAATCGCCGATGGCGATTAGGACCTGGTCGGCGACAGGGAGGCGTTGCGCTCCCTGGGAATCTTGAGGGTAAAGGTGCTGCCCTGGCCGGGGATGGAGGTGACCGATATCGCGCCCCCCTGCTGGGCGATGATCCGGCCGGACATAAAAAGCCCAAGGCCGGTGCCACGCTTGCCCTTTGTGGAGTGCACGGTCTTAAAGAGGCTCTCCCGGGTCTTGTCGTCCATGCCGATCCCGTTGTCCACCACCTCGAAGAAGAGGTAACGGGGATCGGGCCGGACCCGCAGACCGATTCGGTGCTTCCTGCCGGAGGCATCCATCCGGCAGGCATCGATGGCGTTTTCCAGCATGTTGCCCAGGACCGAGCGGATGATGCCGGTGTCCAGTTCCACCGCGCGAAGGGCGGGGGCCATATCCACGGAAAAATCGATTCCCGCCTCGGAAATCTCCTTTTCAAGGGGAGCGACGGTTTCCCGGACCAGGCTCACCACATCGATGCGCTCCCACTTCAGGTCCTTCTCCCGGGCATAGTAGAGGATGTCCAGCACCATCCGCCGGATCCGCTCCACCATCATCCGGACCGTTTCCCAGCCCTCCTGGATCTGGGCCTCGTTGGATTTGGCAAAGCCGGCACCCAGCAGATACATGCCGCCATCCAGGCCCGTCAGAAGCCCCTTGATGGCGTGGGACACCGATCCGATGAGAAGGCCGAGGGAGGACAGGCGATTTTCCAGCTGCCGCACCTGGGTGATGTTGGTGGACATCTCCATAACCTGGGTGACCTCGCCCGTCTCATCCCGAAGCGGCGCGGTCCATATCAGCACGTTGTACTGCTCGCCGGACTTGGAGCGCACCACGGTTTCGTGGGAATGGGACCGGCCGTCCCGGAAGGTTTTCGCCACCGGGCAGTTGGGGCAGGAGGAGTCCCGGTGCTTATAGTGTTCGTGGCAGAACCCCCCTTCGATTTCACCGAAGTCCTCCTTGAAGCGCCTGTTGGCGGCGGTGAGCCGGAACTGCCGGTCCTGAACGCTGATATAGCAGGGCACCTCGTCAAAGAGCTGCTCGAAACGCGTCTGGGTGGCCCGAAGCTCCGTCTGGAGCCGGTTCATCTCCGTCATATCGGCGGATATTTCAAGGACCAGTTCCACCCCCCGCTCCCGGTTCCGGATGGGAGCGGTGTGGACCATCAGGGTGGTGCGGGAACCGTCCGCCAGGCAGATACGCCGCCGGGCCCGCTGGCCCTGGCCGGTGCGGAAGGTTTCTTCCACGGGGCTGGGCCGGGCATCGCTGTTTCTCCCGTAAATTTCCCAACTCCTCGCACCGATCCTGTCGCCGATGCGCTCCAGGAAGAGCTGGTTGGCGGCCACGATCTTGAACTCGCTGCTGTGGATGGACACGTAGCAGGGCATCTCGTTGAAGTAGTGGATGCCCCCCCTCATATCCCCCGCGATGTTGCTGAAGGCCCTGGCCAGGCCCTCCACGGTCTGCCCCACCGCGGCCTGGCGTTCCGCCTCGACGAGCCGGGCGGATTTCTCCGCCACCAGCCGCTCGAGGTTCTCCGTGTACGCCCGAAGCTTTGCCCGCATGGCGATCCTGTCCCTGGCCCGCTTGAGGGCGATGGACAGGATGTCGTCCCGGATCGGTTTGGTGACAAAGTCGGTGGCCTCGAACTTGATGCTCTCGATGGCCAGTTCCATATCCCCATGGCCGGTAATCATGATGACTTCCGTGTCCGGGCTCTCCCCCTTGATGGCTTTGAGAAGATCGATACCGTCCATCCCGGGCATCTTGATGTCCGTCAAGACGATCGCCGGGCAGTGGGCCCGGAACATCGCCAGCGCCGCCTCCCCGTTTTCCGCCGTCAGCACCCGATAGCCCAAGTCGGCAAGGGATATCCCCAGCACCTTCCGGATTCCCGGCTCATCGTCCACCAACAGAAGTGTTTCCGTTATCTTCTCAGTCACCGATGGTCTTTCTCACAATTGCAACCAGCTTGTCCGGATCGAAGGGTTTGGCCATATAAGCCACCGCCTTCTTGATGGCGTGCCGGCCGGCCACCCCGCTGATGACGATCACGGGAATGTCCTTCAACCGTTCCTCCTTGGTCACCTGCCGGTAGAACTGGGCGCCCCATCCTCCCGGCATCTCCAGATCCAGGGTCATCAGATCCGGCACCGTCCCCTTTAACACGTCCATCCCCTCCCTGGCGGAGGCCGCCGCCAAGGTCTCATAGCCGTTGTCCTGGAACAGATTGGACAAATATTTCACCACCACCGGATCATCGTCAATGATTAAAATCGTCTTTGCCATAGGGGCTTTCTCCTTTACATTTATTACCGACGGACATGGCATTGGCTGCACATGACGGGACCCTTTCCCTCTTTCATGTGGCATTCCCTGCATCGCTTGTGGTAAACACGGGTCAGATCGAGAAGGCTGCCCCCCTGCTTGTCCACATGGCAACTCGAGCACTCCTGGTCCTCGGAAGACTGGTCCGCCACCTTCTCGACACCGTCATATACGTGGTGGCATACGTTGCACTCCTCGATGCCGGCCGCCTCGTTGTGCGCGTCATGGTTGAAGGGCACCTTGGGCCGCATCAAACGGGTATAGGCGCTGTCATCCACGACCCTGACGTTGTCCTGACAAA
Organism: uncultured Desulfobacterales bacterium; assembly: GCA_964407825.1. GTDB lineage: Bacteria > Desulfobacterota > Desulfobacteria > Desulfobacterales > JAFDDL01 > CAYOXD01. The sequence goes on along the minus strand of CAYOXD010000076.1, from coordinate 4,331 downwards.
GGGCCCAACCGCCCGAAAAGAGCACCGTAATCAGTATAAAAGAAAAAGATATCCAAAGAAACCGTTTACGCATCGGATCTCTCCCTGGTTATGCCCCCATGATGACATGGAGGGCGCTGTGTATCGGTCACCCACCCGGACATGGCGCTTCGCGCCCGGACGCTCGAAGGACCTCCGGCGTCCGCTACGCCGCGGGCTTTTCCATGACCTCGTATATGATATCGCCCATGAACTTCAGATCCATGCCGATGTGGTTCTCGTGTATGATATCCTCCAGGCCGCCGTGGCAATTGTGACAGGGGGCGATGAGGGTGCGGGCCCCCCGGATCTTGGCGGCGAAGAGCTGCTCGGCCTTGACGCGGTTTCCCTCCACGCGCTTCATCTTGAAGGGCGGGCCGCAGTTGATGACCCCGCCGCCGGCGGCACAGCAGTAGTTGTGCTCCCGGTTCGGGTGCATCTCGATCACCGTCTCGCAGGTCTCGCCGGCCACGTAGCGAAGCATCTCGTGAAGCCCCCGGCCCCGGACGATGTTGCAGGGATCGTGAATGGTCACGGGGGACTCGAACTTTTTCGCCACCTTGATCTTCCCCGCCTTCAGGAGCTCGTAATAAAACTCGATGGCGTGGACGACGGGCACCGGCGGCATGCGCCAGCCCAAGGCGCGGTTTCCCATGTCGTAGACGCTGCGGAAGGCATGCCCGCACTCGCCCATGACGATGCGCTTTGCTTTCAGGCGCATGGCGGTTTCGAAGTGCTTGCGCTTGAGCCGGGCCATCATGTCCTGATCGCCGGTATACATGCACATGTCGCTGTTGTCCCAGCCCGGGGAGGCTGGCATGGTCCAGTCCACGCCGGCCGCGTTCATGATCACGGCCGCCTGGTAGATGAGCTGGGCACGGAATTTGGGCTCGGGCCCGATGACCGAGTACATCACGTCCGCCCCCTCCTTCTCCAGGGGGATCCGAAGGGAAGCCATCTCGTCCTGGGCCTCCTCCTCCTGCCAGAAGAGGGTGTCGATCCACTCGTCGTCTTTCACCCACATCTGGTTCATTGTGGCAGAGTGGCTGTGGGCCGTGTCCTGGATGTACTGGGGGGTGGTGCCGAGAAAGTGGCCGATCCGCCGAACGAACAGCATCAGGTAGGCCACGTCGATACCCAGCGGACAGTACATGGCGCACCTGCGGCACAGGTTGCACTCGGTATAGGCCACCTCGGTGGCCCGGCGAATGAGATCCACATCCACCTCACCGCGTCTCTTGATGATTTCCCCCAGGGTCTGTTTCACCTTGGCGGCCGGTGAGAATCTGGGCTCTCCGTCGTGGGAGAGGTAAAAATGGCAGGCCTCGGCGCACATGCCGCAGTGGGCGCAGGTGTCCACGTAGACCTGGAATCTGGCGCCCGCTTCCGTATCGAGCATCCGGTTGATCACCTGTTGGATTCGACCGGGGGTCAGGCGCCGGGCCCCCTCGTCGATCCCCACATCACTGGTAAAAGGATATGCGTTTTTACCTGTTCGAGCCATTGCTGTCTCCTGATCCGGCTGGGCCGGAGGTAGTAAGGTTTTAAGTTTCAAGAGCGGTTCTTCTACCAGTCCTGGGCATGGCGGACGGCCCCGAACTCCGATCCGATGTAGCCTCGGGTGAAGATGAAAAAGAACATGTGGCTGATTCGCGTAAAGGGAATGGCGGCCAGCATGATTTCCCCTGAGAGCATATGAAGGATCGTTGCCACCTGGGCACCCGGGAACTGATGGTAAGCCCAGAACCCGGTCACAAAAGGCGCCGCCACCATGGAAAGCAGCAGATAATCGCTGGGGGTGGTCAGATACCGAACCTCGGGCTGCGTTATTCTCCGGAGGAGAAAGAAGAGGCATGCGCCGATCACCAGGAGGCTCATCATGTCCGCCCAGGCATCCGGCATATACCACCAGCTGATATTCCAGGTCTCCTTCACGAGAACGACATGGGCGTAGACGAACAGCGGTGCCGCAATGACGCAGATGTGAAAGGCGAAGGCCACAAGGGTCGTCAAGGGCCTCTTGCGCATGGACACCGCCCCAAAGGGTGTCAACCATTTGAGAATGGAGCGCAGGGCGAACCGGAAGCTCATGTATTCGAACACGACGGCGTCCCTGCTACGGGCCAGCTGCGCCAGGGTGATCACCTGGTAAAGGCTCCCGCCGATAAAGAGAAGAAAAGCCACCCACACCAGAGGGCCGCTTACAAAACCGTAGATTGCATGCATGGAAAGTCTCTCCTGTCACGATCTGTTGAAGGTTTTTCACAGCCCCACGACCTGACGCACGCAGGTGAGGCCGGCTTCGTCTTTAAGTCCCCGCACCAGCACCTGGTCCCCCGCCGGACTGAAGCGGGGATCCCAGGCCGCCACCAGATCCCGGGCCACGGGACGAGCATCGACGAATATGGCGTAATGGCCGTTTTTTTCGGCCTTGACCGCCAGATGCCGGCCGTCCTGGCTGAAGACCGGCCGCCACACCATATCGAAGCGCTGGGGCCAGGGCTCGCCATCCACCACCACCCGCCAGTTTCCCTTCTCCTTGGCCACGCAGGCGATCCGCCGGCCATCGGGGCTGAAGGACAGATCATCCACCAGCTCGTTGAACGTCACCTGCCAGGGGGTGCCGTCCACCGCCACCGTCCAGCGGCCGAACTTCGGCGCCACCAGGGCTGCCAGCCGGCTTCCATCCGGACTGTACTGATGGTGCCACAGCTGAACGAAGGGTCCCCAAAGCGGCATTCCGTCCTGGGCCAACACCCAGCCCCGGGGCGTTTTGACGGGCGCCGTCACGGCGTTGGTGCGGGGCGAAAACCGGGGTTCCCAGGCGGCCGCATATCGCTGGGTCCACGGCGTCCCGTCCACGGCGATGGTGCACTCGTAGAGACTGGTGCGTACGGTGGCGGCCACGTGTTCGCCGTCACCGCTGAAAACCGGATCGTAGGCGTTGACGAAGTTATTTTCCCAGGCAACCCCGTTCACCGCGACGGAGTAGCATCCCTTCTGCCATTCGAAGATATCCCCCTCATTGGGGGCCCGGGTCTGCACCGCCGCGGCCGTTCTGGCACCATCCGGACTCATGGTGGCATCGGTCACATGGTTGAAGTCAGCTTCCCAGGGCTCACCATTTCGAATCATGAGATAGCGCGCTCCCTGCTGGGCCGCCACCGCCAGATTTCGGCCATTGGCGGAAAAGAGGGGGGCCCACACAAAATCGTAGCTCTGCTCCCAGGCAGTACCATCCACCGCCACCGTCCATGCGCCCGTATCCGATACCAGGGCGGCCAGCCGGCCGTCCGGCCCGAAGTGCAGGTTCCAAATCTTGTCAAACCCGTTCGCCCAGGTTTGTCCGTTTTCGCAGACGCTGAACGCCATTTCGTCCGAGCGAACCACAGCGGCGATCTTCTCTCCGTCCGGACTGGCCACCGGATCGATGACCGTCCCGTACGTTGCCTCCCACTGGCTGATATTGGCCACCTCGCGCTTCCCGGGGCTCCAATCCCACTGGTCTATTGGTTTCATCCAAGTCATCTCCTTCGCTAAAATTGCCTCTGTTCATCGGCCCGCGCCACCGGGGCCGGGCCGCTTGATTAACTGCCGGGCCAGATCCAGAAGGACCGCGGCATCCGGCGGTTTTTCCACATAGGCATCCGGATCCGGCACCCCGCCGGGCAATTGGGCACTGAGCATCTTCAGGTAGTGGGCGAATGTCTTTGCCGCCACGGCGGAGAGCACCATCACCGGAATCGCCCGCAGCCGCTCATCCGTCTTTAGCCCATGGTACATGGCAACCCCTCCCTCCCCCGGCATCATCACATCCAGGATGATGAGATCCGGCACCATTTCCCTGGCCTTTTCCAGACCGGTCCTGCCATCACGCGAGGTCTCCGGCAGGTACCCGTTGGTCTCGAAGAGGGCCGAAAGGAAAATGCGCATCTCGATCTCATCATCCACAATCAGTACCTTCGGCTTATCCATCCATTCACCCCGTCGTCTGAAAAGGGCGTCGCCCGCTCATGCGGCATCCACCACCTTGTCCGGATGGTTCACGCTGGCCACCGGGCTGGCGGCACGGAGCACCACCTGCTCCACCGTGCTGCCGAGAACCGCCTCCTCGGGATCCACCTCCCGGGTGTGATGTGCCATGACGATCAGGTCCGCCTTCTTCTCCCGGGAGTATTTGAGAATCTCCACGTAGGGGATTCCCTCCCAGATTTCGATCTCGTAATTATCGAAACCGCCCATTTTACTTCCATACACTTCCTCGATCCGCTTCCTGGCCGCTTCGATCCGGGTTTCGATCTGCTCCTGGCCCT
>CAYOXD010000075.1:2674-15647 GCA_964407825.1 uncultured Desulfobacterales bacterium | reverse complement strand
GACAAGGACTAAGGACAAGGGCAGGGACCAGGGTGGACCTTTTTCCGCCGTTCTGCTATCTGCTGGTTGCATCGGCCAGGGGGGCCGGGGATGGTAACTTTTGACGAGAGGCAGGGGAATGACAGGTGATAAGAATTTCTGGCTGAGTGATTTGGCGGATACACCCGGCAACGGGCCTCGGGCGGCGGGGGAAACCGAGGCCTTCTTCGGGTACCAGCGGATTCCGGAAAGGGAGAAGACCCAGCGGGTGCTGCGGCATTTCAACTCAGTGGCCAGGCAGTACGATTTCATGAATACCCTTCTCAGCTTCGGGATCCATTACCTGTGGAAGCGCGAGGCGGTCAATGCCATGGGTCTGAAGCGGGGCGACCGGGTCATTGATGTCTGCGGCGGCACGGGAGACCTGGCCCTCTTGGCGGCCCGCAAGATCGGCCGGGAGGGGGATGTGACCATCTACGACATCAACCGCGCCATGATCCTGGCCGGGCGACCCAAGATTGCCCGATCGGCCGCGGCAGGCCGCATTCGCGCGGTGGAGGGCAACGCCGAGGACATTTCCTTTCCGGACAACACCTTCGATGCTGCCATGGTGGGCTACGGGATTCGGAACGTCACCCGCATGGAGCGGGGGTTCAGTGAGATGGTGCGGGTCCTCAAGCCGGGCGGCAAGCTGATGTGCCTGGAGTTTTCCAAGCCGACCGCCACCTTCTTCCGGACTCTGTATGACATTTACTCCTTTCGGATCATGCCCCTTCTCGGCGAGCTGATCGTGGGGTCGCGCAAGGCATATACCCATCTGCCCGAGTCCATCCGCACCTTTCCCCAGCCGGAGCAGCTGTGTGCCATCCTCGAGGGCCTCGGGCTCCACAGCGTCACCTACCGCCGCCAGACCAACGGCATCTCCGTGATCCATCTGGGGGTGAAGTAACCTATTCCCCCTCGATGGGAAAGGTCAGCTGGGCGCCGAACCAGCCGATGACGGTTACCATGGGAAAGAGGGACAGCACGAGAAGGAGGTAGATCCTGCCGTGAAATCCGTCATGTGCGGTAAGAATCCGGGGATCCAGGAAACGCCAGATAAAGGCGGCCAGCGCCGTGAGCACCAGGACGGGAGAGAGCCATTTTTTGATGGTAACGGCCCTTGTGGGTCTTGAAAGGTAGTTCAGCCACCAGGTGTACCAACCGGTGCTGATGGCCACCATGCCGAAGATCACCCCGCCGCCCAGGCAGTGGAAAGCCGTGGTTTCGAAGGAGGCGACCCCCGTAGCGAGATAGAGCAGAGTGAACACGGGCGCTGAGACCATAAAGGCGATGGGAAAGTGCACGGTCATGGGATGGGGGTGGCGCCTCAGGAAAGGAAACGTCTTCAGGGCCTTGGCCAGCAGGGCGGGCATCCGTATCTCGTCTCCGGCCGGTTCTCCGGCCATGACGCCGATCTGGGGGTAGCGCTCGAGCATCTCCTCCCCATGGGGGGCGGCCGAAAGATCCGTGGTGAGATCCTTCCCCGCGTGATGGCGTTTCATGTGAAGACCGTCTCGCCAGAGTTTGCTGTTGCTGACATCGAATACGCGGCCCTTGTGCGCGATATAGATAGGCCGTCCATCCTTTCCGTTGCAGGATGAGAGGTGTTCGGGATCGATTTCTTTCATCATGACTCCATCTTATCTTGAAAAGTCAGAAAATGAGTTTTACCAGAACGATACACAGCAGGGCCAGGGGCAGGCAACTGGCCCTGTTGAAGAGCGTCATGGCGCTGGCGGCATCCTTCCTTTGCCGGAGCCGCCAGGCGGGAATAACCAGAAGGCCGGCTGCCGATGCCAGGGCGGCGATCAGGTAGACGGGTCCGAAGGAGGCTCGGGAGAGGCCGAAGAGCAGGGGCGTGAGGATCGTTGCCAGGGCCAGGGTTGCCAGGATGATCCGGGTGGCCTCCTCCGCGCCGAAGCGGATGGGGATGGTCTTGGCCTGGATATGCCGGTCCTCCTCGATGTCGGTCCAGTCGTTGGGCACGTTTTGGCCCCCGATCTCCCAGAAGAAATACAGCAGAAAGAGGCAGAGGAGATACCCCGCGCGCGGGGAGGGGTCCACGGCAAACACGGCCGCCAGGGCGCCGGAGGTCTTGACCCCGCCGCTGATGATGGCCCGGTGGTGGGTGATTTTGAGCAGCAGGCAGTAGGCGGTTTCCAGCAGGCAGCCCACGATGAAGATGACGACGCAGAAGGGATTGAGAAGGGCGGCGCCGGTAACGGCCACCACGGACCAGCCCGCGGCCCACAGGGCGCCCTCCCGGAGGGACAGAAGCCCCTGGGCCAAGGGGTGACGTACCCAGAGGGCATCGATATCCCCGGTCCCCGGCCGGTTTGCGCCGGCGCGACCGAGTTTTTCCCGGTCGACGCGGTAGTCCACCAGGTCGTTCAGCGCATAGACGGCCGTGTACCCGGAAAAGGTGGTCAGGAGTCCCAGCGCTATGATATGAAGCGGGGGAAAGGCACCGAGCCACAGAAGCGCGGCAAGGGCCGGCGTGGCCATGTCGAGCACGCCGTGGGAGGTCCTTGAAAGGGCCAGAAAGAGCTTGATTTTCGAAAGTTGGGTCTGCTCGGGACCGATAGATGTCGCCTTCAAAAACGGATTCCTTGAATTTTGGGGAGCGCGGAGGTTCCGAATTCCCTGGCAGTTATGTTATTATGCTGACTAAACAACAAAATATGGCAATTTTACGAATGGGTTGCGCACCTATTGAAAATATTATCTATATGTTATTTTTCGGATCGAGTCAATCTGTTGCAATGATTGTAAGCGGATCTCGGGAAGGAGAAAAGGGGTGAAAATACATCGAAAAGCAGCGGTTCTGATCTGTTGGTGGATGATGGTTTTCCTGACGGTCGCCCTGGGCGGCTCTGGCGCTTGGGCCGAAGGGGGACCCCAGAAGGGCGGGGGGACGGCGGTTCAGAAGGGGGGTGCCCATTCCGGCGACGCGAAGATCGGCAGCGATGCAGAGATGACCGATGACTTTGACCTGCTGGACAGCGGGCCGGCCGGGAAGTCCAAGGCCGTCCACGTGTGGGACCCCCTGGCCCCCTGGAATCGCCTCATGTTCAAGTTCAACGACAAGATGTACTTCTGGGTGTTGAAGCCCGTGGCCAAAGGCTACAATAAGGTGATTCCCCACTTCTTTCGCGGATGCATCCGGAACTTTTTCCACAACCTCGGTACACCGGTCCGCTTTGCCAACTGCCTGCTCCAGGCCAAGGGCAAGAGGGCTTTCTGCGAGCTGGGACAGTTTATTTGCAACTCGACTGTCGGCATTCTCGGGTTCGGCAATCCTGCGCGAAAATTTCCGGGCCTCAAAACAGACGATGATGAGGACCTGGGCCAGACCCTCGGCCGCTATGGTATCGGCCAGGGGATCTATATCGTCTGGCCGATCCTGGGCCCCTCGACCCTGCGCGACAGTCTGGGATTGGTCGGGGATGCCTTTTTGGAGCCCGTCAATTATATCCAGCCCTGGGAGGCCTCCCTGGGGGTGAGCGCGGAACAGAAGCTCAATCGCACCTCCCTGAACCTCGGCCAGTATGAGGCGTTCAAGGCCAGCGCCATCGAACCATACACCGCCGCCAGAGATGCCTATATCCAGTACCGCCGGGGAGAGGTGGAAAAATAGGAATGCCCGGGAGGGGGAGCAGTCCATGTCCAACAAAAAGTGGTATGCGGTCGGAAAGGGCCGGAAAAAAGGGTTGTTTGAAAAGTGGTATGGTGCGGGGGGCGCCTATGAGCAGGTGAACGGGTTCCCCGGGGCGGTATACAGGGGATTCCCCTCCCGGCAGGAGGCCGAGCGATGGCTCGCCGGGCTCCGGGACCGGCCGGTGGGAAGACCGGCCGGGAAGGGACCGGAGAAGCCCTCTGCGCCCCCTTCAGACCGGCGCTCCAACGCGGCCGATGCCGTGGTGATTTACACCGATGGCGGCAGCCTCCGCAATCCCGGCCCCGGGGGCTTCGGGGTCGTTGAGCTTTGCAAGGGACGGCGGCGGGAGTTTTCCGGCGGGTATCGCCTGACCACCAATAACCGGATGGAGCTCACGGCCTGCATCGAGGCGCTGCGGCGGCTGCGGTGCAAGGGACCCGTGATTTTGCACTCTGATTCCAAATACGTGGTGGACGGGATCACCAAGGGCTGGGCCAGGCGGTGGCGGGCCCGGGGGTGGATGCGAACCCCCACGGAAAAGGCGAAAAACGCCGACCTTTGGGCGCAACTGCTGGCGCTGATCGAATGCAACGACGTCGAATTCCGGTGGGTGAAGGGCCATGCCGGCATTCCGGAAAACGAGCGCTGCGATGCGCTGGTGAACCGGGAGCAGGCCAAGCAGGGCCTGCCCCCGGACGTCGAGTATGAGAGGGAGCTGGGAAAATAGCGAATTACAGGAATCGGGTCCAGACCCGAAGAGGGGAAAAAGAGGGAAAAGCGGTTTGCCGATATCTAGATTTAAACCTGCCGTATCGAAGTATTTTCTTATGGGGATCGCCGGCGTGATGTGGAGCGGCGTCGGCACCATGCTGATGGTGCTGGCCGTGAAGTGGATGCAGCCCATGGACATCGAATGGGATGCGGAGGTCGGCGCCGCGGGCCTCCTTCTGGCGCTGAGCGTTTACCGTTTCGGGTTCTCAAAAATTGCGGCTAAAAACATCCGCCGACTGTGCGCGCTTCCGGACAAGGCGTGCCTGTTCGCATTCCAGGCGTGGCGCAGCTACCTCATCATCATCTTCATGATCTCCCTGGGCATTTTTCTGCGCCACCTGCCGATCCACAAATACTTCCTCTCGGTGCCCTATCTGACCATCGGCGGCGCCCTCTTTTTGTCCAGCCTGCACTATTACGCCCAGCTGTGGCGGGGCGTGTGCCGGCGGGAGTCGGGCAGGGGCTTCAAAACAGGAACGGAATAAACCCCTTCGTTTTCGTCATATACTCCCGGTACGCATCGCCGAAGTGCTGAAGGCATTCCGTTTCCTCTCGTCTCGCCCCGGCATAGAGGGAGAGGGAGGCCAGCAAGACCAGGGCGAGCCCGGGCCATGAGAGGTGCTTGAGAAAGGCCCCCCAGGCCAGAAAGAGGAGGGAGGCGTACATCGGGTGACGGATGTATCCGTAGATCCCCGTCGTCACCAGGGACGAGGTTTTTTCAAAGGGCAGCAGCGTGTCGTCGGATCGCTCCCGGCTGGGTTTCCCCACCACCCGCAGCAGATAGGTCCCATGGAGCACCAGCCAGATGGAAATGAGCAGAAGCGTCCAAGAGAAAATTTGCCGGATCGCGAATGGATGATTGAACCATCTGGGATAATTTAATAAAACAAGTGCTGCGATGGCCTCAAAAGCAAAGAACCGGTAAAACCCATGGGTATGCGGTCGAAACAGGGATCGCCTGGAGAGGGTGACGAAATAAACGGAAGCCACGGCAAAGATCAGTAGTCGAGTCATAGCGCGGTCAATTTTTCCTCAAAGAAGCGCAACGGCACCGGGGCCTTGAAGAACCCCTCCCGGTGCAGGTGCTGAAAGAAGGTGGTAAGCCCATCGAGCCGGGATGGGCTGAAGGCGTAGCGGAAGTTGGCGAAATACCGGTCGCACAGTGTCTTTTCCACACCGAGGGTGGCCGCGGCGCGGGTGGCGACCCAATCGAGGTTGGCCATGCCCGCCCGCCTGGAGGCCCTCAGCAGGTTCAGGGTCTCGGAGACGGCCCCGGGATGGGCCTGGGCGAAGGTTTTCCGGACGGCCCAGACGGCAAAGACGAAGGGAAGTCCGGTGAGGCCTGTCCAAAGATCCCCCAGGTCCCAGACGTGGGGAAAGGCGCCATGCCAGTCTTCCCGAAGGGCCGTGTCCCCGATCACCAGGACGGCCCCGTCCTCGGGCCGCACGTCCCCGGCCGATTGGATCGTTCCGGTTTCGTAGAAAGGCGTGATCCCCCGCATCTTCAGGACGAGGCGCACGAGGGAGACGGCCGTTGCGGATTCGTCAGAGACCTGGATCCGTTTGCCATCGAGTGCCTCCAGGGGGTGGCGGCTCACCAGCAGGACGCTCAGGACGTTTCCCGTGCAGGCGATGCAGAAATCCGGCAGCAGCAGCCAGTCGCCGTGGTGTTCCGCATAGGCGAAGGCGGAAATGGCGCTGATGTCGAGCTGCCCCCGGGACAGTCGGTGGTTCAAAAGTGCAGGGGGGGCGCCGACGATGTCGAGCCAGTCCGGTTTTCCCATAGTTTCCAGGCCGTAGTAGATGGGATCCACGTTGACGTAAGCGATGCGGCCCAGCCTGACCGGTGTCTTGCCGAGAGATGCCGTCATCCTACCGACCCTCCCCATGAACCATTGTTTCCAGCAGTGCCGCGGGGCTTTCAGCGGTAAGCGGCAGGTGGACCATGGCAGGCAGCCGGCCCGGCGACAGGGTGCCGAACCGGTTCCCGAGCCCCAGGGCCCGGGCCGGGTTGCAAGTGACCATGGCAAGGAGGTTCGGCGGTGAAACGCCGGGATACCGGTTGGCCGCCAGGCGCATCTCATCCCAGAGGCTGAGGGAGGGGACGCTGGCCAGGCTGTCGGTGCCGAGACATACGCTGAGGTGTGCCGCCATCATGGCCTCCAGGTCCGGCAAGCGGTCGTGGAGAGCGACGTTGCTGCGGAGGCAGAGGCACACCGGAACGCCCCTTTGGGCCAGAAGAGCGAACTCTTTCCGGTCTGCGTGGAGCAGATGAACGGCCAGGGTGCGCTCATCCAGGATTCCCAGCCGGTCCAGGTGGGCCACGGGCGATGGGGCCGGAAGCCCCCAGTCCGAAAAATCGATGCCGCGTTCGGTGAGAAATGCGGCCCATGGCCCGGTGGCGGTGGTGATAAATTCCATTTCATCGGCGGATTCCGAGAGGTGAAGGCTCATGGGAAGCCCCTTATCCCGGGTGGCGGCCTTGACGGCCCTGAGAAGCCGGGGCGCCGTCGTGTGGGGCGCGTGGGCGGCCAGGGATCCCTGGAATCCTCCCTGGGCCGGCCTGCAGGTCGCGAGGCCGGAGGGGCTGCTGCCGAGAAGTTCCTCGAAGTAAATGCCCTGGAGCCCGCTTTTTCTCAGCGGGTCCCAGGAATATCCTAAGGTGGAGATTTCTCCAATGACGGCGCAGCCGGCGCCCAGAAGTTCCGTCACGCCGTCCTGGATGCCGGCCTGGATCTCCTCTTGGGTCAGGGCGGCACGCTGCCGGAGAAGCTCGGCGACCCAGGGCTGAAAGCCGTTCTGGCAGGGAACCTTCCCCCTCAGGGCACCGAGTTCCAGGTGTGTATGGGCGTTCACCAGAACCGGCGCCAGCACCCCGGCGCCGTGGTCGATCAGCTGGTCCGCCGCCCGGGGCGGGCGTCCTCCACCGACGGCTTGGATGCGCCCCCTTTCCACCTGGACAAAGCCGTCCCGATGGATGTGCCACGGGTCCTCGATGACCCAGGCGGCCCTGTGGACGGTGATGCCGCCGGTGGACGAGACGGTCGGAACGGGGCGGACCTTCACGGCCCAGGCTCCGGATGAACGGGCGTGTAGCGGTATGTCCGCTGGACAGGCCGGTACCCGGCCGATTCGATGAGCCGGATCATCTCGTCCTTGGGCAGGCGGAAGTGGATGCCGGCCGCGGCCACCACGTTTTCCTCGATCATGGTGCTGCCCATGTCGTTGGCACCGAAGGTCAGGGCCAGTTGGGCGATTTTGTCCCCTTGCGTCACCCAGGAGGCCTGAAGGTTCGGCACATTGTCCAGCACCAGGCGGCTTGTGGCCAGCACCCGAAGGTAGTCCACGGCCGTGGCGGGCGGGACCTGGATGCGGGTGTTCAGGGGCTGAAAGGACCAGGGGATAAAGGCGGTAAAGCCGCCGGTCTCGTCCTGCAGCTCCCGGATCCTGAGCAGATGCGAGATGATGTCCCGGTCCGATTCCACATGGCCGAACATCATGGTGGCGGTGGTTTTGAGGCCGATGGTGTGGGCGCATCGCATGACATGGAGCCAGTCGGAAGCCGAGCACTTGTTGGGGGAAATCCGGCGACGGACGGCGTCCACCAGGATTTCGGCGCCGCCACCCGGGATGGATCCGAGGCCCGCGGCCACGAGACGCTCCAGAACCTCCGGAACGCCGATGCCGCTGTTCCGGGCCAGGCAGTTGATCTCCGTCGGCGAGAATCCATGGATGTGGATATCGAAGTGGGTCTTGATGAAACGGAGCAGATCCAGGCACCAGTCCAGGTCCAGGTCCGGGTGCATCCCCCCCTGAAGCAGGATCTGGGTGCCGCCGAGGGCGAGGGTTTCCTCGATCTTGCGGCCCAGCGCGTCCCGGGTGATCACGTAGGCATCCGGTGCCTCCTTGGCCCGGTAATAGGCGCAGAACAGGCACCCGGAGACGCAGACGTTCGTATAGTTGATGTTTCGGTCCACCACGTAGGTGACCACAGGGGAGGGGTGAAGCCGGTTCCGGACCCCATGGGCGAGGCGGCCCAGGCTGAGAAGATCCGCCTCCCGATAGAGCCTCAGGGCTTCGTCCGCATCGAGGCGCGCCGCTGCCTCGATTTTCCCGTACAGCCGCTGCAGGTAGGTCATGGAGAGGTTTCTTTCCCCGGCACCGTGGCACCGGCCACGGGCCGATAGAAGGAGTCCCGCTCAACCGGATCGAACCCAGCCGATTCGATGAGCCGTATCATTTCGTTTCGGGAGAGTCCCTTGGCAGAGGTGGCCCCTGCCATATGGGTGATCTTCTCCTCGATGATGGTGCCGTCCAGATCGTCCGCGCCGAAGGAAAGGGCCACCTGGGCGAGCTTTTCACCGATCATGACCCAGTAGGCCTTGATATGCTCGATATTGTCGAGCATCAGCCTGGAGACGGCCACCGCCTTCAGATCGTCGAAGGCAGTGGTGGCCGGTAGGTGGGAAAGGGCGGTATTTTTTGAATGAAAGGCCAGGGGAATGAAGGCGGAGAATCCGCCGGTCCTGTCCTGCAGCTCCCTCAACCGGCACAGATGCGCCACCCGTTCCTCGGCGGTCTCGATATGGCCGTAGAGCATGGTGGCGTTGGACTTGAGGCCGGCCCTGTGGACGGCCTCCACGATCTCGAGCCAGCGGCCGGCGTCGATTTTTTTCCTGAAGAGCTTTTCATGCACCCGGTCGCTGAGGACCTCCGCTCCGCCGCCCGGCAGCATGGAGAGCCCGGCCGCCATCAGTTTCGAGATGGTTTCCTGGAGGGACAGCTTTGATGTTCGGGACAGATAGTCGATTTCCACGGCCGTAAAGGCCTTGATGGTTGCCTCCGGCCGAGCGGACCGGATGGTTTCGAGAAGCTCGAGATAGTACCCGAGACCGAGGGCCGGGTTCAGCCCACCCACCACGTGAAGCTCGCGGATGGGCTCGTCGGCCCGTTGAGCCAGGGCTTCCCGGACCTCATCCATGGAGAGGGTGAAGCCGCCGGGTTCCCCCTCTTTCCGGGAAAAGGCGCAGAAGAGGCAGGTGTTCGCGCAGATGTTCGTATAGTTGAGGTGCTGGTTGTAGACGAAATAGGCCCTGTTTCCGTGCCGTTTCCGCCGAACCGCATCGGCCAGGGCGCCCAGGCCGAGCAGATCCCGGGTGTCGTAGAGCGCCAGGCCCTCATTGAAGGTCAGTCGGTCTCCGGCCGAAATTTTGTCCTGGATCCGATTCAGCCGGCTGTCTGTAAAACGCAAGGTCTAAACTCCGCCAGGTCCCCATGGGGACCGCGATAGGGGGTTTGCATACGGGTCCTTACCATCATCAAAACATAAAAATAAACCAGATACAGGACGATGTGGCAAGGATTTTCGAAGGTTCGAATGGCGATTCTTTGAAAATCTCAAGTTCCACCCCTCTTTTCCCGATGAACAAATGAGAGGGTGCTGTTGCTTGAAATCAACAGATCAACACAGATTGCCGAGATGATACCGGATGATCCAGATTGAAGAAATGAGTGTTCTCATTGTCGATGACATCGAGAGCATGTGTAAATCCATTCGAGGGATGCTCAGGGTGCTGGGGTACGGGAAAAAGATCCGATATGCCTTCAATGGCCTTGAGGCGTGGAAAACCTTGCAGGAGGTTCCGGCCGACCTGTTGATTGTGGATTGGAATATGCCGGTGATGAACGGCCTGGAGCTGCTCGACCGGGTGCGCGAAAGCCCCCAGCTCAGGGACACGCCGGTGGTGATGGTCACTGCTGCCGCCAACAGCGATATCGTGGCAGAGGCCGCGGAATCCGATATCGACGCCTACATCCTCAAACCCCTTACGGTGAAATCCCTGGGCGACCGGATATCAGCGGTGGTCGAGCAGGCCAATAATCCGCCCCCCATGGTGTTGCACCTGAAAAAGGCCAGGATCTTCAAGGAGGAGGGAAAGATCAATGAGGCCATCGAGGAGACCAAATTAGCCATCAAGGCGGACCGGTCCTCGTCCAAGCCCATTCGGGAACTTGGGCTCCTCTGCTACGAAAAGGAGGCGTTTCAGGAGGCCGAAAAGTGGCTTCTCATGGCGGCCGGCATGAACAAGCTCGATGTGTTCGCCTTCCACCATCTGGGAGAGATCTGCCTCAAGAGGAACGATATCGATAATGCAGCCCAGTGGTTCGAGAAGGCCATGTCCGTCAGCCCCCGGCATGTGTCGCGAGGAATCTATTTCGGCAAGGTGCTCCTCCAGAAGGGCATGCTGGAGAGAGCCGAGGAGGTGCTGGAGCGCGTCTTCGAGCTTGCCGGTGAACAGGAGCGGCAATCACTGAAGGAGGATATCATCGATTTCAGCCTGGAGCACGAGGCTTATGCCTTTGCGCTGAAGCTGCTGCACCAGGCGTTGAAGGCGACGCCGGAGCGGGTGGACGTCCTGACCCGGATGGGCGACACCTACGAGAAGATGAAAGAGCCGCTGAGTGCCATCAAGTATTTATCCAGAGCCGATGCACTGGAGAAGAACAGCGTTGCGCTCAAGCTGCGCATTGCCGAAAATTACCTGGAAATCGGCCAGATGCTTCGGGCCGACCAGGTGCTGGGGGACGTGCTTCTTCTGGATCCCGGCAATGACACGGCGATCCGCATGAGAAAGAAATGCGTCTGAATTTTGTAACCCACCGATACGGGATCGTAAGTTAAGGTCTGGAATTGCCATGGAAGAAGAGAGCCGACTATCGCATGCCCTGTTGGGCATGGCCAGAATTTCCAATCGAGCCGACCTGTCCTATCATCAAAAGCTGCAGCTGATTTTGGGGGAAGTCATTCGATGCATGGATGCCGGAAAGGGCTCCATCATGATCAGCCGAGGCGATGAGTATCTAGAGGTAGTGGCGGCCTCGGATGTTCATCTGATCGGCATCCGTCAGCCCATATCGGAAAAGGCGCCGGCCTCGTACGTGTTTCTCAACCGGGAGCCCCTGTACATGGATGGGATCAGCCGGAACGGCCCGATGTTTCGAAATGTTCAGGGACAATACAAAAAGGACGCCTTCCTGATCGTCCCGATCATGGAGGGTGAGACGCCCCGGGGGGTATTGAGCCTGACGGAAAAGCGGGGTGCGGATCGGTTCTCGGAGGCCGAGCGGGAGCTGGTGGTTACCTTTGCCGGCCAGCTGATCAGCGCGGCCGAGAATTACCGGCTGAACATCGAACTGTTGGAGAAACAGCGGAGCCTGGAGGAAAGCCACCAGCGGCTTCGGGCGATGGAAAAGCTTCGGGCCGAGCTTTTCCATATGCTGATCCACGACCTGAAGGGGCCGATCTCAGAGATCATGGCCAATATCGACATTCTCTCCTACCTGGCGGACGGCGAGATGCTCGAGTATGTCAGGACCGCCCAGGCGGGCTGCGACACCCTCTATCGTATGGTCGCCGACCTGATGGACATCGCCCAGATGGAAGAGGGCGGCATGCCCCTGGTGCCGGAGGGCCTCTCCCCCCGGGAGTTGCTGTCCGATGCCCAATCAATGGTCCACAGCATCTCGCGAACCCGTGGCATCCGCATGCTGGCCTCCCTGCCAGAGGCCTTAGAGGTCCAAGAGGGGTTCTACGGGGATCGGAGCCTGCTGCTGCGGGTGCTTCAAAACCTGCTCATCAATGCCATCCAATTTTCGCCTGAAAACGAAACGCTGGAGATCGGCTTCACCACCGAGTCATCCGGAGACGTCCGGTTCTTCGTTAAGGACCGGGGACCGGGAATCGCTCCGGAGTTCCAAGCCGCCATATTCGACAAGTTTTTCCAGGTGAAAAAGCGGGGTGATGGCCGCAGCTATTCCAAGGGGTTGGGTCTGGCCTTTTGCAAGTTGGCGGTTGAACTCCACGGTGGGCGAATCGGTGTTGAAAGCGATGGGAAACTCGGCAGTACCTTTTGGTTTATTCTTCCTGCGGAACCGACCCGTTAAAGACGACGGCTTCGTCTTTCCGGCTACTTCCGTCTCACCACCCGGCGCACGGCCCGTTTGCCCCCTTTCCGGCGGACCGCCACCTTGCGAGCCGGTTTTTTCTCACTGGCCGATCGGGTACCGGGGAGGTGCTTGCCGTCGAAATCCCGGTGAACGAAGTTGCAGGTACCCCGTGGACATTTGAGGCCGATCCCTCCCTCCTGTTGCTGAAATTCGACCAAAAAGGGATTCCCGCAAATCGGACAGGAGACGTGATAGGGCTTTCCCCAGGTGACCAGGTTGCAGTCCTTGTTGGAGCAATAGTAATAGGCCTTTCCCTTTTCCGTGCGATCGGCCAGGATCTTTCCCTCCTTGCACACGGGGCAGGCCATGGCGAGACCCTCCTCAAAGGCCTTGATGCGCTTTGCGATTTCGTCCTCTTCAGATGCGTCCTCCATCGCAGGAAGGTCATCCGGTTCGGCTGTCTGCGGTTCGGCCGGCGTGGGGGGGGCTTGAGGCGACGGGGGCGGGGCGGAGACGGTTACGTCAGATAGTTCGGGCGGTGATTCGGCTTCCATGGCCGGAGCATCAGGGGCTGTG
>CAYOXD010000075.1:0-2574 GCA_964407825.1 uncultured Desulfobacterales bacterium | reverse complement strand
GTCAGAGGCTGTGTCCCCGGTCGGTGGCAATTCGGCTTCCTCGACCGGCGTCGTCCCCTGGGGCGGCGGTTCAGGGGGCTCTGACAAAGGTTCGGCTGGTTTCGGCTCATCGGGCCCTTTGGGGAAGAGATCCCGGACCTCCACCTTGCTGCTGTAGCCGGTTGTCGTCACGATGGCCGGGTCGCCGGAGGTGTCCGCCCTCCTGGATCGAAGCGCGTTTAGCTTCTCCAGGTAGCGTTTTCTCTGCTCCAGCGTGGCCGGGTCATCCTTTTTACGGGCCGCTTCGGCCCGTTGGCGCCGAATGGCTTCGTAGCGCTGTTTGGAGACCGATTGCCCCTGGGTCAAAAGCGTCTCATCGAACTGGCGGATGGCATGGATCAGGTCCTTCCGGTTCGTGATTACCTCTTCGACCGCCTGAAGGATATAGGCCACGAGGCTCAGGCCCTGCATGCTGGGAAAGATGGCGTCCAGAAGGGAGAGAAATTTCTGGGACGACTCGCCCACCCGGTATTCATCGTTTGCGCCGATGAGAATGTAGCCGGCCTGGGCCAGGTCCTGGATTTCCACCATGACGCTGTCGTCGGGGTCGATTCCGATTTCCCGGAGGTCTTTTAGAAACGTCTGCCGGGTGTACCGTTCCGGAGGGGAGCCGGGAAAAACGGCGATTTCCTTTTCCCGTTCCGCCAGAATCAGCAGGCAGACGATCATGTTGAGGCTGTAAGGGGGGGGATGGTCAGATTCGCTTGTATCCAGCAGCCGTCTGATGTGACGTTTCAGGACGCGATCGAATTTGTCCTTTACCCTTTCGAAAAGCGCCTTATCGGGATTTGCATCTTGGTTCATAGCTCCTTATACCCAAAACATGCACACTGCGGCGAGCACATCGGCAGATGTCAGAAGGTCTTAAAGCTTAACACTTCCGGCGCAGCCGGTTGACCCGATTCTTCCATAGTCAATGCGGGTCTTCGTTGATTTCGGAGATCATACTGGCGATCTGGGACGCCATGTCCGCCATCTTTTCCTGGGGCGGATCCTCTGGACGAACCGCCTGCATGGCAGTGGCCCAGGAGGAAGTGGAGTTTCCGCTGTCAGTGGTATCGTCCAGGGATGCCTCCAGTGTATCGGACGCTTCTTCTGACATGTCGGCAATCTCGGACGTCATCTGGAGGATTTCGGAGCTGGCATCCGCCGATGGCGGGGCGGCTTCAGTCGGTGCGGGTTCCTGATGGTCGTCCGCCGGCGTTTCATCCCTGGTTTCGTCCGGTGCGGAGGGGGGTGCGGCCGACTCCGGAGAGCTCTCCGCATCGTCTGCCTCGTTGGTATTCAGGGAGAGAAAGTTTCCCTTTCGATCGAAGATGACCGAGAGGTTCATCTTGACCTCGAAGTCGAGCTGGTAGGCCACCTGGCTCTCATGCACGATGATATCGCCCTTCGTATACGCTACATCGTCCTGGATGTTGAGCTTGTGGCGCTCGCGGATAAGCTCCTCGATGGTGCTCCAATCCAGATCCCCGGTGATGGCATCGATCAATTCCCTCTCGCTGCTTTTGATGGTTTCGGAATTTGTAATTTTCACTGGCATCTCCTTCGTGTTTTGGGTGGGATCAGCTTTATCCTATCATGCATGGCAGCAGAATCCGAATGGAAAGAGGCCCTATGGAGCCCTTCAAACGTTAATGCTGCCACCCTCAAGAGGACCGAAGATCGGTCCGTGCTTGCGCTGCCCGTATCCACTGGTGCACCTCCTGCGCCAAATCGAGATAGGCCTTGGAACCCGGTGCCGCAATATCGTGCAGGGCAGCCGGTCGGCCGTAGTCCGCGGCGTCGGCAAGGACCGGATCCAGGGGAATGAGGGTGTCGAATATCTGGCCCCTCAAGCTCGACAGGAAATCCGGTGTTTGCCCAGCGGCCTCCCGCCAGTGGGTTTCGATCATGGTAAAGAGGATGCCGGCAATTCTAAGATCGGGGTTCCAGCGACGTCTCACCCGCTGAACCATGGACAGCAACGGGCCCAGGCCCTCGAAAGAAAAAATGCGGCGCTGGGTGGGGATGATCAGATAATCCGCGGATGCCAACGCGCACTCGGCCAGGTTTCCAAGGGAGGGCGGGGAGTCGATGATGATATAGTCGTACCGGTCCGCCGCTCCCCGCATGAGCTTTTGGAGAAGATCCCTGTTGTTCACATGGCCGGCTTCCCGATTTTCGATGGATAGAAGATCAAGGCTTGCCGGTATAAGGGATAAAAATGTCAGGGGGGTGGGCACGGTCGCATCGGAAAAGTCTGCCCTTCCCGTCAGGGCATGAAACAGGTTGCGCGAGATTCCGGCCTTATTGATGCCTAGACCTGTGGTGGCGTTTCCAAGAGGATCACAATCCACGACCAGCGTTTTGTTCTCGAACAGCGCCAACGACGCGGCCAGATTGACTGCTGTGGTAGTTTTGCCGGTGCCGCCCTTCTGGCTGGCGATGCAGATGATAGATCCCATAGCTGCCCCCCATAACACACAAAATTGTTTTTTGGAAGCAATAACTACCGGAAGTTTTGAGTTTTGTTGTCCCCGTCCTTAATCGTTG
>CAYOXD010000074.1:0-15920 GCA_964407825.1 uncultured Desulfobacterales bacterium | reverse complement strand
ACGACAACGACAACGACAACGACAACGAAAAGGGCGATGACCAGATACCCGCAACGATCTCTGGGAGTTATGATGAAACTCATCCGATTTGGAGAAAAAGGTAGCGAAAGACCCGGGCTCTGGCGCGAGGGCCGCATCGTCGATTTGACAGCGATTTTTCCGGATATCCCGGATGTAGACGAGCGGTTCTTTCGGGAAGGCTGGCTGGAGCGGGTCGGCAAGGTGACGGCCCCGGCAGAGCGGTTGACGGCCCGCATCGGGTGCCCCGTGGCACGACCCGGTAAGATCATCTGCCTTGGGAAGAACTATGCCGAGCATGCCAGGGAGACGGGCCTGGATTTGCCGGCGCGCCCCCTTCTTTTCTGTAAAACCGCGAACGCCCTGAACGGCCCCTTCGATCCCATCCGGATGCCCCTGACCAGTTCCCAGGTGGACTGGGAGGTGGAACTGGCGGTGGTGATGGGCCGGGAGGGGAAACGGATCCCCAAGGCCGATGCCCTCGATTATATCGCCGGCGTCACGGTGTTCAACGATGTGTCCGCAAGGGACGCCCAGTTTGCGGACAGTCAGTGGTTCCGGGGAAAATCCTTCGACACCTTCGCGCCCATGGGGCCGGCCCTCGTGACCCTGGATGAGATCGGCCCGCCCGGGGCCCTGGACGACCTGCGGCTGACCACGCGGGTCAACGGCCGGATCATGCAGGACGGCTCCACCGCCGACATGATATTCGATATCCCGGAGATCCTGAGCGACATCAGCCAGGACATCACGCTCCTGCCCGGGGACATCATCGCCACCGGCACGCCGTCGGGTGTCGGGTTCTTCAGGGATCCGCCCGTCGTGTTGCAGCCGGGGGATGTGGTGGCCTGCACGATCGAGAAAATAGGCACGATCGAGAACAGGGTTCTGTAATAGGGGGCGTCCGCGTAATCCACCATTTTTTTCTGAACGGCGCCAGAGCGTTTCGGCGAGGACCGATCGATTGGAAGTTCAAGCTTCGATGGCCTCTCGCACCTTTTCAAGAAGCTTGCCGGGAGTAATCGGTTTTTTCACGAACAGGCCCTCATCCAATATAATGCCTTGATCGCTCAGGGCATCCAATGGATATCCACTGACGAAGAGCGCTTTTGCTTCACGATTGCGGTTTCTTGCGAGGTCGAACACCTCGTTTCCGTTCCTCCCGGGCATCATCACGTCGAGGATGAGAAGGGAGATCTCCCCTTCGTATTCAACAAAGGTTGTCAATGCCTCCTCACCGTCAACGGCGGTAAGGACACGATACCCGGCCTCTTCAAGCAGGGTCTTGTGAAAATGGCCTAATTCGGGATCGTCCTCGGCAAGGAGCAGCGTTTCGTTTCCTCCGGCTGAAAGGCTCTTGACGTCCAGGATCGTATAGGGTTCCGCTTTCTCGTCCACAAGCGGGAGATAGATATTGAAAACCGTTCCCCTGCCGGGTTCGGAATAGACATTGATGAACCCGTTATGCTGTTTGATGATTCCATAGGTTATGGCCAAACCGAGACCGGTCCCCTTGCCAATTTCCTTGGTCGTGAAGAAAGGTTCGAAAACTTTCCGTTGCGTCTCCATGTCCATTCCGCTACCGGTGTCCCTGACGGAAATGCAGGCGTATTGGCCGGGTGTTCCATAGCCATGCCGATTCAGGAATTCGCTCGTCACGATCATCGAGGAGGTGCTGATGACGATCGATCCGCCATCGGGCATCGCATCCTTGGCATTGATCAAAAGATTCATAAGGACTTGTTCTATCTTGACCTTGTCAGCGGAGATGCACAGCTCTTCCCCCATCAGATCCAGCTTGAGCTCTATATTACTGCCGGTGAGCATTCGCAACATGCTTTGCTGATTTTCCACTAGGTCGTTCAGGTTGATAATTTGGGGAAGCATGATTTGCTTCCGGCTGAAGGCGAGGAGCCCCTGTGTCAATTCCGCGGCCCGGTCCGCACATTTCAATATCTGACCGGTATATTTATACAGGGGATCCTCCGGAGCCATTCGATAGGACATGAAATGCGCGTATCCGATGATTGCCGTAAGGATATTGTTGAAATCGTGGGCGATGCCTCCGGCAAGCTGTCCCACCGCTTCCATTTTCTGTGCCTGGTAAAGCTGTGATTCAAGGCTTTTTCGGTCGTTGATATCGATATGGACCCCCATGATCCCGAGAATGGACCGATCTGATTTTATGGGGGCAGTGATGGCGTAAAAAAAATGTCTCTCACCATCGATATCGTATTCCATCTCACTCTTGACCACTTCGCCCGCAAAGGCCCTGTAATTGTTGTGATGCCATTTATTCAGAACCTCTTTAGGGACCGATGTTTCGCTGGGCTTCTTGCCAATGAAATCCCCCCAGCATCCTTGACTCAGGCGGTTCTGCATGAAGTAGCGGCCATCAGGGTGCATGGCCCAGAGGTGGAAGGGAAGATTATTTATTAGTGCCTCCAGTTGCGCTTCCTTGGCCTTGAGCATGGCCTCGGCCTGCAATCTTTCGTGGAGTCTCCTGTCGAGAGCCGCCGTCATCGTATCGAAGGATGTCGCCAACAGCCCGATCTCGGTGCCTGCGTTTTCCAGACCTGTCCTGACGGAAAAGTCCCCTTTTGCAATGGTGCCGGCGACGGAGGCCATCCGTTCGATGGGAGAGAGGATCAAGCGGCCCACGAGGTAATGATTCAATGCGATCGCAAAGAGAGCCACCAGTGAGAACATCAGCGCAGACCTGACTATGTATCGATTGACACCTGCCAGGACTGAATTTTCGGGCGTTGAAATCCGGATGAAGAGATAAGGCGTCTCGTTACGATTTTTATGGTTGAGGTAGAGCCTCTCGGAGGCCATGAGTCGCTTGACGCCGTCCGGGCCATAATCCACGAAAACCCCCTTATCAGTTGGACCGGCCAGATGCCTGCGCAAACGAGGCATTTCGGGGTCTCCCGGTTCGGCTCCTTTCTGATAGGGGTAGTGAAGAAGTATCATCCCCTTGGAATCGCACAGGTTGAGGCTGGAATTGGGGGGTAGGTTTTGCGTATCGAAGAAGCGGCAGATTTGATTCAGATCAAAGGTGGCATACAGAACCGCTATGGGGTTTCCTGCCGGATCCATCACGGGTAGAGCGAGAATCAAAGCCGGTCTGCCGGTGTTTCCGCTGGTGCGACATCCCCCGACGCTGAAGCGGTGGGTGTGCAGTGCGTCACGGAAGAATCTTTTCCCTCCCACATTGGTGACCGTCCTCCCCGATGCGATGGGATTCCCCGAAAGGTCGGCCAGGGTGATATTCATACTCGAGGAATCATGGTGAAGAATGTTGCGTATGATGGCGGTGGCTTCCTTTTTGTTCCGGTTCCTGACCTCCGGTAACTGGGAAAGGCTCGTGAGGAGACTGTGGATGCCGTCGACCCGGGAATCGGTTTGCCAGGCGATGGATCGGGCGGTGTCCATGACGGCCTGCTCTGTTTTCTTGTAATCGGCATTGTAGAGAACAAAGAAATGGAAACATGCTGCCGCCACTATGGGTAAACCAGCCGCCAGTATAATGAAGATCATCTTTGTTCGTATGGAAAGGCCTCGGAGAAATTTCATAAGTACCATCTCAAGTCTTGTTGGAACCTGCGTGCATCGGACACGGACTTACTACCCCTCGATTTCGGTTGGAATATCGAAACGTTCCTTCAGATGGCCTATGGTGTTAACACGTAAGTGATTTGTTTTCTATAGAAATAAGCCTGAAGCCGTCTGAAACTGCCGTTTAACCGTTAAGCGGCATCGTTTCGGCCACGTCTATTGGCACCGCCAAGCCGTGATGAAAATCGGTAGGTGTCCTGAGCGGAGGGGAATGCGAAACAGGATGAGCGTATGGACTGTCGGGTTTTCCAGGAATCCGCCCGTCGTGCGCCAGCCCGGGGGGATGTGCTGGCCTGCGCGATGGAGAGGATAGGCGCTATCGAGAACAGGGCTCTCTATGCCCTGAGCAGAGATAATTGAAATTTTCGGATCCAAATCGGTATCGGGATCGAAATCGTTTCCGGCATTCAATCCGATACCGGTAGCGATTTCGATCCCGATCATCGATTGTGAGGGATAGATTCTCAGATTGAACCGGTAAGAATCTAATAGTGGGCGTCCGCGTAATCCACCCATCCCCCGGCGGTCACCAGCGCCCGGTCGTAGCCGGATAGGGTGAAGGAGACGGTTTCCGCTTCCCCATCGGCTTCGAAGGTAAAGGTCTGGTTGGCAAGATCCGTGGTGACGGTGGTTCGCTTTCCGGAAAAGGTGGAAAAGAGGCTGTCGATCCGGTCCGCCGGAAGCTCGACGGCCATCATGCCGCAGTTGAACATGTTCTGCCTGAAGATCCGGGCGAAGCTTGCGGCGATGACCAGGAAAATGCCGTTTACCTCCAGGGCCCAGGGGGCATGCTCCCTTGAGGAGCCGCACCCGAAATTTTCACGGCTGACGATGACGCAGCAATCCGCCAGATCCCGCTTGGAATCGAATCCGGCCAGGTCCAGGTCCTCCAGCAGATAGGGCTTCAAGGCCTCCTTGGAAATTTCCGTCAGGTATTTGGCCGGAATGATTTCATCCGTATTGATATCCGAGCGATCGAGAAATAAAATGTTCCCGCTGAAATTTTTCATCACTTATCCTTATGATTCCCCTTTATGATTCCCCTTTGAAGAGCACCGAGTTGGTGATGTGGCCGGCCAGGGCGGATGCCGCTGCCGTGGCGGGGCTCATCAGATGCACCATGCCCCCCTTTCCCATGCGGCCGTTGAAGTTCCGGTTGGTGGTGGAGGCGCACACCTCGCCCGCTGCCAGCACGCCGTTGCTCATGCCGAGGCAGGCGCCGCAGGTGGGGTTCGTCACACAGAATCCGGCATTCATGAACACCTCGATGAGCCCTTCGGCCAGGGCCTGCCGAAAGATCTTGGGCGTGGCCGGGGAGACGATGCCCCGGACCGAATCGGCGATCCGCTTCCCCGCCAGAATTCCGGCGGCCACCCGCAGGTCCTCTATCCGGCCGTTGGTGCACGAGCCGATATAGACCTGGTCGATGGGGTCCCCTGTCATCTGACTGACCGGCTTCACGTTGTCCGGCTTGTAGCCGAAGGTGACCTGGGGGGACAGATCGGTGACATCGAAATCGATCGTGTCGTCATAGACGGCGTCCGGGTCCGGAGAAAAGGCCTGGAAGGCGGCCAGGGCTTCCTCCCGGGTGGCGTACTCGTCCCCGATGAATTCCCAGAGGTATTCCACGGTGGTCATGTCCGGACTGCAGATGCCGCAGGTGCCGCCGGCCTCGATGGCCATATTGCACAGGGTCATGCGGCTCTCCATGCTCATCTGGGCCACCACGGGTCCGGCAAACTCCATTACGCGGTTGGTGGCGCCGCCGACCCCCAGTTTCCCGATGAGGGCCAGAATGACGTCCTTGGCGAAGACGCCCGGCTGCAGCGTACCCGTGATGTTGATTTTCAGGGTGGCCGGGTAGCGGAACGCGCACACGCCCTTGAGGATTCCCACCTCCAGGTCCGTGGTGCCCACGCCAGCGGCGAAGGCGCCGAAGGCGCCGTGGGTGCAGGTGTGGGAATCCCCCATGATCACCGTATAGCCCGGGCGGATAAAGCCCTTCTCCGGAAAAATGGCGTGGCAGACACCGTTCCTGCCGATATCGAAAAAATCTTTGATCTCGTGGCGTCTGGCCCAGTCCCGGAGCATCTTTCCCTGGAGGGCGGTCTTGGAATCCTTGGCCGGCGTTACATGATCGATGACGGCCTTGATCCGGTCCGGGTCGAACACCCGGTCCTTGCCCCGACGCACCAGATCGTCGATGGCCACGGGCGTTGTGATTTCATGGCATAGGA
Source organism: uncultured Desulfobacterales bacterium (assembly GCA_964407825.1). Lineage (GTDB taxonomy): Bacteria > Desulfobacterota > Desulfobacteria > Desulfobacterales > JAFDDL01 > CAYOXD01. Next base: position 10,044 of record CAYOXD010000074.1, on the reverse strand, counting down.
CGGCGTCGAGCCGAATGACGTGGATGTCTCCAGCCGGGTTGTCCACGTGGTGCGCTTCGAAAATTTTTTCTGCAATGGTTTTGGGTGTTGAATTCATTCCGTCAATCCTTCTCCGACTTCAGTACGGAGAGAAAGGCGGACTGGGGGATCATGACCTTTCCCACCATTTTCATCCGCTTTTTCCCTTTTTTCTGTTTTTCTAATAACTTACGTTTCCTTGTGATGTCCCCGCCATAGCATTTGGCCGTGACGTCCTTCCGGAAGGCCGAGAGGGTCTCACGGGAGATAATCGTGCCGCCGATGGCCCCCTGAATGGCGATTTTGAACATCTGGCGGGGGATCTCCTCCTTGAGGCGCTCACAGGCGCTTCTGGCCCGCTGGACAGCCCGGTCCCGGTGGACCAGCATGGACAGGGCATCCACGCGCTCGGCGTTCAGCAGAATGTCCACCTTCACCAGGTCCGTATCCCGGTAGTCGATCACTTCATAGTCAAAGGAACCGTACCCCTGGGTGATGGATTTGAGCTTATCATAGAAGTCGTAGATCACTTCTGCAAGGGGCAATTCAAAAATCATTTCCAGCCGGTCGCTGGTCAGGTACTGGTAATTCTTGTTGATCCCCCGCTTTTCCAGGCACAGCTTCATCACGGCGCCCATGTACCGGTCCGGCACGATGATGGCCGCCTTGATATAGGGTTCCTGGGCATTCTGGATCAGGGTCGGATCCGGATAGAGCGCCGGATTATCCACGATCAGGGTGCTGCCCTCATTCATGAAGAGCCTGTACCGGACCGAGGGCGCCGTCAGGATGACGGACAGATCGAACTCCCGTTCCAGGCGCTCCTGCACCACCTCCAGGTGGAGCAGCCCCAGAAAGCCGCACCTGAAGCCGAACCCGAGAGCTGCGGAACTGTCCTTTTCGTAGATCAGGGAGGCGTCGTTGAGCTTCAGCTTTTCGAGCCCATCGACCAGTTCCGGATACTCATCCGAGGCCACGGGGTAGATGGAGGAAAAGACCACCGGCTTTGCCTCCTGGAATCCGGCCAGGCGTTGGGCGCAGGGGGTTTTGGCCAGGGTGATGGTATCCCCGCAGCGCGTGTCGCTGACGGTCTTGATCCCGGCGATGATGTAGCCCACCTGCCCGGCGGACAGGGACTTCTGGGGCATCCGCGTCAGCTGGAAGAGGCCCACCTCCTCCACCCGGTAGGTGGCGCGGTTCCACATCAGCAGGATGGTGTCACCGGGCTTGACCGTTCCCTCGAAGACACGGATATGAACGATGGTGCCCCTGAATGGATCGTAGTGGGAATCGAAGATCAGCGCCTTTAGCGGTGCGTTGACATCCCCCTTGGGGGGAGGCAGCTGGGTCACCACGGCCTCGAGAATGTCCGTAATGCCGGTGCCCTCCTTGGCGGAGACGCAGAGGGCGGCATCGGGGTCCAGGCCCAGGTCCTGGTTGATCTGACCCTTCACCCGCTCGATGTCCGCCGAGGGCAGATCGATTTTGTTGATGACCGGCAGGATTTCCAGGTCGTGCTCCATGGCCAGGTACAGATTGGCCAGGGTCTGGGCCTCCACCCCCTGGCTGGCGTCGATGAGCAGCAGGGCCCCTTCGCAGGATGCCAGGGCCCGTGACACCTCGTAGGTGAAATCCACGTGGCCCGGCGTATCGATGAGATTCAGGGTATAGCGGTTGCCGTCGGCGGCGGTATAGGGAAGGCACACGGTCTGGCTCTTGATGGTGATGCCCCGTTCCCGCTCGATATCCATGCTGTCCAGGATCTGGTCCCTGAAATCCCGGTCCGAGACGATATGGGACACCTGTATCAGACGGTCCGACAGGGTCGATTTGCCGTGGTCGATGTGGGCAATGATGCTGAAATTCCGTATATGTTTCATAATCGTTGTATCTGTGGTCTATCCGGCCCCCGCAGTGGGGCTCAGATGGGATCCCTTCGGGCCTGCCGGCCGCCGACGCGTCGAAAAGCCGGTTGACAGCGCCTGCTTATGCCGGTATGTTGAATAAAATTAGGAAAAAAGGATTCTTTTAGCAGATCGTTTTCAAGAAAGTCAACATGGCACATCAACCGTGGGAGGGCAGCAGGATGCATCCCCGCAGCAGAGGGCCGCTCTGGGGGGAGAATCGAATTTTATCCCTGTCCGGCTCACGCGTCTTCAAAGCTTCGGGTCCTTATAATGTACGGGGTGTTGCGCTGTCAAGCGGTGAGCGACCGCTTGAGGAACGCGGCGGGGGGCACTTTTATCTTGATTTCGAACCCCGAAATTCCTTATTTAAGAAGGGAGCGGCCCGGCACCCGGGAAACACTGGCAATCTGACGTTTATTATCCGCAAATCGATCGATAAGGCATGAAAGTTCGTATCCTCATAGTAGACGACGATGTTGGGATCACCGAATCGATGCAGCAGTTCATCGAGATGGCCGGCTATGAGGCCTTCAGCGTGAACAATGCCGAAGAGGCGCTGGAGTTTCTGAAAAAAAAGCCGGTTCAGATCGTCATCACCGATATCCTGTTGCCGGGCATGAACGGCCTCGAATTGACGGACCTGGTGAAGCGGGACTACGACACCGATGTGCTGGTCATGACCGGATACAGCCAGGAATATTCCTATGAAGAGGCCGTCAGCAAGGGGGCCAGTGATTTCGTCTTCAAGCCCATCCGTTACGAGGAACTGCTGCTGCGGATAAAGCGTGTGATCAACGAGCGGCAGCTCACCAAGGAACGGATTCACATGCTCCGGCGTCTCCAGAAGCTGGCCATCACCGATTCCCTGACCAAGCTGTACAATTCGCGACATTTCTATACCCAGATCGAGCTGGAGGTGGACCGCTCCAACCGGTATGGCCACCCCCTGGCGCTGCTGCTGCTGGATATCGATCATTTCAAGGAATACAACGATTCTTTCGGCCACCTGGAGGGCAACAAGGTCCTGCATGCCATTGGTGGTATCATCCGCTCCTGCCTCCGAAAGATGGATTCCGCCTATCGCTACGGGGGTGAGGAGTTCACCATCGTCCTGCCGGAAACCACAGGGGAAGAGGCCGAAATCGTGGCCAACAGGATCCGTTCCGCCATCGAATGCGAGACCTTTACCCCGGAGCTGGGCCGGACCGAAGGGGTCACCGTGAGCATCGGTGTTACCGAATATTGCCTGAAGGAAGAGATTGCCGCCTTTGTTCACCGGTCGGACAAGGCCATGTACCAATCCAAGACCAACGGCCGCAATCAGGTCACCTGCCTGTATCACAACCGAGAAGCCTCCCAGTAAGCTTTCATGACCACTTACGAATTTTTGACAGATCCAACGGGCGATCAGATCGCGCAGCTCCTGCTGCTTTACGAGGCGGCCGGCTGGTGGCATCCGGGTCCCGGCGCTCCGGAGCACCTGCTGCGGCTGGTGGATGGCAGCCACTGCTTCTTGACGGCCGCTCGCGCTGGCAGCCTCGTCGGCATGGGCCGGGCCATCAGCGACGGGGTCAGCGATGCCTATATCCAGGATGTGACCGTGCTGCCTGAGTTCAGGGGCCGGGGCATCGGCTCTGCCATTGTCTCCGGGCTTCTGGCGCGTCTCAGGATGGATGGCATCGGCTGGGTGGGGCTCATCGCCGAGCGCAATTCCCATGGATTTTACCGCCGGCTCGGTTTTTCGGAAATGACCGATTCCCTGCCGATGATCCTAAAGAACGAAGAATGAAGGAATGATGGATTTAATACCCCTTAGCTTATCGGATTATGACCGCCTTGTCTCCTTTTATGAAAACCAGCGTTACGAGCTTTGCGAGTACACCCCCACCTCGGTTCTGGCCTGGATGGACGAGGATTATCAGCCCCTGGGCTATCTCAATGAGGATACCCTGGTGATCTGCTCGGAGTTTACGGCTCACGAGGCGTCCCGCCATCTGCTGTTGCCCCTTTCCCCCACCCGGGAGTTCACCCCCCGGGAACTGCAGGATCTGGCGCTGAATCTGGGCCGGGATGCCTTCTGGTTCGTGCCGGATCATTACATCCAGCAGCATGGATGGCAGGAGGTGGGCGCCTTTTTCCGAATTGACGAGCAGCCCGATGAGGCCAATTATATATACAAAACCGATGACTTGGCGCAGCTCAAGGGGAACCGCTATGCCAAGAAGCGCAACCTCATTCATCAGTTCGAGCGGGTCTATGTGGATCGCAATCGGGTGGAAATCGAATCCGTGACGTCATCCGTGGCCGGCGCCTGCAAGGCGTTCATAGAAGAATGGTGTGATGCCTATCCCTGTGAAGTCGAATCGGACCGCGAGTTGATCTGTGAGAAGCAGGCGGTATTATGCGCCATTGAAAACAGCGCCGCCCTGGGTCTGGACTCCATTGTCCTGCGGGTGGACGGCGAGGTCTCGGCCCTCGGCATCGGTACCGGACTGACACCCGCCATGGGCGTTCTGCATTTTGAAAAGGCCTTTACCCACATCAAGGGCCTCTATCAGTACCTGGACCGGGAATGCGCCCGCCGACTCTTCAGGGCATACCCCTATGTCAACAAGGAGAGCGACCTGGGCATGCCCGGGCTGGCAAAGGCGAAACACTCCTATCACCCCGCCAAGATGGTGAGATCCTACAAACTAACGGTTCGGTAAACGGCTCTGCACCCGCACTCTGAGGTACACATCCCCGCGTCCGCCATCGGGCAGGGGTTTGCCCAGCCCCTTCAACCGCAGCACCGTGCCGTCCTGGGTGCCTTCCGGTACGTTCACCCGGAAAAGCTGTTTGCGAAATCCAGTGGAGATGTTGATGAGTTTCTGGGTTCCGGCCAGCGCCTCGTAAGGGGTGACGCTGAGGGTGCCGTGGAGGTGGGAATCCGCCGCGGTCTGGGCGGTCCTGACCAGTTGCAGCCGGCTGCTGGTTTTCCGCTCCGCGGCCCGGCGCAGGGGATCGCTCAGTCCCAAGCTGGGCAGCTTTAGAAAGAGTTTCACGGATAGCATGCCGACGAGAAAGCCGCCCACATGGGCCCACCAGGCGATGTCGCTGTCATGGGCCCCGCTTCCGGCGGCGTTGATGAATTGGATGACAAACCAGAAGCCCAGGAAAAAAAAGGCCGGTATTTCCACGAACCAGGGAAAGATGAAAATGGGAATGAGGGTCAGGATGCGTGCTCGCGGATAAAGAAGGATGTAGGCGCCCATCACGCCGGCGATGGCGCCGCTGGCGCCGATAATGGGGATGTTGGCGTGGGAATTGAAGGTGAAATGCGCGATGCCGGAGGCCACGCCGCAGAGCAGATAGAACACCAGATAGCGCAAGGGGCCCAGGCGGCCCTCCACATTTTCCCCGAAAATATAGAGAAACCACATATTGCCCAGGATGTGCAGGAAGCCCCCGTGCAGGAATATGAAGGAAAAAAAGGAAAATACCTGCTGGCCGGTCGTAAAGTGCTGATTGATCCACGGGACCGTGTATCGTGCGGGCACAAGGCCGTAAAGATAAAAGAAATGCTCTAGGGCCGGACCCGGGGAAGGCTGCCAGAGGAAGATCAGCACGTTGAGGCCGATGATGGCCATGTTGACCACCGGATACACCTTGGCAGAAGCCGTATCGCGAATCGGAATCATGGGCTGACGGGCCGTTTATGGGGTTCGATGCATCGGGCTAAAGGGCCGCTCCCTCCTCCAGGGGGCTGATGCGCATGCTCAGATCCATGCTTCTGGCCGAGTGGGTGAGGGCTCCCACGGAGATCAGGTCCACGCCGGCATCCGAAAGCGCCTGGAGGGAGTCGATGGTCACATTGCCCGAGGCCTCCACCAGGGTGCGTCGGGCAATGAGAGCCACGGCTTCCCGGGTTTGGGCAATGTCCATATTGTCCAGCATGATGACATCCACGCCGGCGTCCAGGGCCTCCTGGACCTCGGTGAGGGTGCTGGCCTCCACTTCGATTTTGATGAGGTGTGAGATCCTTTTTCTGATCCTTTCCACGGCCGGGCCGATGCCGCCGCAGACGGCGATGTGGTTGTCCTTGATCAGGACGCCGTCGTAAAGGCCGGTGCGATGATTGTCGCCGCCGCCCACCGTCACGGCATACTTTTCGAGCAGCCGCCAACCGGGGGTGGTCTTGCGGGTATCCACCAGTCGGGTGGATCGTCCCGCCAGCCGGTCCGCGTAGGACCGGACCAGGGTGGCGATGCCCGAAAGCCGCTGGAGGAAATTCAGGGCGCAACGTTCCCCCATAAGGAGGCCTTGAAGGCTTCCCTGGGCGGTCAGGACCACCTGGCCGGTGGGGACCCGGTCCCCGTCCCGGAATTCGGGGGTTACCTCTATGGCGGGATCCAGGGCCGCGAAGACCCGGGCGGCAATGTCCAGACCCGCCAGCACGCAAGGTTCCTTGGTGATGATACGGCCCCGGCCGCGGGTGTGCGGCGGGATCAGGTTTTCGGTGGTAATGTCACCGTGACCGATGTCTTCGGTCAGCGCCCACTCGATGAGCCGGTCGGTGGCCGGTGTCCACAGATGCATGGGGTATCCTTACAGTGATTTTATTCTGTCGAGCTGATTCGTCAGCTTGCGTTGTTTTTCCATCAACAGGGCATGTTTTTCCCTGACCTTTTCCACCACGTCCGCCGGGGCCTTGCCCAGAAATCCCGGGTTGGCCAGCTTCTTGGAGATGCCCTTCAACTCGCCTTCGAGTTTGTGGATCTCCTTGTTCAGCCGTTCGGTTTCCGCCGCCACGTTCAGGACGCCCGCCAGGGGCACATAGGTGGTGGCGTTGTCCGTTATGGCGGTGGCCGCGGCCGGCGGACGTTCGCCCGGGGCCGAAACGCTGAGGGCCTTGAGCCGGGCAAGCTCCTTTACGAGTTCGCGATGGGATTCGATGGTCTCTCTGAAATCCGCTTCCGGGGCCTGGACAACGGCCTCCAGCACCTGGGAGGGCGGCAGGTTCATCTCCCCCCGGATATTGCGAACCGCCGTGATCACCTGGATGAGCCGGTCGATTTGCGTCTCCGCCTCTGGATCCCGGATCAAGCCGGTGCTCTCCGCGGCAGCCAGGGGGTGGGGGGCGCACATGATCGATCCCTGCCCGGGGCACAGCTTGTGCCAGATCTCCTCCGTGACAAAGGGGATGAAGGGGTGGAGCAGCAGCAGGATGTCCCGGAACACCCGGCGCAGAACGCCGATGGTGGCCGTCCGTTCCCCGGGCGCGTCCAGGTTGTAGAGGGTCGGCTTGATGATTTCCAGATACCAATCGCAGAACTCATGCCAGACGAACTGGTACAGGGAACTGGCCGCATCGTTGAACCGATAGGTGTCAAGGGCTTGGGTGACGGCTTCCGTCACCGCGTGGAGCCTGGAGAGGATCCAGCGGTCCGGCAGGAAGGACGGGGCCGAGGCCGGCGCCGGTGGTCCGTCCGTTTCGTGCATCATGGAGAAGCGGGCCGCGTTCCACAGCTTGTTGATAAAGTGACGATATCCCTCCACCCGCTGCTTGCTCATTTTGACATCGCGGCCCTGGGCCGCAAAGACGGCCAGGGTGAAGCGAAAGGCATCGGTGCCGTACTCATCGATGATCTCCAGGGGATCGATGACGTTCCCCTTGGATTTGCTCATTTTCTTACCTTCTTCATCCCGCACCAGGGCGTGCACGTAGACATCCCTGAAGGGCACCTCCTTCATGAAGTGCAGCCCCATCATCATCATGCGGGCCACCCAGAAAAAGAGAATGTCGAAACCGGTCACCAGCGCGGAGGTGGGGTAGAAGCTCGACAGAAGGCGGGTCTTGTCCGGCCAGCCCAGGGTGGAAAAGGGCCACAGGGCCGAGCTGAACCAGGTGTCCAGAACGTCGCTTTCCTGCACCGGGTCGGGGCTGCCGCATTTCGGGCAGACGTCCGGGGCCTCCATGGCCACCACCAACTCGTTGCAGGCTTGGCAGGTCCAGGCCGGGATCTGATGACCCCACCAGATCTGTCGCGAGATGCACCAGTCCCGGATATTCTCGAGCCAGTCGTAGTAGGTGTTCTCCCAGATGTCCGGAATGATCCGGGTCCTGCCGTCCCGGACCGCCGCCAGGGCCTTTTCCGCCAGGGGACCGGCCTTCACGAACCATTGCCTGGACAGACTCGGCTCGACGATGGATTTGCACCGGTAGCAGTGGCCCACGGCGTGGCGGATCGGCTCTATCTTGTCCAGGCGTCCCTCTGCCTTCAGGGCTTCGAGGACCGCCCTGCGGCAGTCGAAACGGTCAAGACCCTGAAAGACGCCGGCCTCGGCCGTCATGATGCCCTCGTCGCCGATCACCTTCACATGGGCCAGACCGTGGCGTTTGCCGATTTCGAAGTCATTGGGATCGTGGGCCGGTGTGACCTTCAGGGCGCCGGTTCCCACCGAGCGGTCCACGTAGGTGTCCCGGATAATGGGGATGGGCCGGTTCATGAGCGGGAGGATCACCGAATCGGTCGTCAGGGCCAGGTATCGCTCATCCTCAGGGTGAACGGCCACGGCCGTGTCCCCCAGCATGGTTTCCGGCCGGGTGGTGGCCACGGTGATGTCTCCGGACCCATCGGCCAGGGGATAGCGGATGTGGTACATATTGCCATCCACGTCCTCGTGCTCGACTTCGAGATCCGAGAGGGCCGTTCGGCACCTGGGGCACCAGTTGATGATGTAATTGCCCCGGTAGATGAGCCCCTCCCCATGGAGTTGCACGAACACGGTGCGAACCGCCCTGGACAGCCCCTCGTCCATGGTGAAGCGCTCGCGTTGCCAGTCGCACGAGGCCCCCAGGCGTTTGAGCTGGTTGATGATGGCGCTGCCGGATTTTTCCCGCCACCGCCACACCTCCTCTATGAAGCCTTCCCTGCCCAGCTCATGGCGGCTCTTTCCCTCTGCGGCCAGTTTCTTTTCCACCACGTTCTGGGTGGCGATGCCGGCGTGATCGGTACCGGGCATCCACAGCACATTGTCTCCCATGAGCCGCCGGTACCGGCAGAGGATGTCCTGGAGCGTGATATTGAGGGCATGGCCCATGTGGAGCACGCCCGTTACATTGGGCGGCGGGATGACAATCGCATATCCCTTTCGATCGCTGGTTTCCATGGCGGAGAAAAGCCCCTTTTCCTGCCAATAGGCATACCACTTCTTTTCAACTTCCTGGGGCTCATACCCCTTGTCCAACCTGTCGCTACTCATTCGGATACACTCCCTCATCCCCCATGGGGGACGGTATAATACACCATCGGTCCTTCCCGTCCATCTCGCTTTAATGGAAAATCGGGTGGAAGGCCGTTTACTTCAAGGACAGGAAAAAGGGCCCTCAACCGCTGCCCTTATTGCCTGTCCTGAAGCGCTATACGAACCGGTTAAATCTATTTATATACACGATCTTCGAATGATTGAAAAGAGGTTTGGGCGGGGGCAAGGGGCATCGCAGCTAACAAAATGCCGCTCCACCGGCGGGAAGCAGGGTATTAAAAACCGGTCCGCGTCCCATTCGATCTTGAACCGTTCCATACGAATCCTTCCAAACGGTTTAGGGCTTTATTAACCGGCGCTTCAATCGTTCGATTTCGTTTGAAACCGCCTTCTCGAGGGCCATCGCCAGCAACCGGTCGATTTTTTCCCCCAGCTTTTTCTCGATCACCCGTTCAAGGGCGGCATTCAATTGCTGGGGAGAAACCGGGAATTCGCCGGTAGCCGGCCCACCGGTTGTCCCTTCCTCGGAAGAGAAGTATGTTTCCGCGTCCGCCTCCGGCTGACCGGGGGAGTCGGCCGCTCTGTCGATGGCCTCATCCAAGGCCTCTCCAAGTTCGTATCCATTTTCCAACAGGTCCGCGGCGCGCGGGGAAGGTGCCGCTTCACCGGCAGCGGGAGATGAGTCGGATTCAGGCGTCTCCTCCTCATCGAAAAGCAGCATCATGTGGTCCTCCTCCGATGATGCAGCCGATGCCGCCGGTTCGGATATGGGCTCCTCAGCGGGTTCGTCCAGCAGGGAGAGAAGATCGTCTTCCTCGTCTTCCTCCATGGGGGTAGCCTCCATGTCGAGATCGAGGATCTCCTCATCTTG
>CAYOXD010000073.1:7493-15951 GCA_964407825.1 uncultured Desulfobacterales bacterium | reverse complement strand
ATTTCGTCCCCATGTATTCGATGAAGATCCGCGTCTGCTTTTTGAGGGGACCAAGCGCCGCGATCACCCCCCGGGTGATGTCGTCGGTCCACTTGAACCCCGGATTATAGGAGTTCAGAATGAGGACGTTTCTCATCGTTTGGGCTTGCGCCGTCGGGAGGCAGCATAGCGCGTAGACCGCAACCGCAAGGCACACGGGCTTCCATCGTGTTTTCAACCGATGGACTTTGAAGAAAAAAACAGAGAGCCCCATCCTGCCCCTACCTTCTCCCCAAACCGCCAATCCCCTGTGGCGGATACGGTGCCGAGACGACGGCTACACCACCAACCGGTTTTTGAAGGGCGTAGTGGATCAGCTCGGACAAGGAAATAGTTCCTGATAGGAGAAAATTGGATTTCATGAATCAGTATCGCATGTAACACCCAAAGGGTCAATTAACATGCATGAAGCCGTACCCTCTCAAGCGCGCCCCACGCCCAGGGCCAGACAGGCCCAGCCGGCCAGAAATGCCACCCCGCCCCATGGCGTAATGGCCCCCAGCCATCTGATGCCGCTCACGCTCAGGAGGTAGAGGCTGCCGGAAAAAAGGATCGTGCCGACGATAAAGCACCACCCGCCGGCGGAGATGGCAGGGGAGGGCCATTTGGCCTGGGCCCAGGCGGCGGCGATCAGGGCGAAGGCATGATACATCTGGTAGCGAACACCTACCTCGAAGACCGAGAGCATCTCCGCGCTGAGGCGGCTTTTCAGCCCATGCGCTCCCAAGGCCCCCAATGCAACGCCGATTAATGCCGACACCGCACCAGCGACGAAGAAGAACCGTTCCATACCATATGCTCCCTATCCTGTCAGTTCTTAAAAGGAGGAGGATATCAATATATACGACTACATTATTCCACGTGCTGATTACTACCACAAGGGAAACTTCGTTTTCTTTGGATTACCCCCTGGAGAATACGAACTCATTATTCGTGTACAAGGCTATAAACCCTTCGTGAAAAAGTGTTTGGTCAAGGCGGGTGAACAATTCGATCCGATGCTTGTTGAGTTGAAACCAGAATAATCCGTTCGGCCGTTAGCAGGTGTCTGGGGAGCCGGCCCTATCGTTTTTTGGGGCTCATGTTCCGCAAAAGGTCCGGTAGGGCTCCGTCGAAGGGGGCGGTGGCAGGTGATAGCCGGCCTGTCTCGGCGGATCCTGGTAGGGCCGGGACAGAACGCGCAGCAGTTTTTCCATGACCGTGAAATCCGCCCGCTCCACAGCCGCCTCCAAGGCCTCTTCCACCCTGTGGTTCCGGGGAATGACCGCGGGGTTGTGGGTGTTCATAAGCCGGCGGGAGGCCTCCCCGGTGTCGGGTTGGCGGTTGCGCCGGGCCTGCCAGCGCTCGAACCACCGGTTGAAGTCCGGGGCTCGGAACAGGGACGCTTCCGGCAAGGAACCGGATGCCAAGTCGCGGAAGGTGTTGGTAAAATCCGCTGCGTGGCGGTGCATGCAGCCGAGCAGCTCCGCTGCCAGGGCGCCGTCGTCCGCTTCCTGATTCAACAGCCCCAGTTTGGCGCGCATGCCCGCCAGCCAGTGGCGCCGGAAGGTGTCTGAAAATCCGGAAATCGCCTCGGTTGCCATTGATACGGACTTTTCCTGCTCCTCGTGGATCAGCGGCACCAGGGTCTCGGCAAAGCGGGCAAGATTCCACTGGGCGATCCGCGGCTGGCGCCCGTAGGCGTACCGGCCGTCGTGATCGATGGAGCTGAAGACCGTATCAGGATCGTAGGCATCCATGAACGCGCAGGGACCGTAATCGATGGTTTCGCCGCAAAGAATCATGTTGTCCGTGTTCATGACGCCGTGGATGAAGCCGACCATCAGCCATCGGGCCACCAGGGACGCCTGGCGCTCCATGACGGCCCGTAGCAGGGCCAAATACGGATTCCCGTCCGCGGCCAGATCAGGAAAGTGGCGACGGAGGGTGTAATCGGCCAGCGTTCGGATCTCGTCGGGGTCACCCCTTGCCGCCGCGTACTCGAAGGTGCCGACGCGGATGTGGCTTGCCGCCGTGCGGGTGAGGATCGCCCCCTGCAGAGGGGTTTCACGGAATACCGGCTCACCGGTAGTCACCACCGCCAGGCTGCGCGTCGTCGGTATATTCAGAGCGTGCAGCGCCTCGCTGATGATATACTCGCGAAGCATCGGCCCCAGGGCCGCCCGCCCGTCCCCCTGCCGTGAAAAGGGGGTCCTGCCGGACCCTTTGAACTGGATGTCGAAGCGCTCCCCTTTCGGTGTCACCTGCTCGCCCAGCAGTATCGCCCGTCCATCGCCGAGCATGGTGAAGGTACCGAATTGATGCCCCGCATAGGCCTGGGAGAGAGGATCGGCTCCCGCGGGGAGCCTGTTGCCCGAAAACACGGCGGCGCCCGCCTCGCCTTTCAGGGCATCGGGATTGAGCCCCAGATACTGCGCCAGCCCCGCGTTGAATATCACGAGTTTCGGTGTTCGTACCGGTGTCGGATTCAGCCGGGCGTAGAAAGCCTCCGGCAACCGGGCGTAACTGTTATCGAATTTCCACCCTGCGTCCGGGAGGTGTTGACTTCGACTTGGCGCCATGGCAATCCCCTTCCTCTAAAATGAAATGCATTCACATAGAACATGGGGCCGGGATAGCCGGAGGTCAAGTGGCACACGCGGCATCATCGTGCGATGAGCGGGCAGGCCCTCATCATTTCTATGCATCGGGGCGGGAAGGTAGCCGCTGAATCCGGCAGGGAGTTGAACAGCGCATGATTGTGTCCTATCTTCTGAAAGATCGCATCATGGTCTTCAGAAACCTGGTTGACGCAATGGATATAAGGAGGTGCCCATGTCTCAATTGATAGCATGCAAAACTAACAGTGGGATCATCCTCGCCGCAGACAGCAAAGCAGTTTCAGTCGATGAAAGCGGTTCTCTCGTAGACGAAAAGATCGAACGGCTGGTCCAACTTTCCGATCATACAGCGATCCTTACCGGCGGTGCAGCGGCAGGCGCACATATGTGCCAGCGTTTGAAACGCTTCATCGCCGACGAGGGACTTGACGATATCAAGGAGGTTTACCGGGCGGCGTTGCCTTTCCTGGCTTCCGAATATGAACAATTCATGCGAAAAGCCTGCCAGTTTCAGCCGCTCGATCCCCTGCATCAGATCAATTTCATCCTGGCTGGAGTTTCTCCCGCCGATCCCATCGAGCCGTTCAGGCTCTATCTATTGTGGACGCGCAAAAAACTGCCGCTGCTCGACGGGGAGGAAATCGGCACGGTTTTCACACTGCCGCGGGTTATTCGGTTGGAATACCATATCAGCCGGCTCGTCAGTGAGAATGCGGCGTTTGATCGTATCATGACGGTTGTTCGGGAGGGACTTCAAGAACAGGCTGCCATGCAGGAAGAGGTCGAAGAGCCCTTTTCCTATGCCATCTTGGACCGGAACGGCATGAAATGAGGGAGGCGGGGACGCCCTCTATATTTTTACCGGCGCAGACGGCCCTTTGGCTCAGGGGCTCGGCAGCGGCCCGGTCCGGGTTACGCCAGTGGTGCTTTAGTACGACGCCGATGGCCAGCTGCTCCTTTATACTGGTATCCACCAGGTTGATCCCACCGGTGAGCGCCTTTTCCATGGCATGCTGATGCCGCGGAACCTCGACCGTCACCCGGTAGCATCCGAAACCGGCCTGACTGGTGGTAAGGCCGGTGGTTCCCACGGTTCGATAGGCCATCCCCGGATGGGATCGGGCCACTTCGCATGTCGCCTCGGGGGTTGCAAATCCTTCCATCATGATCTACTCCTGATTCCGGTCTGTCATAATCGTTTACGATACGGGAAATACAACGTCATTCAAGATAAGGAACTTAGCGTTTGGGGTGTTTTACTTCGTTTTTATCATGTTTTTGATGCAACTTTAGGGATAATCGGAGCGGCCCTACACCATGCTTGGAAACACCACCATCATCCCGGTTGCCAGCGGAAAAGGCGGCGTGGGCAAGAGCCTGATCGCCGCCAACCTGTCCATGGCCCTGGCCCGGCTGGGCCACGAGACCGTTGCCGTTGACCTCGACCTGGGGGGCTCCAACCTCCACTCCTATTTTGGCCTTCCCAACAAGTTCCCGGGAATCGGTGATTACCTGAAAGGCGGCCGGTCCGATCTGGAAAATCTCCTCATCAAAACGGATATCGAACATCTGCGCTTTCTGCCCGGTGACGGCCGGACCCCCTTCATGGCCAATATTCCCCCTGCCCAGCGCCAGTCGCTTATCCGGATGCTCCATGACATCAGCGCCCGCTATATCATTCTGGATCTGGGGGCGGGCAGCGCCATCAATACCCTGGCCTTTTTCGGGCTCGCCCACAGGGGACTCATCGTTACCACCAGTGAGATGACGGCGATCATGAATTTTCTGACCTTCCTGAAAAACTTTCTACTGAGCCTCATTTCAAGTGTAGTGCGGAAAGACAAGCACCTGCTGGCCACGCTCCATGATGCCTTCCGCCGAACCATGGACGCCTCCCCCCTGACCATCGACGGACTGATCCGGATCCTTGAAAGGGTCGATCCCCGGATGGCCCGGCGGGCCGAGGAAATCTGCCGGCGATATCGCCCGCGGATCATCCTCAACATGCTCGATCATCCCGATGAACTCAAGGTCTGTACGAATATCGAAAGCGTCCTGTTCAGCAACCTTTCCCTGGAATGCGATTTTTTCGGCGCCGTCTTTTACGACGAACAGGTCCGGAAAGCGGTGCGCGCAAAGGAGCGGCTCCTGGTTCAGTGGCCCGATATCCCGTCCTCCCACAGCGTCGGGCGGATAGCCGAACGGATCATCAAGTACTGGGACGAGCCCGTTAAGAACAGCCGTGAGCGGATCATCAAGGATGCCTGGAAACGCTATGAGGCGATTCAGGACACCAGCCACGCTGTCGGGCATCCTACCGCATCTAAGGGCCTTGGAAAAAACCCCTTATAGGGAGAACAGCGGCATGTGTGGTTGCAGCTCACCCGCATTAAACAGGATTGCCGGGACGTTGGGGAGGTGATTTCCAGACAACCTCGTAGAGTTCCCGCCGGCGGCTCTCCAGGTTCCGTACGCTGCCCTGTTGGCGAAGCTCTTTGAGCAAATCAAGGTCCAGGTCCACCATGAGGGTCATCTCGGTGTTGGGCGTGGCCTCGGCGGCGATGGCGTCATGGGGAAAGGCGAAATCGGATGGGGTGAACACCGCGGCCTGGGAATACTGGATATCCATGTTCTTGACCTTGGGAAGGTTGCCGACGCTGCCGGTGATGACCACGTAGCACTCGTTTTCGATGGCGCGGGCCTGGGCGCATCGCCGGACCCGTAAGTAAGCGTTCTTGGTGTCTGTCCAATAGGGAACGAACAGAAGGGTCATGCCCAGATCCACCAGATGCCGGGAAAGCTCGGGAAATTCCACGTCGTAGCAGATCAGGATCCCGATCTTGCCGATATCGGTATCGAAGATCTTCAATGCGTCGCCGCCTTTCAGGCCCCAGTAGTGGGCCTCGTCCGGCGTGATGTGAAGCTTGTACTGGATATCCCAGGAGCCGTCTCGGCGGCACAGGTAGGTGACATTGTAAAGGGCGCCGTCCTTCAAAAGCGGCATGCTGCCGGCGATGATGTGGATATTGTAGGAGACGGCCATAGAGACGAAGGCGGCGCGTATCTCGTCGGTGTATTCGGCAAGGGAGCGCATGGCCTCGGCGGGGTTCTCCTGGTTGAAGTTGCTCAGAAGCGGCGCATTCAGAAGCTCCGGGAACAGGACCAGATCGGAGTTGTAACCGGCCAGGGCGTCCACGAAAAATTCGGCCTGGTGCAAGAAATCCCCCACCTGCTGGAAGGGGCGCATCTGCCACTGCACCACGGCGATGCGGGGGGTGGCTTTTCTTCCTCCGAAGAGTTTCTGCTGCTTTTCGTAATAGATATTGTTCCATTCCATCAGAACACCGTAGGATTCTGACTGGGTGTCTTCCGGAATGTAGTTTTTCAGTATCTTCTTGATATGGAAATCGTTGGCGAGCTGGAAGGACAGGACCGGGTCGTAGATCTCGTTGGCCTTGACCTTCTGAATGTAGACGGCCGGGGTCATGGCATCGGCGTATTGCCCGTATCCGGGGATGCGTCCGCCGAAGATAATGCTCTTCAGGTTGAGTGTTTCACACAGTTCCTTCCGGGCATCGTAAAGGCGTCTTCCCAGCCGCAGGCCGCGATATTCCGGATCCACGAAGATGTCCAGACCGTACAGGGCGTTTCCGTCCGGATCATGGCCGGTCATGCTGCCGCCGTTAGTCACGTCATCGTAGGTGTGCCGGCGGCTCTCGAAGGCCTCGGCATTGACCAGGATGGTTAGGGCGGCGGCCACCACCTGCCCCCGGTCCTCGATGCAGATCTGCCCCTCCGGGAATATATCGATGAGGGCTTCGAACTCCTCCCGTTTCCATGCCCCGCCCATGCCCGCATAGACGCGCTCCATGATCTGCCGGATGCGAGGGTAATCCGCGCGCGTCAAGGCTCTCAGTTTCAACCGGTATTGCGGATCCTGCGTTTCGTCCATGGCACACCACCTGGTAAATGGGTAACTTCATAAATCGTATTCCAGGCCGCGGTCTCTGTCAAATGCCGTCCATTACAGCGATTACGGCGATGACGCCACCGATCGCGTTATGTCTAATTTGCCTCTCAACACAGGGCTGAATTGCGTTTTCGTCCGAAAAGCGCGATATGGAATGCATGGCGTGCACCCGGCGGGCTGGTGATTCTTAACAGCTACATCATTATCGAATCAGTCAAGGAACGAAGCGTGAAAAAATATTTACTCATTTTGGTCATTGGCGCGGCTGTCTATGGTTTTGTACAATATGCTCCAGAGCTCTTCTTTGTCGGAAAGTCTTCTGGCCCCGAATTATCGATTGGTGACAAAGCGTTAGAGAATGCTTTCAAAAATAAGCGAAGCAACATTCAAGTCCGGGGTTCGGGTAAAGTAATCAGGATTCTGCCGGATGACATGCAAGGCATTCGACACCAGAGATTCATTATCGAACTGAATTCCGGACAGACGCTTTTGATCGCGTACAATATCGACGTCGCGCCAAGAATCAATAATCTTAATGTGGGTGATTATATTACCTTCTGCGGTGAATACGAATGGAATGCCAAGGGCGGAGTGGTGCATTGGACTCACCATGACCCGAGCGGCCGTCATGTGAATGGTTGGTTAACCCATGGTGGAAAATTATACCAATAATCCTGGGCTGGAAATCCGAGAGATGCGCCCTCAAGGAAGTCTCCGGGCGGCATTTACGAAGACTTGATGATCATGCTATCGTCTATACGCTGAATTTTACGGGGCCAATGTTGCAGTGATAGAGGAAATGGGTCCCCCCTCAGCCCCCCTTTCCCTAAAGAGCCTCGACAAGGGGGATGGCGTCAGGAAAGGAAAGACATAGTGAAGTGTATTGATTTATCAGCGACAATCGCCCCCAGCCCAGAAGGCGTTCCGGAGTATTTGCGGACAGATATCGCCTACCATTCCCATGCGGCCGGGGCCGAACAGGCTCAAGCGATTCTCAAGGTTCCGCCCTCCATGTTCCGCCATGACGAAGGCTGGGCATTGGAAACCATTACGAGATTAGGCACCCACGATAGCACCCATGTTGACGCGCCCTGGCATTACAATAGCCGGATCCAGGGGCAACGGGCGGCCACCATCGATGAATTGCCACTGGAATGGTTCTTTAACGATGGGGTTGTGTTGGACATGACGCATAAGGCCGATGGAGACGCCGTGAGCCTGGCGGACGCCCGACAGGAACTGGCGCGCATTGGCTATCGCCTAAAACCGTTTGATATCGTCCTTATTCGAACCGGGCGGGATCTCTATTATGGACAGGCGGATTATATCTTTCGGGGGTGTGGCGTTGCCGCCGAGACGACCCGATGGCTGTACGAACAGGGGATTCGCGTAATGGGAATCGACGCGTGGGGGTGGGATGCCCCTTTGGATCAACAGGCGAAGGCGGCGTTAGCCAGCGGTCAAAAAGGCATCTTCTGGGCCGCCCATCAGGTGGATCTACCGTATGCACATATCGAGCGATTGGTCAATTTGGGAGCCGTCCCTGCAACAGGATTTAAAGTGGCGTGTTTTCCGTTGAAAGTCCAGCGAGGCAGCGCGGGACCGGCACGCGTCGTGGCAATCGTGCAGTAACTGAGCAGGTGCGGTGACTGTTGCTTCCGGTGAATCAAGCCCTTGTTCGATGCGCTTTCCCCGTCGTTTTTCTGATCGCAACCTGGGGTATTTATCCCCTTGGGGAAAACAATGGCCCGGCAACGCTTGAATCCGTGACACTCATTAAGCGCCGGCCCGATGAAAATTATTGAAGCGCCTTGATCTCGACCCAATTTGCCTATTTCTGGATGGACAC
>CAYOXD010000073.1:5468-7393 GCA_964407825.1 uncultured Desulfobacterales bacterium | reverse complement strand
TAGATAAAGCTCGTAATTTCGTTTCAGAATCTCGGGAATTGGAAGCTCATAAGGACATCGCTCGATGCACGGGTGATTCTCCTTTAATCGGGTCACCCCGCGACGCTTCCCGCCGCCAGCTTGTCTGCCCCGGATCCGGTCCGATCAGAAAAATACCGCTTTTTGTAATGGAAGGCAAGGTTCACGAGACTGATAAGAACCGGTACCTCCACGAGGGGACCGATGACCGAAGCGAAGGCCTGCCCGGAGTTGATGCCGAAAACGGAGATGGCCACAGCGATCGCCAGCTCGAAATTGTTGCTGGCCGCGGTGAAGGACAGGGTCGTGCTTTTCTCGTAGTCGGCGCCGATCTTCCTACTCATGAAGAAGGAGACGATGAACATGATGACGAAATAGCAAAGAAGCGGTATGGCCACAAGGACCACATCCAGGGGCCGGGCGATGATCTTGTCCCCCTGCAGGGCGAACATGACCACGATGGTGAAAAGAAGAAAGATCAGGGTCAGGGGGCTGATGAGGGGGGCGAATGCGGTTTCGAACCAGTCCTTTCCCTTCAGGCGGGTGAGACTGAAATGGGTGATCATTCCGGCGATGAAGGGAATGCCCAGATAGATGAAAACGCTCTTTGCGATCTCGCCCATGGTGATCTTCACCACAGCGCCTTTGAGCCCCAGCAGGGGCGGCAGAACCGTGACAAAGACATAGCAGTAGACAGAAAAGAACAGCACCTGGAATACGGAGTTGAAGGCCACGAGCCCTGCGGCGTACTCCCGGTCTCCGCAGGCCAGATCGTTCCAGACGATGACCATGGCGATACAGCGGGCCATCCCCATCATGATCAGGCCGATCATGTAGGCCGGATATCTGTGAAGGAAGAGCAGCGCCAGGGCAAACATCAGGATGGGCCCCACCACCCAGTTCTGTACCAGTGAGAGAAGGAGCACCCGTTTGTTCTTGAAAACCTCAGGCATTTCCTCGTATTTGACCTTTGCCAAGGGGGGATACATCATCAGGATCAGGCCGATGGCGATGGGGATATTGGTGGTCCCCACCTGGAAGTGGTTGATCAGAGCCTTCGAGGCGGGCAGGTAATACCCCAGGCCCAGTCCCAGGAACATGGCCGAAAAGATCCAGACCGTCAGATACCGGTCGAGAAACGATAGCCTCTTGGTAAGCCCCTTCATTGTTTTTTCCTCCTGTGCAATCGGTTTCTCCTGAGAAAGCGGAATCGGAACGATTAATCCGCTTTTCGGTATATCCGCATAAGCAGATATTATGGTCCCAAAAAATATCAGCCGCAGTTCTGGTTGCGACCCCGCGCATCCAGCCGGAGCCGATCCGACACGGCCATCTCCATGCACGGCAGCGTCATGCGAAGGCTGTCGAGAATTCCGCTGCGTAGCGGGTCCTCATGGTTCGCAAGGGAATAGTACATCCATACCCCGCATCGGCGGTCGTCCACCCAGCCCGAATTTCTCAGGTAGGAAAGGTGCCGGGAAACCGTGGACTGGGGAAGATCGAGCGCCGCCATAATATCGCAGACGCACACCTCCCCATTCATCAGCAGACTGAGAATCCGCAGCCGGGTTTCATCGGACAGGGCTTTGAAAAGTTGCGCCGTGGTTTTCATGGAACCAATATATCCGCATATGCGGTTATGAGCAAGCGAAAAATGCAAGCGCCTCTCTGGGCGCTACACATGGCAGGACCATTGAACTTCGGAAATACGGATCTATCGGTTTCTGAGCGGCAGGGCCCAGCCCAGGAACTGGGCGTAGACCCGCCATGTCTCTTCGCCGTAGCCGCCGGCCATGAGAAAGGCCGCCGGTACCCTGCGCTCGTCCAGGAAGGAATAGACCATCTGATCCCGGGCCAGCATCTGCCCGAGGGAGAGCCTGAGTCCGGCCGTGGAGGGCAGCTCGTCC
>CAYOXD010000073.1:0-5368 GCA_964407825.1 uncultured Desulfobacterales bacterium | reverse complement strand
TTTACAATAAAACCAGCACTACGCAGAGCCCACACCAAGTAATGGGATATGCCAACTTATGCCTTAACCGTGTTGCTCGTTTAAAGAGGTAAACCGGCACAAACCAAGGCGGCCCGAGCATGGATGTGTCATGCCCGATAGCCTTGAGTTTCTTTTGATCTACGTATCCGAAAAATATACTCAAGGCAATGACGACAACATCGGGAAGGACGGGGATAGGCAACCCCATCAGTACGAAACCGATCAGTTCGAGAGCTATCCCGACGATGGGCGATAATGCCAGAATCCAAATGATCAGGTTGCTGGCTGGCGCCACGGTATATTCCGGTGGCGCGTCAACCTCCACACTGGATCCGGGTTGTTGTTTTACGGCACTTTCCATTGCGTTACCTCCTTCCAGGTCGGGCGGCCAACTGTTGCCTGTTGCCGACTCCGCCAGGCGACACCTCGATGTCGCCGGATTTCCGAGTTCCCAGAATGCGCCGTCTGCTCCCATGTCCTGTCTTTCGGCAAAGAACCAGGACGAAACGCATCATGTGATGCACATATAGCAATGAAATATGAAGAAGGCATGAAGAGGGGGTGATTCTGCCGAGCTTCTTTTTTGCGGGAAAGCCCGATTCTTACTTCCCGCCTTCCCTGACGGCGCGAACCGTTCCGCATTCAAAGGACGCCTTCCAGGCGGTCTGCGGGTGGGATGGTCCTCCGCCCGTGGATAATACCTCAACCTCATCTATCCAACGGCCATCATAGCGTTTATGCGTGAGGCTCGTCCAGTACCAGGTGGGATTGGGGGAGGGGAAGGCGGGGTGTCCCTGGTATAGTGCGGTGAGCTCCGCAACGGTAGGCAGCCGCCAGTCCTTGTGGCCGCCGGTGTCAAGCGCTTTTACAAACGCTTTTGCAGACTTGTAATCCTGGCAATGGTTCAGTTGGACCGAGGAATCCAGCAAACACCACGTCAACCCTGTTTGCGTGTCGCTGACCGTGCCGTTGTCGTTCACCTGGAACCGTGTCCCGGTAGCCTGAATCAGTGTCTTCATCTTCGCGCGTTCGGTGGAAATCCTCTTTTGTTCTGAAAGCCGCTGATAGGTCTTTATTTCCTTTTCGATCGCCTCTTTTGCCTGAGTGCTTGGGTTTGCTTGCAGATAGTTGCTATAGAGCAGGATAATGCCCTTATAATCGTCTGCCAGCGCTTCGGCCTTCTTCTTCAGGTCGGCCAAGGCCCCGGCGGCTTCGATCTTTTGCTGGCAAAAATGTTGATACGCGTTGAGGGCGTCGGTCTGCTTGGCGTATGGGTATATATCGAAGAAGGCCTGGATCAACCGCAGGTTATCCTGCCATTTGTTCAGTTGTTCGTTCTCCAGAAGCCGCTGTTTCGTATAGGTATAATAATTTCCTTCCAGAGCGGCGATTTGATTTTCAATCTCCTTGCGCTTGGGGTTGTGGGGGTGGGATTTGATGAACTCATGAAATAGGACAACGCGCTCCGGCCCCATTGTGCCGGTTTGCTGAACCAGGGCTTCATAGGCGTTCGTGTCAATTTGTTTGATGAACGCTTGCTTTTTCTGAAGGATTTTGCCCGAATACGGGGTTGAACGATATTTATTTGCCAATTTGTCAAAAATGGAAAGCGCCGCCTGCCGTTGGCCGGATCGGATGAGGGCATCCGCCCTTGTCTCCGCATCAGAAAGCTCATTTTGCACCATCCTTTCCATGGTTTTTTTCAGCAGTCGCCGCGCGTCCGCAATAAAGCGGGGGGTGCTGGCGGTATGGATATAATGTTGAAGGATTTGGATTTTCTCGTCTAAAGGAATCGTTCTTCTCGCCTTGTCCATTACCTGTTCGTGTCTTGATTCCTGTTTTGCGGTTTTCAAACGATAAACGAGGAAGCCGTCGCCCACCAGTACCGCTAGCGCCAACAGCCCGATGAGCCCAAGGAGCCATTTTCGAGCTGCGAGCATTGCCACGATTTCTCCCAGCTTATGCTCCCTCTTGCTGGTCTTCTCCGCCGGGGCGGCTTGGGTGGCCTCCCGGGGCGGCGCCGGTGGCATTTTGTCGCCATTATTGGTAAAACTATTCGATTTATTTACCATTTTAATTCCCTGTCATCGGTGCCTGCTGAGTGTTGATACGGACGTATCCCTTATCGGTCGGTTGACCGAGCCTCTTGAGCGGATCGATCCGACTCCTTGGGTAGACTCTTCCCATGTTGTACCAGGTATAGTGACATGAGGCACCTGCCTTTCGTTCAAAGGTTCAGGGATGATCAGCGCTTTCGTGAAATAGACATGGGGCACGCTTTCCATGGCAGGAGACGGGGTACGCCGCAGAAGTGCCTGAAAACGTTTCGAGGTTTATCTGGGGTTCGGCGTTGTCCCCCCCGGAGGCGTGTCTGATGGTGTGGTGTCTTCTTCTTTTCTTCTTGTCACCTGACAAGATGAGCGCATTCAGGTGGAGATGCCGAGCCTTGGCAGCAGATAGGCTTGAAGAAAGAACCAGACGCCGATAAAAATCAATATATAGATGATGCCATTCATTATGAATTTCCTCCAGTACTGGGGTCATATTACACGCCTTCAAATGGGAATTCAACCTTCTTGCCCCTGCGCCTGTACCAGAGAGTCGAATTGAACAAGGTCCATTAAACCAGGCCGTGATCGGCCAGGGGTACGGCGCCACCCGTCGGAGAGGGTGTCAACGCCGTGCAGGACAAACACCGACAGGAAAATGGCCCGGACGCCTACAGGTAAATCAGAGGATCTCCGCTGTCGAGGCCCGGATTCAATGCCTATACTGGTATCGTTTAAGGCGTGCCGGAAAGAACGTGGGGGGCCTTGGGAGGCTTCGGCGAAAAGGCGCCTCGAGGCACCGGGCATGCGGGGGGACGGCCACGTCTGCAGCGCTTCCGGGCAGGTTGGCGTCCTTCGGCCCAGGGGACTTGGCACAGTAACAGAGGAGGTATTGACCATGCATTCACAGGCTGATGTCGAGCGTTTACGCACCCCCTTTATCATGGCATCCATCAATCGGTTCCCCTTTGTGGTACGCAACGTGCTCGTGGCTGTTTTGCCCATCTGGGCGGCGTTGACATGGGTTGCCGTTTCCACCGGGGTTTCTGCCGCTGCGGTGCCTAAAGGGGACGCCGGTGTGGTTCGCGCCACGTTGGATAACGGGTTGCAGGTGGTCGTCGTTCCCGATCCCATCGCACCGGTGGTGGCCACGGTGGTCAATTACCGCGTGGGATCCAACGAGGCCCCCGATGGGTTTCCAGGCATGGCCCATGCCCAGGAACACATGATGTTTCGCGGGAGCCCGGGCCTCTCGGCCGGCCAGCTGGCCGATATCACCGCGTCCCTGGGCGGGCGGTTCAATGCCGATACCCGCCAGACCGTGACCCAGTACTTTTCCACTGTCCCGTCCCGGGACCTGGATGTGGTCCTGCACCTCGAAGCCCTTCGCATGCAGGGGGTCCTCGACACGCAAAAGCTGTGGCGTCAGGAACGTGGGGCCATTGAACAGGAGGTGGCCCAGGATCTATCCAACCCTGAATATATCTTATACAAGCGACTGTTAGCCACCCTGTTCAAGGGAACCCCTTACGCCCATGACGCCCTGGGCACCCGGCCCTCCTTCGACAGGACAACGGCGGCCATGCTGAAACGGTTCCACCACACCTGGTATGCACCCAACAACGCGGTTCTGGTGATCGCAGGCGATGTGGCCCCCGCCAAGACGATTGCAGCAGTGAAACGCTATTTCGGCCGCATCCCGGCCCGGGACCTTCCCCCACGTCCCCGGGTTCGATGCGGGCCCGTCATACCGGAAACGATCCACATGCATACGGACCGTGCCTACGGAATGGTCATCCTGGCCTTCCGGATGCCGGGCTACGGCAGTCCGGACTATGCGGCCGTCCGGATTCTCTCCGACGTGCTCAACAATCAGCGGGGAAGGCTCTACGACCTGGTGGTGGAGGGAAAGGCCTTGGAGGCCGGTTTCAGCCTCGAGACGCTGCCGGCGGCCGGACTGGGGTATCTCGTGGCCACCTTTCCCCACGGCGGCGACCCCCGTCAGCTGGCCGGCGATCTGCGTGGGGTACTGAAAGAGGTCCTTAAAAGGGGATTCCCGGTGGATCTCGTGACGGCGGCAAAACGCAGCGAGCTGGCGGCCGAAGCGTTTCAAAAAAATGCGGTGTCCGGTCTGGCCATGACCTGGTCCGATGCCTTGACGGTGGAAGGACGACATTCCCCCCGGGATGATATCGAGGCGATGGCCAGGGTGACCCCGGCCGAGGTCAATCAGGTGGCCCGCCGCTATCTGGATGCGGATCGAATGGTGACAGCGATCCTAACGCCCCGGCCTTCAGGCAAACCCACCAGCGCAAAGGGGTTTGGCGGTGCCGAGTCCTTCAATCTGCCCCAGGCAGGCCACGTGCAACTTCCCGCGTGGGCTGCCCATGCCCTGGCAACGCTTTCCATTCCGGCCTCCAGCGTCCATCCAAGGGTCACGATTCTTCCCAACGGCCTGAAACTCATCGTCCAGCCTGAAACGGTCAGCCGCACGGTGAGCATCTACGGGCACATTGACAACAATCCCGACATGCAGGTCCCGAAGGGGCAGGAGGGCGTTGACGAGGTGCTGGATTCACTCTTTTCCTATGGGACCACCTCCATGGACCGGCTGAGCTTCCGCAAAGCCCTGGATGACATCGCCGCGGAGGTGTCGGCCGGGACGGATTTCTCATTGCAGGTTCCGGCGGATCGGTTCAAACGGGGCACGGCGCTTTTGGCGGATGACGAGCTGCATCCCGCCTTGCCCATGGCGGCCTTCAAGACGGTCCGGAGGCAAACCGCGGCCGAGGTCGCGGGCAGGCTCCACAGCCCGGACTATCTGATGCGCCGGGCGATGAAGGCGGCACTCTACCCGAAAAACGATCCGGCCCTGCGCCAGGCCACGCCGCAGACCATCGCCAGGCTGTCCCTGAAGGATCTCAAGGCTTATTACCACAGTGTCTTCCGGCCGGATGAAACCGTTATCGTCGTCATCGGAGATATCACGCCCAAACGCGCGGCCGCCGTCATCGGAAAATATTTCGGCGCCTGGCGGGCCCTGGGACCCAAGCCGGATATTCTGCTGCCCGCGGTGCCGCCCAACCCGCCCGCCAGGGTGTCGGTGCCGGACGCCAGCCGCATTCAGGACCGGGTCATCCTGGCGCAGACCGTGGGATTGACCCGCTCCAACCCCGATTACTATGCCCTGCGCCTGGGGGATCACGTTCTCGGCGGAGGGTTTTACGCCACCCGGTTGTATCGGGATTTGCGGGAAAAATCAGGGCTTGTCTACTATGTGGGCGTGGGGCTCGAGGCCG
>CAYOXD010000072.1:0-16162 GCA_964407825.1 uncultured Desulfobacterales bacterium | reverse complement strand
GCCGGGGCCTCAGGGCGGGCGGATGCGCTGTGGGATGGATATTCGGCGGCAATGCGTTACAGAAAACAACGCTTCAACTTCCGTATACCGGTTGGGGGCGGCGTTGTCAAACGGCGTCGACCCAGGACAGCGATTCTGATTGCTAAAGGCTAAAAGCACAGGGTGAAAAGCTTTGTTCCAAGTGTCCCTGGACTTCTGTTACCTTTTAATGGCGTGCATCCTCGTCCTGTCCCTTTCCAGCAGCAGCATCCGGGCGGCCTTGTTCTCAAGGGCCGACTCCACCCTTCGCGCCACCGGATAGTCCGCCGGAGAGATGATCGCGGGTCGGTGCGCCAGATGGTAGACGATGAGACAGTCCCTCTTGGTCACTGTCGAGACGATGCGGGCATTGCCGGCACCGTCGGGTCCCGTGAACCGGGCGGTTCGGGGTGCGATGATCACTTGGCGGTATCCCGGCGGAAGCTGGATCCGGGTTCGGATAATCTGGTCAGACGCCGTCGAGATCAAAAGGGGCAGGGCCCGTCGGATGGACCGGGTCGGAAACAGGCGCGGGGTGAATGGCAGACGGAAGTAGAGGCATCGGTCGTTGGCCACGCCGTAGTGCTTGACCTCGACCTCGAATTGAACAATGCCCGGATAGACGTTGAAGTCCGTCACGAGGCGGCCCACGGGCCGGGCCCCCTGGGCCACGTTGGATACCATCTCCTGAAAATAGTGTGACCGCTGCCTGGGACGCAGTTCAGAGAAGCGGCGGTTTTCCCGATCGAAAATCATGCCGAAGTAGGCATGCCGGATGCCGATCCTGGCATTTCCCCGGTTGTCGAGGACCAGAGAGTAGGTGGTCTCTTCCCGGTCGCGGCAGTCTCCGGCGGCCCGGATGGTGATACCGGCGCCAGTGGCCAGATCGATGCCGAGACGATGATCGTGTCGTGTCGTTCCCAGGTGCGCATATTGGTCCGTATCGTTCAGGTAATAGGTTTTGCCCGCCACCACGATCCTGACCAGAGGGGTGTCGAAGGCGTCCGGAAAGGGAAAGGCGCGCACCGGCCCGGCCAGCCCGGGAACCGCGGGCAGGTGGGCGGCGAGCACAAATGACGGCTGAAGGCCCGCGGCCTTCAGCATGGCATAGAGGAGGATCGCCCGATCCGCGGCATGGCCATATCCGTCGGACAGCGTCGTATCGGCATCCGAGAGCTCGTCCAGCGGCAGCTTGGTGAAGGACGGTCCTGCCAGGCGTACATGTTCCGCCGCATAGTTTCGAATGGCCGCCACCGCCTCAAGCTTTGTCTTCAACCCCGCGGTGATCCTTTGCGTCGTCTGTTTCGCCCGGGTGTCCTGACCGGCGCGCTCGCGCATCACCGCATCGAGACGGCTGTAATAGGCGGCAGGATCGCCCACATAATAGCCCACGCCGGCGGCATAGGACCATACCGGGGGAAGCTTGGATTCCTCCGGCAGCGCGCCGACCCGGCGGCACCGCCACCGGAGCACCCGCCTGTGGCCGAGCGCCTTTTTCCCACCCTCGATGATTCCTCCGGGCCCGGTCTCCAGGGTCTGTACGGGGAGCCCGGCCGGCGATGTGATCTCGAACGACTTCTTCTCGATTTCATCGGGCAGCTGAAATCGCTGGAACCCGGCCAGATAGGGGCGATCCTTCATGGCGATTTCGTAGGTTACCTCGATGGTCGAGCCGATTTCCACGCCGGGCAGGCTATCCACCAGAATCTTGCCGCCGGTATAGCGCTTGGCCGAGCTGTTCCATGCGGCATCCATTACGTTGATTTCGTCCCTCGAGACCTCCTGCCGACGGCCGGATGTCGAAATGACGGCCGCGTGAATGATCCGAGCCGTCTCGGTTGCCGGATTGTAGGGGATTTCGACCTCGGACTCCCTGATTTTTCCCGCATAGCTCAGAATCCTTTTCACGTAATGTACCCGAAGCACGGCTGTGTGGGCGTCCTGCACCGTGAGTTCCTGGCTGTCCGCGAGAATTTTGGCATTGGATGCCATCGGGGCTGCCCGCGGTCGGCGGACCGGCGTCGCCGGCCCGGTCGGCCCCGCGCCCCTCGTTGCCATGACCAGGGCTTTACGACCGTCGTAATCAAGATCCGCCAGGGTTCGCTTGAGTTTCAGGTACTGCCCAGGGGAGAACTCGACCACCTTCAGCTGAAGATTTTTCGAGGCGTGGAGCGTATGACGGACGAGCCGGAAACGCCGGCGGTAGCTCACGCAGCCCGTGTCCACGGATGAGGCGGAGGGGATGGAGATCGCCCGGGTGAAATTACCCGCCAATTTAAGGGTTAGCTCCTCGTTGAGGCCGCAGGTCATCTGGGTTTCCAGAGGGTATTTTCTCCTTGCCAGACCGGTGCCGGCCAGGATGGCGTTCACCACACCGAAGTCATGTCCGATCCAAGGGAGGCTGACGAGGGCGCGCCTGTCTCCGAAGGCGGCCACGGCCGGCGCGCAATAGCCGATCTCGACTTGAAGGGGAAGCGATTCGTCCAGCATATTGCTCGGACGGATCCGCAGGGCGGTCAACCGAACCCCCGGCAGGGCCCGCTGGAGACGGCTTTCTAAAAATCGTCGGCGGCTATCCGGCTTCATGCCGGCGAATGCACTGCGATAGGCATCGTCATTGACCCCACCAAAGGATAATTCGGAGGTGGCGGTAAGGGCCCCGTCGGTGTGGAGGACCCCCCGCGTCCGGATCCGCATCATGTTCTTCGCCGGCGGCGAGACCGGACTCAATTGGAGATTGCTCCCCTCCGGCCGGCATACGAGGTAACTCTGGTTGTCGTCATACCCGGGCAGCAGCCGCCGGGTGTGTTCATCGGTGGGGTCCATCAGCAGATAGCGGCCCGGTCCGGTTTCCACCGCGGCAATCGCATGGTTGAAGTATGGGTCTGGCACATCCGGGTCCAGCCGGTCACCGACGTTGATGAGCACGGGGTATGCCTTCAGGCCGGCTATTCGCAGCATGGATACCAGCAGGGCGGCCTTGTCCCGGCATACCCCGTACTTCTTTGCGAAGGTGAGGCTGGCATCGTGGGGCTCGAAGCCCGGCCGATTCTTCTCCGGTGTGATTCCCATGTAACGGATGTTTTTCGAAACGTAATAGAACACGGCCTTGATCTTTTCCCGATCCGTCTTCGCTCCGGCCGTCAGGGCCGCGACGGCCCGGCGCATTGCGGGAGAAATTGCCTCCAGGTGCGGCTGGCTGAGCTTCCAGTACCATTTGGAAACCGCCGCCCAGTCGGGAAGGGTGCTCACCAGCAGACGCTGCAGGACCCTGTCGTAGGGCGGCATAGCCGGCTCGTCATACATGCGGGGAACCCCCCTGACCTCCCAGTGATAGATCATGGTACCGTCCCGTCCCCGGCGGGTGGATGCCGTAACCGTGGTGCCGACCCTGTCGCGCAGCGCCACATGCCGGAGAGGAGCGGTAGCCGGTCCTCGGATTTCGCAGGAAATGTGGCGGATGTATCCCGTGTCCTCGAAAAGAAATTCATCGGAAAATGCGTTGGCGATGATGGGCCGCTCGACAGTGGTCCGTGTCACCGCGTGTACGATGTCGCCAATTTCCAGTCCCGGAACGTTCACCTCCAGGATCCGGCTGTTCGGATCGTAGATGTTGTCCTCCATCTGGCTGTTGTCGATGCTCACCTTCGAGTTGGCGGAGATATCCACCGGGATGACCCTGCCATCGGGTTTGATCACCTCGAGACGCGGTACCTGGACGGTGAAGTAGGGCAGCAGGAAATTAAGGCTGAGGACGGCATTCTTACGCCGGCCCTTTTCCGTCAGCACCTTGGTGAACGTGTCGTCCTGGCAATCGGCTGTACCATCCGCGTGATAGACTTCGAGGGTTTTCTCATCCACTGTCACGTCATCACAGTCCGGGAATCGGGCGGCCGTGATATCGGCAGCGGCGTGCAACACCTTACCGGTGTCGAGCAGCGCCCATTGGCGGCCGGTATAGGCACCGGTTTCGGCGGCGCAGAGCTGGGCGGTGAACAGCGTCACCGCCATGGACAGAAGAACCCCTATTTTTATTAATATTTTTGAATTCATAAGACTATTGAAGGTGCGTGTGGGTGGCCGGCGGCGGCCGGATCGCGATCAAGTATCGACCACTCAGAAGGACAGCGGGCGGGAACTTGTTTTCCGGGACTGTTTTATGGCAAAACCGTGGGGAGTGTCAAGAATACAGGCAAAATTTCCAACTTCGGCCCTCTTCCCGTTGGTCAGCGGCACCGCATCCGTTTACCTGCCGAGTCTCCCTGAATTTCGGTCATATTGTAAATTTGCTTGACCATTCTGGATGGTTATCCGTATGGTTGAAAATATTACGTAACCTTCCATCCACAGGAGAGCCGATCATGGGAGAGCCGGGTAATTCTAACAACACGGACGGATACACGTCCTGGTATGAGACGGCCATGGAAGAACTCATCGCCGTGGTCCAGCAGTTGTCCCTGGCAAGAGACCTGGACGCGGTCATGGCCATCGTGCGGGAGGCAGCCCGGAATTTGACGCAGGCGGACGGCGCTACCTTCGTGCTGAGGGACGGGGATCAGTGTTTCTACGCAGAAGAAAATGCCGTCAGTCCCCTGTGGAAGGGCATGCGGTTTCCCCTGAGCGCCTGCATCAGCGGGTGGGTGATGCTGAACAGCCGCTGCGCCGTGATCGAGGATATCTACGCAGATCCCCGCATCCCCGCAGATGCCTACAGGCCCACCTTCGTCAAGAGCCTGGCCATGGTCCCCATCCGGCGCAGCGCCCCCATCGGTGCCATCGGCAATTACTGGGCATCCCGTCGCCTTCCCACAGCTCAGGAGGTGGCCATTTTGCAGGCCCTGGCGGATACCACCTCCGTGGCCCTGGAGAACATAGACCTGTACGGCGAGCTGCAGCAGCGGGTGGAGGTCCTGCAGGAGCGGGAGGCGCATATCCGCAGGCAGCGTGCGAGCCTGCAAGTGTTCACCCGCGCCCTGGCCCACGACCTCAAGGAGCCGGTGCGCGCCATCCAGTCTTTCTCCCGGCTGCTGGTGGAAGGCAAGACCCCTGAAGACAAATTTCAACAGTATTTTCAATATATTCAGGATTCAGCCCATCGCATGGGGATGCTGATCGAATCGGTTTCCCACTACATTCAGCTGGATAACAGCACGGGGGGAGCCGGATCCTCCTGTGCGATGGAGGACATTCTGGGCGTCGTCCTGGACCGTCTGGCCCCCCTGATTCGCGCGAGCGGTGCGGTTGTCACCCATGACAGGATGCCGGAACTGCCAGCCGGTTCCACCGGGATGACCCAGGTGATGCAGCAGCTCCTGTCAAATGCGGTTCATCATGGGGGAAAGGCGGTGGCGGTCCACATTCGCGCAGAGGAGAGACCGGATGAGTGGCTTATTTCGGTTCAGGACAACGGACCGGGAATTCCACCGGAATACAGGGAGCGGATTTTCCTTCCCTTCAAACGCCTGAGAAAGGAGGGGAACGGATCCGGGCTGGGACTGGCCATTTGTCGCAAGACAATCGAGAACCTGGGGGGGAAAATCTGGTGTGCCGCCGAAGAGGGCCAGGGCGCCACCTTTGTCTTTACCATACCGAAGGGCCATCGTTCGGTGGAAGGCCGCCCCGGGGCCGCCGAGCTTGCCAATATCCTGCTGGTGGAGGATGAAGAATCGGACATCGAATTGGCCCAGGTGCTTCTGCTCAATCGCGATATCCTGCAGACTAACCTCCTGGTGGCGCGAAACGGGAGAGAGGCGCTGGAGGTGTTGAAAAATTCCACTATGGCGGGGACGCCCATCGATCTCATCCTGCTGGACATCAACATGCCCGGCATGGACGGATTCGAGTTCCTGGAATATATCCGCGGAGACGAGCTGTTGAAAAGGCTTCAGGTGGTCATGTTCACCGGATCCACCTATGACAAGGATATCCAGCGGGCCGAATCCCTGAAGGTTGCCGGATATCTCGTCAAACCGCCGTCCTTCGACCAGCTGAAACCCATTATAGAAGGGATCCCGACGCTGGCGCTGGACCAGGAGGGGCAGGGCTGCCGGCTGATGCGCGCGGTCTGACGCGTGTGCAGGGTCAACTAACCGGCGAGGTGCCCCGGCGTTTCTTTGGGATCCGTCCCTGAAGGACGGGCAGCGAGCGACGATTTCGGACAGGTAGCGGTGGCCGGTCGAGGGAGAAGGAAATGCCAAATTCAGACGCGGGCAGAGAGGTCATGGCTCGGCCCGTCATCTTCATGTTTGCCGGTCAGGGCTCCCAGCACCATCAAATGGGAAAAGTCCTTTACGAGAACCATCCCGTCTTTCGCGGGTGGATGGAGCGGCTCGATGCCGAGGCCCGGTCCATCATGGGCAGATCCGTTATAGAGGCGATCTACGGGCAGGGCAGGGCCGTCGAAACCCCGTTCGATGGGATCGGCCTGACCCATCCGGCGATTTTCTCGGTTCAATACGCCCTGTATCGGGTGTTTGCCGAAAGCGGCATCATGCCGGATGCAGTCCTGGGCGTCAGCCTGGGAGAGTACGTGGCCGCGGCGGCGGCAGAGGTCTGCTCCTGGCAGGAGATGCTTTCCATTGTCGTCGGTCAGGCGGACATCATCGAGAGGCAATGCCCAAAGGGCGCCATGTGCGCCGTTTTGGATGATCCGGACCTGTACACCAGGACCCCCCTGCTCCGAGAGAAGAGCGAATTGGCCGCCAGTCACTATCCGGGGCATTTCGTCGTTTCGGGGGGGGAAGGGGAGATTGCCGCCATCGAGGCCTATCTCGAGCGGGAGGACATCGCCTTTTTGCATCTGCCTGTTTCCTTCGGCTTTCATTCCGCGCTCATGGAGCCCTGCGCGGAGACCTTTCGGGCGTCTCTGGAGGGCCGGTGTCTCGGGAAGCCCCGCATCGGGTTTTACTCCTGCCAGAGGGCCCGGGAGATGTCCCACCTCCCGGCGGATCACTGGTGGGAGGTGGTCCGCCGACCGGTGGCGTTCCAGCGGACCATCGAGGCGCTGGAGGAGCAGCGGTCCGCTGTCTATGTGGACCTGGGGCCGCTCGGGACCCTTGCCAATTTTGCAAAACAGAATTTCAAGGACGATTCCGCCTCCGAGGCGCTTCACGTTCTTACGCCGTTCGGAAAGGAATCGACCAACCTCCAAAGGGCATTGGAAAGGCTTTCGAACGGGACCGGTGCGGGGCCTATGTCGCGGGTTACTTCCTGAGAAAGCGCTTCATCAGACCCTTGCCGCGGGCTTCGGCAATTCCCAGAGCCGAGGCGGTCGCGAAATAAACGAGGCCGAAGGGCGGCAGCACCAGGAGGGCGAGGACGATGGGGCCGTGGCCCTGGAGCATCGCCCGCAGCTCCCATCCTGCACCGGCGGCCAAGAGCGCCGCGATGCAGAGTTTGCACAGGTACCCCCGGGCAATGCCCGTTCGACCGATGCGGCGGTTCAGACCCCGGCGAAGGAGTGTAAATTCGACCCAGGAGGCGATACCGGCGGAAAGGGTGAGTCCGGCCACCCCCCATCGCGGGTCGATGCCGATGGCGGGAGGCACCAGAAGCGCGCTGACATATCCAAGCCCGGTGGTCAATGCCACCCTTATGGTCGCATAGCGAAGCGGTGTACGGGTATCGTGAAGCGCGTAAAAGACCGATGAATAGAGCCTGCCGAAGGTCGAAGCCAGAAGTCCCACCGCGGCCCCCGCGAGAATGCCCCACACATAGACCCCGTCCGCGCGGGTGAACCGCCCGGTCTGGTAGATGGCCCCCACGATCACGTCTCCCAGCGCCAGGAAGGCGGCCGCCGAGGGAAGGACAAAGAGAGCGATCCGGCGCAGACCCGATTCGAGACGATTCCGGAGGACCGCTGCGACCTCGCCCTTTTCCCCCTGTGCGGACGACATGAGCGGCAGCTCCGCGGCGGACACCGACATCCCGAAAAGGCTCACGGGGAGTGTATAGAGGGTCTGGGCATAGGCAAGGGCCGCCACCGCACCGGTGGGAAGAAGGCTCGCCAGCAGAGCGTCCACGTAGGCGCTGATCTGCACGACCCCCCGGCCCAGAAAGACGGGGCCGAAGTTGCGGATAACGGTCTTGACATTATGCATGCGGTAATTCAGGGAAAGCCGCAGGTGCCGGAGCAGCCTCAGCACCAGGGGCAGTTGAATGCCTGCCTGAAGCGCACTGCCGGCCACGGACCCCCATGCCAGGATCCGCGCCAGGGGATACTGGGGATAGCGGCGGCCGAAGAGCAGAAGGGTTGCGATCAGCGCCACGTTCCAGATCACCGGCGCCGCATAGGAAAGAAAAAAGCGGCGATGGCTGTTGAGAATTCCGAGGCACCAGGCCGATAGCACCAGAAGCCCGGCCCCGGGGAATAAAATTCGTACCAGCTGGATTGTCAATTCCCGCTTGGCCCCGGAAAACCCCGGCGCGATCACGTCGATCAAAAAGGGGGTGAGCAGGACGCCCACCAGCACCAGGACGGATGTAGTCAGGGCCAGAAGTGCAGCGATGGCGCCGGCCAGGCGCCGGGCCTCCTCTTCCTCTCCGGCCGCCAGGAGTCCGGCGTAGACGGGAATGAAGGAGGCGGACAGCACGCCCTCCCCGAAGAGGTTCTGGAGGAAGTTGGGAATCCGAAAGGCGGCCTTGAAGGCATCGGCCGCATCGGAATTTCCGAAGAAGTGCGCAAAGACCCGATCGCGGATCAGGCCGGCCAGCCGGCTGAGAAGGATTCCCGCCCCCACCAGGAAGGCGAAGCGGTGCGAGCCCGCGGGGGCGGCAGCGGCTCTGGCGCGGCGGTTGGCGGCATGAATGGGATCGGCTTGGGGCATCGCTCCGGGATCGCGTTTTTCGTTATGACATGTCGAGCCCTGAAAGATTACACCATAATTCAGAGGGATGCAAACCCTCCCGAGAATCGCCAGCGATTCTACCCGTACACGGCCTATCCGTCGTAATTATTAGCGAAAATTTCTGATTACCCGATGCCGAAAGGCTGATGAGGTACGGTGAACAGGATCAGTTAGAATCACTGTGAGTTGCCCTGTGGCAAAGAAGCAATGCCCTTCATCTGGGATTGCTGCATGCACCCAAGGGCAATCGCATGTGGCCCAATGCCGCTGCGCGGGGAGGGCCCCCGATTTCAGTTTGCTGCAAGGGACCTATATAAAGTGATCCAGCCGCCGAAGGCGCTCGGCAATCACCCGCATCACCTGGATGGAGAATTGGGGAGATTTCCTGACTTGATTTTCGAACCGTTCCCGATCGATGGCGAGCAACAGGCAGTCGGTCTTGGCGGTAACGGTCGCGCTTCGGGGACCCCTGTCCAAAATGGCCATCTCACCGATGACGCCTCCGGCAACAACCTTCTCGACCACCTTGTCGCTGATCATGATTTCAACTTCCCCTTTGGTTACCAAATACATGACCTCACCGGGATCGCCTTTTCTAAAGACGATCTCCCCGGCTTTGAAGGAGACTAACTCGTCCGTGTATTTAGTCAGATCGACAGTTCCCGCCATGGTGATTCCCCGATTTCAATTGTCCGGATGCTCCGGTAGCGTCAGGCTTAAACCGTAAGAAAGCCTGCCCGCGCTTGTCAAAATATGCCTGTGTCTTCCATGAATACTAGTATCATCTGCCACCAGAGGGGATGTCAATTAAAAACATCTTGAAAATTGAAAATGCTCCCCCTACTAGAAGGACCCGAATGGAAGTGATTGGGAGATGCTTCGAATTCCCTATGGGAGAAGCGGGCTGCGCCGGATAGTCTCTGGCGGCGGTAAGTGGACAGGCGGATCCCCGGGGGAAGGGGGTGGGTGAATGGGGGTATGAATCTTTTAGGACTGACATGTGACGAGGTGGCCGAGGCGTTTCGCCGGCGTTACGGGCGGGGGGCCTTTCATGCGGCGGCGCTTTACCGGGCCTTTTATACCGCCGCGCCTTTCGATATCAATGATCTGCCCGCGTTTTCGGCCTCCCGGGGGTTGGCGGAACGGGTCCTTGGGGATCTAACCACCCGGCTTCCGGAGATGGTTCGGCGGGAAACCCGGGAGGGGGTGACCAAGCTGGTGTTCCGTCTGGCCGATGGTTTGGAAATCGAATCGGTGGTGGTTCCCATGACCCGTCACCTGACGCTGTGCATTTCCAGCCAGGTTGGCTGCCGAATGGGGTGCCGGTTCTGTCAAACCGGTCAAATGGGGCTGCTGCGCCAGCTCAAGGCAGAGGAGATCGTCGCCCAGGTCTATGCGGTGAAGGTCCTTCTGGGGCTCAACGTGCGAAACGTGGTGTTTATGGGGATGGGGGAGCCCCTGGACAATTTCGATCCCGTGGTTCGGGCCATACGGGTATTGTCCGATCAACGTGGTTTGGACATCGCCAAGCGGAATATAACGCTGTCCACGGCAGGGCTGATCGAGGGAATCGATCAATTGGCGGCCCTGAACTGGCCCCAACTGAAACTGGCGGTCTCCCTAAACGCCCCCACGGACATTCTGCGCGATGAATTGATGCCCATCAACCGCCGTTTCCCCATGGCACGGTTGAAATCCGCGCTCCAGCGCTATCCGCTGGCCCGCGGCAATGTGCTGCTGGTGGAGTATGTCCTGATCAAGGGGAAAAACGACCATCCCGGATATGCCCGTCGGCTTTCCGCCTATTTCAGGGGGCTTCCGGTCAGGCTCAACCTGATTCCCTACAATCCAGGGCGGGAGGCAGCCTACCGCGCCCCATCCCCCGAGGAGGTGACGCGGTTTCAGCGCGCGCTCATCGCGGAGGGGATCTTCGTACGTCTTCGAAGCGCCAAGGGAGCCGATATCCGGGCCGCCTGCGGTCAGCTGGGTGGCGTACCGGCTTGATTTTTCATCCGTTGTCCTTGCCCATGCCGGGATCGTCCTCGCAGCTTCCTATTTCCCCTTTTGCCTGTTGAGAAAACAGGTCGGCTTCGAACCGATCTCGAAAGGCAGCCTCAGCGTTTCCGTCGGGTTGAAATCGGCGATATGCAGGTGCAGCCCGGTGCGAAGATGAAATGCCTGTCGTGAACCGGGGCAATCGGGAGGGGGATGCTCAGCCATTTTTCCCTGTAATGCTTCAGTCCGTTTCACGCCGCCGGGTCCTCTGTGGCCGGATTGGACGGCACGGCAGGCATGCGGCGTCTGACAATTGATATTCCGAGGATTAAATTTTTCGCGCAACGCAGATATCGGGCGAATTGGCCATTTCTGGATGGACACTAACTCGGCCGCGCGGTCCTTGTCCAGTTAATTATCATCCCCATTGCCATCGTTGATGATCTTCTGTATAGAAGGCGCGTTTCCATGTGAACTTCGGAGAGAGAGGGCGGCTTGTGCCCGAGGTGGGCCTGGACCGGTCCCCTTGGTGATTCCCCCTGGTTTTAAGAGGCCTGTTCGATGCATAAAACCACTCCCTACGGCAACGACCCCAAAGCCCGACTCAGGGCGGCCGCCCAGGATCGCGCCTGCCGGTTTCTCCTTGCCGACGACCAGGTTCGAGGGGTGCTGTTGCACGGCACCCGGATGGTCTATGAAATGCGAGGCAATCATGAACTGGGTATCCTCGAGACCCTGCTGCTGGGGCATGGGTATCTGGCGGCGGGCCTGCTGTCCACCCAGTTGAAGGGCAACGATCGGATCCGCCTCCAGATCGAATGCTCGGGCCCGCTTCAGGGGATGATCGTCGAGGCCAATGCCTTCGGTGACGTGCGCGGGCATCTGCAGAATGTCCCCATTCCCGTGGACCGGCCGGTGGATCCCCAAAACCTGGCACCTTTTTACGGGGCCGGCTTCCTGACCGTCACCCGCTTTCCGGAGGGAGCCCGGCAGCCCTTTGCCGGCAAGGTCGTCCTGACATACGGCTCCCTCGCGGAGGATCTGGCCAATTACTATCTGGTTTCAGAGCAGACCCCAACGGCACTTCATCTCAGCGTCAAATTCACTCCTGAGGGCGAGGTCGCCGGCGCCGGGGGGCTGATGTTGCAGGTCTTGCCGGGGGCAGGCGAGGAGGTGGTGTCCGGTCTCGAGAGACTGGTAAAGGAGCTGCCCTCCCTGGGTGAGGTTTTTTCCGATGCGCAGTGGCAGCGCCGGCCGGGGGATCTGATCGCTCTCCACTTCAGTCGCCTGTCGCCCCGGGTCATCGGTGATCAGCGGGTGGAGTTCATGTGCCACTGCAACCGGGGGCGCATCGCCGCCATGCTGGCCGCGCTTCCCGCCGAGGATCTGGACGAAATGGTCGCCAACGGTCCCTTCCCGCTGGAGATCCGCTGCCACCACTGCAACACGCGTTACCCCTTTTCAAAAAAGGAGTTGCAAGGGATCCGCGAGCTGCGGGTTCCGCGCCCTTGAGGGGATGGCTAACGCCCCAGCTCCTTTCGAAGCTCGATGACTTCTCTTCGCAAATCAAAAAGCTCGATACATTGGTTGATCGTGGATTTAATGTCTTCGATGTCCCAGGGTTTTGTCAAATACCTGTAAATCCCTTTTTTATTCACAAGATCCAGGATGAATTTTACGTCGGAGTGTCCGGAAAGAGCCACTCTGATCATATCGGGATATAACTGCTCGACCCTTGAAAGTAATTCGAATCCGTCCATTTTGACCATCTTTATATCCGAAATGATGACTTTGCATGGATTTTCCGATAATATCTCCAATGCCTGTTCGCCGCCACTTGCGTAAAAGATGTGGTACGGCTCCTTCCGCAACGCTCTTTGGAGAGAAGTTAACACATCTTTTACGTCATCAACGATGAGGATATTGGACCTACCGACCACTTTTCTTCTCCTTGTCCCTGGATAGCGCTTATCTTCATGGGAATTGTCCCCGCTTGTTAGACAGCCATCACCCCTGCAAGGTTTTCCCCGAAGGATGATCCAGGTCAATATAAAATACCCCAGAAGGGAAAATGCAAGAATTTTTTGGGCCGCTGCAACAGGGAGGGACGCTCATTCAAGCTCCGGTGCCGGCGGGCGGGTCGGGCTGGACACGGAAGCTGAAGCGACGGGTATGGGTCCGTCCGGCGTGGCGGATTCCGGGTTCGAAGGTCCGCTCGTGGAAGTGGATGCGGCCGGATCTCTCCCATAGCAGGATGCTGGTGGAACGGGTGCCGTAGGTGTCGCTCTCGATAAATATCGATGAGAGAAGCCGCTCCCATGAAATTCCAATGCCCGTGTCCGGAAGGGCCTCATCCGGTGCCGGTGTCCGATCGGCCAGGAGGCTGAAAAGCGCCTCCACATCGAGGCCCGTTCCATTGGCAAGTAGCCTCTCCAGGCCGGCCCTGGCGCGTTCCACCTTGGGCCACGGGGTATCCAGGTGGCGGTTCGACAGGCCATGGACCCCGGCCGGGACGATTTGCGCCCCCTCCTTCCTGTTGGAGAAATACACAAGCGATCTGGCGTCCCCCAAAAGGAGATTGAACCCGTTATAGGTATGGGATCTGGCCGAGAGGTTCTGAAGATGGACAGCCGGGGCAAGGGCGCTCATTAGAAAGTCTGTCACCAGGGCGCCCCTGGAAGTCCCTTTGACCTGCTGGAACCCCGGCTCCCGGTAGTTGGTGACGGCGGCGATACGGCCGGTTCGCGTGACGCCCAGCCAGGTGCCGCCGGCTCTTAGATCCCTTCCGGCAATGAGGGCGGGCGCCTCCCGCCAGGGGCCGGCCGGTGCCGTGGGCCGCTCGAAGAACTCGTCCCTGTTGGCGCCGAGGACCAGGCGGTACAGCGGATGGGCATCGTATGCAAAGACGATGAGGCACATGGAAATATTATACCCCATCGTTGTAACCAAGGCTATCCGATTGCTTCCCACTCCCCTTATGCCATCGAAAGCGGGTAACCATCCGGCTGAAGATTACCGAATGGCCTCTGTATTTCGATTACGACAACGACAACGATCGGTGCGGGAAAGGCAGGAGCACTCAGACACCAAGGACCGGTTGACGAAAGGATCCCATCTGTCGTATCGTCTGATCCTTTGCCGCCGGTGCCGCCGGTGGAGGAGCGGCATTTGAATTCCATAGATTTAAAATGAATTCGTAGATCCGATATGAGAGTATTGCTCGTTTCCGCGAACACGGTCATCAATCCATACCCCGTCTATCCCCTGGGGCTGGATTATATCCGCCGGGCCCTTTCCGGGCGTCACGAGGTGGAGATCCTGGATCTCAACGTCCTTGCCGGCCTCGAGGAATTGAAGCGGGCCGTCACGCGGTTCGCGCCCGGGCTCGTGGGCCTCTCCCTTCGCAATATCGACACCACCGATATCACCGATCCCAGGGCCTTCGTCCATCAGTACCGGCAGGTGGCCGCGGCGGTCAGAAGCGTCTCGGCCGCGCCCCTGGTGCTGGGCGGAAGCGGGTTCACCATCTTTCCGGGGGAGCTGATGTCCGCCCTGGAGGCCGATTACGGCATTATCGGCGAAGGCGAGCGGCTGGCCCTGCTGATCGAGGCCCTCGAAACCGGGGGGGATCTTTCCGGGGTTCCCGGTCTCGTCGCGGGAAACGGCGCATCCCCCGTCCCCAGGCCCCTGAACGGTATCGGCGGCAGGGGCTTCGATGCCGCCTCCAACCACGTGGGGTTCTATCTGCAAAGGGGAGGGATGCTCAACCTCCAGAGCAAGCGGGGCTGCTGCTTCAATTGCATCTACTGTACCTATCCGCATATCGAGGGCCGGAAACTCCGGCTCCTGCCGCCGGAGCAGGTGGCCCGGACCGCCCTGGCTCTGCAGACGGCGGGTGCCAAATATTTTTTTGTCACCGATTCGGCCTTTAACGCCGATTACCGCCACAGTCTGGAGGTGGCGCGGGCCTTCAAGCGCTGCGGGGTGGGCATTCCCTGGGGCGGTTTTTTCGCGCCCACGCAACCGCCCGCCGACTATTACCGGACACTGGTGGAGGCCGGGCTGACCCATGTGGAATTCGGTACCGAGTCCCTCTCGGACCCGGTCCTTGCCGCCTATCAAAAGCCCTTCCGGACCCGGGAGGCGCTGGCCGCCCACGGGGCGGCGGTGGGGGCCGGATGCTACGTGGCGCACTATCTCATCCTGGGAGGCCCGGGGGAAAATGAGGAAACCCTGGATGAAACGTTTAACAACATTGACAAATTGAACAGAACCGTTCTATTTTTTTTCCTCGGCATGCGAATCTACCCCCATACCGATCTATATGAGAGGGCCCTTGCCGAAGGGCAGATCGCAGGACCGGACGGTCTGCTCACGCCCACCTATTACCAGCCGGCGGGGATCCGTCTCGGCCGGATCGACGAGCGGGTCAGGGCGATGGCGGCGGGGCGGAGCAATTGGATCATCGGCGCCGGCGGCGAGGAGGGGGCCCGGACCATTTCGACGCTCTATGACCGTGGCTTTTCGGGGCCGCTCTGGGAGCATCTTGTCCGGTGACCCCGCCCCTTCAGCCCGCCATCGGGGTTCGGGCGGCGTCCCTCCGGGCACGGAACTCCAGGCATGTGCGGGCGTGACGGTTCAGAATCGACCCGTTCTGCGGGGGGGGAAGGCAGGACGCTGACGGAGCATCCATGGCGCAATGGCAGGAACTGACCCATATCCGGGTTTCCGGAGAGGACGAAATTACGGCCGAGGTCCGGGTGGAGGCCCAGTCCCCGTGGTTTTCGGGCCATTTTCCGGGCGATCCGGTGCTCCCCGGCATCGCGCAGCTGTTCCTGGTGCGCCGGGTCATCGAGGAGGCCCGTGACTGCCGCCTCAGGATATCGGAGATCCGACGGGTGCGCTTCAAGCAGGTCATCCGGCCGGGGGATGCGCTCCAGCTGCAGGTGACCCCCCTTCCGGAAACTGCCGATGCGTATGCGTTCCGGGTCTTGCTCGGGACGGAGGTGGCCTGCACGGGCCACCTGGCGGTGAAAGAGGTCTGACAAAAGGAGGCCGAGGATCGTTTTCACAGTTGTAAAATTATCTGATTTGTGCAATGAATCCGGTATTTCTCGCATATTTAAGGTGTGGCATGGCATCGGATAACTTTTCAGGAGCCCAAGTAATGACGGTAGGTATTGACAACATAACCCTTAGTGTCGCCGAAGTGATGATCAACGAGTTGAAACTGGAGGACGTAACCCC
Organism: uncultured Desulfobacterales bacterium; assembly: GCA_964407825.1. Lineage (GTDB taxonomy): Bacteria > Desulfobacterota > Desulfobacteria > Desulfobacterales > JAFDDL01 > CAYOXD01. The sequence goes on along the minus strand of CAYOXD010000072.1, from coordinate 56 downwards.
CGAAACCTTTGATCCGGATATGGACCTGGTGGACGAGGTCGGCATCGACAGCATGG
>CAYOXD010000071.1:0-16186 GCA_964407825.1 uncultured Desulfobacterales bacterium | reverse complement strand
GCTGGAGCTCAAGGGGCGAGGCCTGCTATCTGTCAGACTATGTATTGCTGTTTTCCATTATCTTTCTGATTGCTTTTATCTCGCTTATCAACTCTTTCGAAGTGACACTGTTCCTATAGGCCATCAGGATTAATTTCACTGAAACGAGAAAGACGCCTGCTTCGAGCAACAAATCGTGAGTGAAACCTTTAGCAAACAATGCGACAACGAATAAAACAAATGTGAGTGCGATAATGGCCAGGGATCCAAAGTCGAAATGATCTTTCATGGGGATTTCTCCTTCTGTTCGCTTTACGCAACGGATCAATGCACCAGAGGGTGATTCAAAATGCAATGTATAGTAGCTGCAATTGTAAAGATTTTTCGGCGCCACGTCCAATCTTATCCCTGATAATGGTGCGCCGTGCTGAAAAGGGGATAGCTGGCTCCAGTTATTCCAAACCAAACTGTGGCAAGGTCGATTTCCAAAATGGATCGTAATGAGCTGAACATATCTGAAAGGTGAAAGGGGAAATGGAATATGAACGACGGGGCGTTGCGGGATCGAATCATGGGCATGTTTTTTTTGGCAGCCATCGGAGATGCCTGGGAAGGCCAGGCGAAGGATTCGAAGCGTGAAAAGTCATCCGGGTTCCTGGGCTCCTTGTTTTCATCGCATAGCGACGAGCTCTCATGCAATGATTTTGCCGGCGGGAAGGGGACGGTGAATACCCGGCTGTTTCTGGCCATCGCGCGGTCGCTGACCCAAAAGACCGACGTCGACCCGGTGGATATCTACCGCGAGCATGTCTCCGAGATGGACCGTTCCGCCGCGGGTTGGGATGAGGGTATGGTGACATCCCTGAAGCGTGTTCTTGGCAGGGAAAACATGTTCGTGCTTGCCGAAGCAGGAGATTCGACCCGAACCGATACCGGCATCGCCGTCAAGGTGGCGCCGATCGGTGCGCTTCTCTGCGCGAAGATATTGCGTGTCAAAGATATGTCCGACAAAGTCCATGATGATAAGACGGAGAAGATCCTAAGAGAGGTTCGAAAGCAGGTCCAGATTTTGACCTGCATGACCCATCGTACGAAAATGGCCGTTGCCTCCGGATATGCCCAGGTCAGCGCGATTTGCGATTGCCTGCTGGAGGGAATCAATATCATGCCGGATGTCGAGGCATTGCGAAAGGCTTTCGTAGAGAGCGTTATCGGCGCCGCCAGGCATGGTGAAAAGTCCGACATCGATGACAACGTGCCCCTCAAGTTGAGCGATATCTTTCGCAGACTGCTGATCGGTTCCTTTAAACGCATGGATGCCAAGGCGATACTGGAGCTCACCGGCGGCGCGGCCGGCGATATCACCAATTCCCTGCCCTTCGTGTATGCGATGTTTCTGAGACAGCCGGACCGTATCGAGACCCTGTACGAGGTCGTGGCATCCGGTGGGGCCGTCGCCGCCAATGCCGCGGTAATGGGCGCCCTGCTGGGTGCCTTTAACGGCATGGATATCATTCCTACGCGTCTGTTGGCGCCTCTCCCGAACCGCGAGGAGGTGGAAGCGGCGGCCTCCCGGTTCTGTGACAGCCTGGGGGTGTAGTGGCGGGTCCCTATGCACGACCTCGGCAGGGGAGCGCGGGAGAATACCGATGGAGCCCGGAGGCTGCGCTATCCCCGCCGGTTCACGAGGATCAGGCCGCAGGTGGTGTTCCGGGCGATCTGAAGGACCCTCTCTCCGAAGATCTTCCGGCGCCGCGCCTCGCGCTGGAGCCCCAGGATGAGAAGGTCCGTCTCCGCCGCGCGGTGGATGATCTCATCGACGGGCCGGCCGCTGCGGGTCACCAGGATTTCGGCATGGGGTGTCTGTTCGTCGTCGGCAAGCTGGCGCAGCCAGCGACGGGCATGGGCGAAAGCTTCCTCTGAGCTGTTCTCCGGCAGGATCCTCAGGAAGGTAATCTCTTCGATGCCCATGTGGTGAAGGCTCCCGAGCAGCCTGGCGCGCAGGAGGTCCTGGCCGCCGGCGCCGGCCACCGGAACCAGCGCCCGCTTCATGGCCGATGGGTGCCCATCGGTTCTGGCCCGAAGCACCACGACATTCGAATCGATTCGGCTCATGAGACGCTCCAGGTCATGAATCGCCGCCTTCTGGGTCAGGTCGCTCAGGCCGATCAGAAGGCTCTCGCAGCGATAAATCCGCGCCACCCGGATGATTTCACTCCACGCATGGGGGGCCACCGTGATGAGTGCCTCGGGCGCGAGCCCTGAGGCGAAGGAGGCGGTAAGGGCATCCTTCAACACCGTCTGGCAGCTATCGAGCTGCGGTTGAGGACCGCCGGATTTCGATTTTTCCGGCGGGTTCATGATGGACAGCAGCAGGACGCGCCCGATGGCCGGGGGGGCCATGGCCGTTGCCAGGGACACCATGAATCCGGCGTTGGCCGGGTTGGCAATGGGCACCAGCACCAGGGGGCTGTGCCCCCGAAGGACGAGGAGCTGGGGGTTCAGGGCCGCGCTGCAGGCATCGACAATCCGTGCCCGCCGGGCGAAGAAGACGAGGTAGAGCAGCAGCCCCAGGCCCAGCCACAGGGCGCAGACGATGCCGGCGGAGGGGACCTGGGCGCCCTGGAACGCGGCAAGACCGACACAGGCCGTGCCGCCGATGATTGGCAGCAGGGGAAACCAGGGGGCCTGGAACGGTAAGATCCCGGCGCCCATGCGCATGCGGGCCAGAATGGCCGTCCAGTGCGCCAGCGCGAAAGAGACCAGAAAGATCAGGCTGGCCGCGGCCCCTGCCGCCGCAAGGTTCGGGATGACAAGGAGGATCAGCATCACGATCGTCAGGGTCAGCCCGATGGCGCGATCGGGCGTTTTCCGGGAGCGGCTGACCCGGCCGATGGCCCGGGGAAGGGTCCGGTCCACCGCCATGGTCAATGCCACCCGGGAGGCGGCCATCAGGTTGGCCCGCAGGGCGGAGAGCATGGCGAGGATGGCCGCCGCCGTGACGAGCCAGTAGCCGAAGGGCCCCAGGTAGTTGTGGACGGCCACGGCGATGAGGGTGTTGGGATGGGAGAGGCTCATCCGGACGATATCGTGGCCCGGCGCGGTCCCCACCGTGACGATCACGAAGAGCAGCGGCAGGTAGATGGCAAGTGCGATGCCGAGGGAGAGCAGCATCCCGGCCGGGATGTTTCGTTCCGGTGATTTCACCTCTCCGGCCACGGCGGCGATGATGTCGAACCCTTGCAGGGCGATGAAGGAGTAGCCCATGGCCTTGAAGAGCCCCATCGTGCCGTGGCTGAAAAACGGAGTGAAGGGGGCCGTGAGTTCGTGGAAGGGCTTTTGGGTCATGGCCAGGATACCCGCACCGATGATGACCACAAATGCCACCACCTTCCCCCAGGTGGCGTATCGGCCGCCGCCGGAGGTGGTGCGGACCAGGGAGAGGCTGTAGCCCAGGACGGCCGCCATGGCCAGCGAGAGGGTGCTGGCCCGGGAGGTCAGTGAAAAGGGGAGGTTCAGATGGGCGGCCTGGAGGATGCGCTCCAGGCCGCTCCCGGCGAAGGAGGCAAATCCCAGGGCATAGAGAACGGCCGCCACCACCGAGGCGAACCAGACCACCCACCCCACCATGAAGGCCGCTGGTGCGGACAACACCTTTTTGGAAAAGGTGTAGGTGCCGCCGGACTCAGGGAACGCGGCGGCCATCTCCGCGTAGCTCAGGGCGGTCAGAACCGCGATGGCGCCATTCAGGGCAAAGGCGACAATGGCGGACGGGCCTGTCGAGGCGAAGGCCACGCCCGCAAGGGCCAGAATGCCGCCGCCGACGATGGCGCCGACGCCGACGCCGGTGGTGTCCAGAAGTCCCAGGGAACGTCCCAATTGATCGTGTTCAGATTCCGGCATCCGTATTCACCCGCCGTCGGCTAGAAACATAATTCTAAATTTGTAGCACGATTGACCGTCTATTCTCAAGATGATGACTGTATAGTACCCATCCTTGTTCCTTGTCGTTGTCGTAATCGTAGTCGTAATCGAAAGAAATTGTGGTTGTCCGGCTGGAAGCTGAAACCCGGAGCGGTATGTCATTCCATGCGCTTGTCCTGTGGATGCCGAGAGCAAGGTCACAGTCAACCGGTGAGGTGCCCCGAGGCTCTTGTCATCCCCTGCATCCCCTTTCAAGGGACGCTAAGGGGTGCTCCGGACGGCCCGCAAACTCGCTTCGCTCAAACAGTGCGGGCCCCGTGTCCTCCCGCATCCCTAAGCGTCCCTATGAAAGGCGCTGCAATGGGGATGACAAGAGCCCCGCGACACCTCACCTGCGCCGTGGCAAGAAAACATCGCCCCCGCCCGTTCGGGAGGCGTGGGGACGGCGTACCGGGCCGCAGATCCGGTTCAGGCAGAAAAGGAGACCTGGCGGTTGAGCCTGGGATGATGGTAGCGGATGACGGTTCGATAGGAGGCCAGATCCACCTCCGCTTCCGTGCGGTGAATATCCTTTGTCCAGGTAAGCACCAGCCGGTCTTCCCGGCTTCGGTCGACGGAAAATTTGCCGCCGAAGGCCGGATAGCGACTCCGGAACGCCATCAGCCGCAGCAGCCGGCGAACGACCGGTTTTTGGATCTCCGTTTCGATCTCCTCCAGCGTGTAGTTGTGCCGGTTGATGTTCCGGCCGTTTCGGGTCCGCTCCACCAGTTCGATGTCGTTCTGGCCGGCCAGAAGCCCCACGTAGTAAACCTGGGGGATGCCGGGCGCGTAGAACTGAATGGCGCGGGCCGCGATATAGGCGTCGTCGTTGCACCCGAGGGCGGAGTAATAGGTGCAGTTGACCTGGTAGATATCCAGGTTCTGGTACTTCGGACCGGAGTAGATCCGCTTGACGTTGGATCCCCTCTCATAGAGGTTGTCGACGGTTTCCTGGATCTGCCCGTCGGTCAGGAGCCCCTTGACATCCACCACGCCGATGCCGTCATGGGTGTCGAGGGTGTTGATCTGTTTGCGCGGGCAGACCTCGAGCCAGTCGGCAAGCTCTCGGTTCGTGCGATTGTAAAGCGTATGGAGAACCAGCATCGGCAGGGCGAAATCGTATGCCCAGTATCCCTTCTCCGCCAGGCGCTGCTGATAGGTGTGGCGCTCGTGGACCTCCGGCAGGATCTGGGTACCGAAGGGGGCCACATAGTGCTTCAGCCACTTCAACAAATCCCAGACCTCCGGCTCCTGGAAGAAGCAGTTGGTTCCAATCTTGACCGTGGTATAGGCAAAGGCGTCCATCCGGATCATTTTGACCCTGGACCGGGCCAGCTGGATCAGGAAGGCCCGCATGATCTCGCGGGTTTTGGGGGATTGGCAGTCCAGGTCGATCTGCTCATAGTCGAAGGTGCACCAGAGCCTCTCCTTGGATCCGTCGGCGCGTTCGATCACGGTGTAAGGATGCCGGGGCTTGCGGGTGTAGACCTTGGTCAGCTCGGATTCGGGAATATCGCCGTCGGCGCTGAGCTTGTCGAAGCTCAGGAACATATCGGCGAACTCGCTGGCCTTTCCCTTTTCCAGGTAGTCCTGGAAGTAAACGGACTGCCGGGAGATGTGATTCACCATGAAATCCACGATGAGATCGAAATCCTCCCCGATTTTCTCCACATCCCGCCAGGAGCCGAAGTTCGGGTCCACCTCGTCGTAGGTCAGCGGCGCAAAGCCCCGGTCCGCGGAGGAGGGGTAGAAGGGCAGAAGGTGAATTCCGCCGATGCGTTTTCGCAAGTACTTTCGAAGCACCCAGTGCAGTTCCAGAAGGTTCCGGCCCAGACTGTCCGGATAGGTGATCAGCTGAACTTTATTATTTAGCTTCATGAGCGGTTCCGTCTTGCCCTTTCGATGAAGTGGTACCTGTCGATTCCCTCCAGGATTCCGCCGGCGCAGGGTGCCTTGGCGAAATAGACATGCTTGGCCCCCCGCAGGGGTTTCAGCTCCGGGCTGTAGTTGCCCACCACCACGGCCAGGGGCTCCCCCCGAAGCATTTCCTCGTCGTTTCCCGAATCCCCGCAGACGAGAAAATTCGACAGGGGGATCGCCCATTTGTAGCTCAGGTACCGGATCGCCTTTCCCTTTGAGGCGCGGTAGGGCAGGATGTCGAGAAATTCGTCGTGGGAGTAGATGAGATTGTAGCGGCATCCGCTCTTCAGGAGAAGATCATGAATGTGGGCCAGCCGGTCCTTTCCTGGCGCCATGAAGTAACTGACCTTGAAATCGCGCTGGGTCGCCTCCTCCTGGTATTCTATATAATCCACCTGGGCGAGGGCCCGGACGATCTTGTCGCGGTCCCACTTGCTCGATATGTGGCTGGCCCATCCCTTGCTCCGGTGCAGCTGCGGACCGTAGTAGATCTCCGAGCCGACAGAGGAGATAAGGATGTCCGGAGGCGGCACCCCCTGCTGCTTCAGAAACGAGACGGCCGACTCCACGGTGCGGCCCGTGGCGATGCCGAAGCCGATCACTTCCCTGTTTTGCGCCAGGAGTTCCATCAATGCCTCCAACCCCTTGACTTTGCCGCAGATGAGCGTGTTGTCGATGTCCGAGATGAGGAAATGGTTCAGCCCGGCCAGCCGGCGGCCGATGGCTTTCGAGGGGGAGTCCGCCCCCCTGTCGAGGCGCGGTTCCTTTTGTCTGGGGATCTTTTCGAGGTATCTTTCGGCATGACTGGGCCAGGTGTAGCGCGCTCGGGCGTTCATGATGCCGTTTTTGGAGAAGGTGTCCCAGAGTTCCTCGTTGGCGATGATTTCCTTGATGGCAGCGGCGATGGCCCGGGTGTCCGTCGGATCCACGAGCCGGCCGTTGCGGCAGTTTTCCATGATGTCCTGGGGCCCGCCGTCGTTTGTGGCCACAATGGGAAGCCCCGTGGCCGATGCCTCAAGGAGCGTCAGGCCAAAGGGCTCGGTGAGCGCGGGGTTCACGAACACCCCGCGCTTCTCGGCGGCGATGCGGTAGAGTTCGGGAACTTCAAGCTCGAAATCGTGGCGTTTGGGAATGGCCATCTTCCCGTAAAGATCATATTTGTCCATGAGAAGGAGCATGTCGGTGAGAACGCCCCGCTCGTTTTCCTCCATCTGGGAGATGTCCTTGCGGATTCCGGCGAATACGGCCAGGTTGGCCATGGACTGCAGCTCCCGGTCTTCTCCGAAGGACTCGATCAGCCCCTGGATGTTTTTTCGCTTGTCCGGCCGGCAGAGGGTCAGGATGAGGGGCTTTTCCGGACGCATGAAAAATCGATTCAACTCCTTTTGCAATGAGGCCTTCGTGTAGAGGGCCTCCTCCTGTTTCCCGTTGTTCGGCAGCTGGACATGGTAGTACGGGTAGAATTTTTCCATGTCGAGCCCCGGCGGGATGACGGTATAGGAGGGCAGGGCCGTGTTTCTATAGCGGCCGTACTGCTCAGAAATTTCCTGCTTCGTGCTGGTCACTACAAGATCGGCGTATCGCAGCAGTTCCTCTTCCACATGGATGCGGTGATCGATCTTGTATCGCTTGTCGATATCCGCTGCCTTCATGCCATCGCGGAGCAGCTTCTCCTTTTTGACCCTCCCCATGGAATGGCCCGTGTAGACAAAGGGAAGCCCGAAAATGCGGGAGAGTTCCATCGCCACGTATCCCCCATCCGGATAATGGCCATGAACCACATCGGGTATCCGGCCCTCGGCTTTTATGAATTGGATGGTCTTGTCGATGTATTCATCGAGATGCGGCCAGAGAAGTTCTTTTCGCATGTAGCGCATCCCGCCGCACCGGATGCGAACGATCCGAAACGCGTCGTTTACCGTTTCAAGGGGGGTTGCATAGTCCCTGGAGACGGACTTGTCGGAAATCCAGCGGGTGAAAAGATCCACCTGCTTTACGCCGTTCATCCGGGAAAGGGTTCGGCACAGCTCCACCACGTAATTGATCTGGCCGCCGGTATCTGCGTCCCGACCCATTTCCAGATTTTCGGCGCGCAGAAGGCCGTGAAGGCTGAACATCTGAATGTAAAGGGATTCAGGGGACATGGTCGCTCCCTTCCAAATGGGATTGGATCTCCCGGTAAAGGTCATCCGATTCCGGAACCGCTCCGGGGATGGCGCAGATGCGACTGGAAAAGGCGTCCGCCTCCCGGAGGATCCGATCGGCCGGCCAATTCAGCAGCAGGCCGGCCGCCAGCACGGCGCAGTAGGCATCACCGGCCCCCACCGTGTCGACCAGGGCTCCGACCGGGGCGGCCGGGGTTTCAACCCGGCCCCGGGCCGTGTAGAGGGCGCTGCCGTCGGCCCCTCGCGTCAGGCTGACCGCGGAGAGGGAAAACCGCGCCATCAGCCACTCGACCACCTCTGGTTCGGTGGCATCACGGCCGAAAAACGCCGCCGTTCTTTCAAGCTCCGCGTCATTGAGCTTCAAGATATCGGCGGATGCCAGGGAGGTCTGGACGATGGTCTCGTTCGTGGCGCCGGGCCGCAGGTTCATGTCATAGAGGCAGAGGCTCCGGGGGGTCTCAGACAGCATCCGGTGCAGCCCCTCGAAGCCGTGCCGGGTTCTTTGGATGAGGGATCCGAAGTAGATCAGCCGGGGGGCCGGGGCGGGGCGGATCTTCGCCGCTATCTCCTCGAAAGAGAGGGCGTCGTATGCCACGTCGGGGACGATTGAATACCGGGCGCCGCCCAGGGGATCCAGCGTGATGTCGACACGGCCCGTGGGTCGATCCTCGTCGATCTGAAGATCGGCCGGGTCAAAACCGGCCCGGGATAGAAAACCGGTAATGGTTTTCCCGGCCTCGTCCTTGCCGATCCGGGAGATGAACCGGACCGGCAGACCGAATTTTTTCAGGTGGTAGGCAAAATTGAAGGGGGCGCCGCCGATTCTGCTGTAGCCTGGAAAACAATCGAGAAGAATCTCTCCGAGAGCCAGTATCGTCATGACAATAAAATATCATAGTTGGCATGGATTCGTAAACCGTGCCGTACCAAACTCACGCCCAAGGGCCTCTAATGCGAAAGCAGCCGTTAGAAAGCGCATGGGGCTGCCAAGGGCGGCCGAAGGGAAGCGATAGGGGGCACGTTCCAAGGGGGGCTGTGTATTATTGTATACAGAGTGGGTAGCCAGGGATACATCCTCGGGCACCTGTCACTTGCACCCGGCCTTCCGGCCCAGCGATAATCGGTTCAATTAATGGAACGATCCTGTACAGGTGTCCCCCTGGCACATCTCTTGAATTACCACGGGGTGTATCGCGCTGGTGGATGGTTCAACCGCACAACAAAAAAGCGCACCTTTTTCCCGAACCCGCATGGGTCGCCGTATCAGAGGAGATTTGTATGAAAAACATGGGAAATCAGATTGTGTACATCGAGTGGAAGGGCCCCTTCTCTTTAAGCAAGCTGAAGGGCCTCTGCTCGGAAGATGACCATGGCCTTTATCAGATATACGGTTCACATCCGGTATATGGATCCAGTGTGCTGCTGTACATAGGAAGGACGGGTGTGCAGAGTTTTGGGAGGACCATTCATAACGAGGGGTGGCACCACTTTGATAACGCAGACGGGTTGCAGGTTTATCTCGGTAAATTGCTCACGGGCAATGAGCTTCCCAGCAAGGAAAAGGGGCACCTGATCGAGAAGAGTTACAAAATTCTGGTTTACGCCCATTCACCGGCCTACAATGCCGAATTCATCAATACCTTTCATGACGACAGGGAACTCCATGGGCTTCAGATCATCAACTGGAAGAACTACCGGGACCTGCTGCCCGAGGTCAGCGGCACCAAATGGGCCTCCGGCCTCGGGGTGGCCCTGGAGAATTTTAAGCTGAAGAAGCTCTTCTCGGAATATGAGTTCGAGCTGGATGCCTCCGCTGCCGAATATGCGGCATGCGCCTCGGGAGCCAGATGAGCCGGCAGGCCTGAGCGCATCGGAAAAGTTGCGCCGGCGGGTTTACGGCAGAGCCGCTTCCCGCATGCCCGCGACCCTGTTTTTCGTGAAATTACATATACCAGGTATAGCGCGCATAAATCAGCCGAGCGGGGGTCGCGAAAATTCCCGATCCAGGGGCTGTTTCGAGTCCGCCGTATTCGGTGCCGTCGGCGCCAAGACCCCATTGAAGTCCCAATGTCAGGGTTGTGTTCTGGCTGAGGCTGTAGACGGCCTGGCCGAAGAATAGGGCACTGCCGTCATCGAGGTTGCAGATGAGAAGCGGCTTCAGATCGAGCAGCGGAGTCCATTGCAGGTCGATGCCTGCTCCGAGGTAGTTTTGCGAGACCGTGAAGAGTTCCCCTCGGGCCAATCGGTCGGCCAGCGGTGCCGGCAGGTCGATCAGCGTGGGTTCGGTTTCGCTCACGCCGAGGCCGTTGTGAAAATATTCGAGGTAGCCGCTAAAGGATTTTTCATCCCAAGTCCAGGCATATTGCACATTGGCGAGCAAAGAGGCGTGGACATCGCCGCCGTCCAGTCTCATGGGCAGAACTTCAGCTGTCCAGGCGGCGCCGCCCAAGGCGCCGCTGACTCCGATACCGAGTATCTGGGCCTGGTAGTCCTGGGCCAGCAGCAGGTCCAGGCCGAATTGTTGGTTTTGGCCGAGAAAACCGTGCCATTTGAGTCCGGCTGAAGATTGGTCGCTTGCGAGGTTTCCCGTGTTCGGGTCCCGGCGCGGCACTACCACGCCCTGGAGATCCGCGCCGCTGTCAAACAGCCATTGGCCGTACAGCATGTCGGTGCCGGGTTTATAGGTCGTGTAGGTGGCGTCGGGCGGGAACGGGTTGAACAGGTCCATGGGATGAAACACCAGGCCGCCGCCCCAGGTCAGGGCCTGGCGACCGATCCGCAGCACCAGATGCGAGCTGCTGTATCCCAGGGATAGCCGGTCGATGCGTTGCGACACATAGGTCTGGCCGTTGTCCGTAAAGGTGTGGCTCAGATCCATCAGCGAGGTTTTTGCCGGGTCGATGGAAAAAAACGGATCCAGGGCCTTGAGCCCGCGTGCCAGGACCACGCCGCCGCCGTATCGTTCCTCGGCCAGGTAGGCGGTTTCCAGACGCCAGCCCGATCCCAGCGCCCCTGACCACATGAGCCGCACCTTCAGATCCTGGTCCCAATGATTTTGTTCACCAAGCGCAGCATCCAGGCTGTTGCCCGCGTTGCTTGAATGGCTCCCTTCCAGGTCGAGCTCGCCCTTGAATCCGGCCTGCGCCGGTCCATAAGCTGACAATATCAAACAGAGGACCGCAAGAAGCACTCGGCCGGTTTGTTTTAACATGCCTGTTCGTCTGCCTCGATCTTGCCGTCGCGCATGCGTACCCGTCGCCGGGTTTGCTCGATGACAAGCGGGTCGTGGCTGGCAATGCAGAACGTCATGCCGCGGGTCTCATTGAGCCGGTTCAGGAGGTTTAGCAGGTCCTCGGTGGCGGTGGAATCGAGATTGGCGCTCGGTTCGTCGGCAAGCACCATGGCGGGTTCCGATGCCATGGCCCGGGCGATGGCCACCCGTTGCTGCTGTCCGCCCGACAGCTGCGCCGGACGCCGGTTGCCAAGCCCGTCCAGGCCGACTTCGGCCAGCATCTCGCGGGCCCGCTGCCGGCGCTGCCGCGCGTTCACCCCCTGCAATTGGAGGATGAATTCCACATTTTCATAGGCGCTGAGCACGGGGATCAGGTTGTAGGCCTGGAAGACAAAACCGATCTTTTCCAGGCGCAGGTCGGCCAGGGCACCTTTGTCAAGGTCTCCGAGCTGCCTGCCGAGGACACAGACATCGCCGCTCGTGGGCCGATCGAGCCCGCCGATGTGGTTGAGCAGGGTGGTTTTGCCGGACCCCGACGGTCCCGAGAGGCTCAGGAAATCGCCTTTTCGGATTTCCAGATTGACTTCACGCAGGGCATGGACCGACGTTTCTCCCTCGCCGTAGCGTTTGCTGAGGTGGCGACAAATAACGACCGGTTCTTTTGATGATGAATTCATGTTGCACTCCTGTTGATGGCTTCGATGGGCACACTGCGCACCATGCGCCAGGTCGGCAAAAGTCCGGCGGCGATTCCCAACATCCAGACCAACACGCCGGTACCGATGAATTGGGAAACAACCAGTTTCGGATAGAGCACGCGGCCCGCGCCGAGCCATTCGGACCCGCGAGCCAGGAAACCCAGATTGAGACCGTTGTGGAAAACGAGTATCGTGCCGACGGACAGACCCATTCCCACCACAACGCCCCAAAAAACGACCAGCGCGGATTCCAGGGTGACCTGGGCGAAGATTAGCCGTGGCCGCAGCCCCAGCGCCTGGAGCATGGCCAGTTCCCGCACCCGTTCGTGAAGCGACATCAGCAGGGTATTGACGATGCCGAAGGCCATCAATACGAACATGACGCCAATCCAGACCTGAACAAAGCCGTTCATGAGCTGGTTGATCGCCTTGGTCATGGGGCGAAGGGTTTCCCACGACTCGATGTCCAGGTCCGGCGCGGCCTTGCGGAGGCGGCGGATGAAGTGCGGCAGGTCGTTTGGGTGATGCAGGTCAAAGGAAATTTCCGAAATTTCCCTGTCCATGTCCAACATGGTCTGGGCTTGTCGGATAGCGATAAAGACTTCGCTTCTTTCAATTTGGGGCGCGGCCGAAAAAAGACCGATCACCTTGAAACCCCGTTCGGCAAGCCCGCCTGAACCATTTTGGCTCATTAATACGATTCGCTTGCCGATGCCGGTGTGGAGGCGTTTAGCCAATTGACGCCCGAGCAGAATTCCCGGCGCATTCGCCTCGTCAAGGGAGTTCCCCTTGCTGACCGCTGTGTCGATAAAAGACAGCCCTCGCTCGCGTACCGGATCGATTCCGATCAGGGTGACGGGCCAGGTTTCGTATTCGCTCTGGATGGCTGCCGGCACTTTTACGCGCGGCGCCCATTGCTTTACAGCCGGATCGTTCAGCAAGGCCCGAAGGTTTCCCGAAAGAGGGGGGAGCCGATGGGACACACCCGGATCGTCGAGATATCCCGGCGCATGGATCTGGCCTTGACCGGTCATATTCTTGAGCGCGGCTTCAAGGCTGCTCGCGCTCCAGGCCTTGAGAAGAGCGTTGAAACTCAGCATGGACCAGACACCGACGCCGATGGCCACCAGAACCAGGCCGGTACGACGCGGGTTGCGCCAGAGATTACGCCAGGCAAGGGAAAAGAGAAGCGAAAATCGTTTCATCAGGCCTCCCTCATTGCTGAAACCGGTTCGAGCCGTTGGATGCGCAAAAATGGAAAAAGGCCTGCCGCCGCGGTAAACACGGTAATGGCAGCCGGCGCGGCAAACAGGCTGAACAGCGACAGGCTGGGAAAAACCCGGCCCGGCAGGCCCCACTGGGCGAATACGCCTTCAGCGCCGGGAAGAACCAGTCCATGGACCGAAAACCAGCCGACAACGGCAGCTCCGATGCCGATGCCCACCGCAAGCCCCAAGAATAAAAGCAAAAGAATTTCCAGCCAGACCATGCGGCCCACGGCGGCCGGCCGCATGCCGAGCGCCAGCAGAATTCCGAATTCTCGGGTTCGCTCCAGCACCGACATCAGAATGGTGTTGAGCAGGATCGCCACCACCACCACAATCAGGGCGACATACCAAAGCATCGAGCTGCCGGCATCGAGCCGAATCGCATCTTTTAACCCTGGTTCGAGCTCTCCCCAGTTGCGCACACTCAATTTCTTTGGCCCTACGATGTCTCGAACGGCGGGCAGTGCCTCGTTGACCGCGGCAAGCGATCCGCCGGAAATGACCAGATAATGAACTTCGCCCGCCATGGCGAAATCCGCCTGGAAACGTTTCAGCGGGATCTCGGCGATTTGGCGATCAAGGCCTTTCACCCCGCTTGAGAACAACCCCACGACCGTCACCACATCGGCTGCCACCGAACCATTCCGCCCCATGCCGAGCAGGGTCACCGGGTCACCGACCGTGACGTTCAGATTTCGTGCGAGGATCTCTCCCAGCACAATCTCGGCCGAGTCCTTATTTTCCAGATAGCGTCCGGACTTAACGGTTGAGGCGATCCGGGAAACCCGTCTTTCGGTTTCAGGCCGCACACCGACAATCATCGCCGCCAGGCTGTGGGTGTTTTGGGAAAGCAAGGCATAGGTCTGGGCCCGGGCCGACACGGCACCCACGCCCGGAATGCGCTTGAGTTTCCGAATCATCTCTTCGGACAGCGGAAAAGATTTACGGATGCCGGGATTGTTCAGGTAGCCCCGGCGTTGAATTTGAGCATAGCCGTCGAACAGGCTCAGGCTGTTGTCCTTCATGCTCGCATAAGTTCCTACCTGAAGCGCGAGCAGGCAGACCATCACCAGGCAGGCAAAGGCGATGGCCAGCGTCGTCAGCAGCGTTCGACGCGGCTGACGCCACAGGTTGCGCCAGGCTAGGGCGATCATGGCGTGCTCCAGGGGCGGGGGTTGCGCAGGTTGGACAGAGTGAAGAGATAGCCCGGCAAGGATAGGTCGAAAACACCTTTGGTGTAGCGGATCTCGGTCCACTGGCCCGGCTTGTTCAGCACCTTCATATGCATGATCACCGGATAGGGGCGGCCTCCCAGGGGCGCGATTTTCGTGGCTCTAAGACGACGTACCGGCTTCATGTCCTGATCGTAAAACGTTTCCTCAAGCAAGACATCGTCATCCCGGATTTTCAGCACCTGCTTTCCCCAGACCACCGGGGCCTCGGGTTTGGGAGTACAGACCACGCTGTATATTTTATGGCCGCTTTCTTCCGCCACAGGTCCGAGCGAATGGGTGTAATCGGTTACGACACTGTTTGATTTGGCAAGGTCATTATAGGAAAAGTCCGAGCCCATCCAATTCTGGGCCATCATGGAATACGGGAGCTTGATGACCTGATTGAGCTTCGGGTTAAAGAGCCACAGCGCTTGATAGAGCTTCAGGGTCGCGTTGCCGGCATCGCCGGCCGGTTTGGTAAAACGCACCAGCGAATCCGCCTTGCCCCGGGTCCAGGCGACCATGGCCAGATGGCGTTCCCAGTCCGGTCGATGGATCGTCATTGCAACTTCGGTGAAGGAGCTGTCGCCCCGCCAATGGTGAAGCGCCGCCTTGACCAGCGCCGTCGGATCAGGAGCGGCAAGCGCGGAATTCTGGGAAACCAGGGCAGCCCAGGCTGCGACAAACACAAAGAATACCTTGGATTTGATCGTCATGAGCGACCTCCTTGCGCGGGGTCTTGAATCCCATTTATCAACGCGTCGAAAAATCCACCCAACAGTTCTTTGGCGTCCAATGCCGGATCGAACCAGCACTGGAGAAACAGGCCGTCCATCGCGCCTGTAAGAAGAGCAGCCAAGGACTCGGCATCAATCTTGAAGGGTTTGTAAAAGAAGTTGCGACCGCTACTCGGCCAACCCCATTTTCTTCTTCAGCGCCAGGAGATCTTCGCTGGGCGCGGATGCCGTTTTTTCCGCCAGGAGCCGGTCCACCTCGTCCATATCGGAAGGCCGGTTGGCGATATCTCCAAACGCCTGGGCCGTGGACTCGTCCTCGTCAACCTTCTGTTTCATCCTTTCCAGCATGGCAATGGTTCCGGACGGGTCGACACCGGCCAGCTGTCGATTGATCTTCTTCATCGAGTCGGCGGTCTTGGCCCGGGCCTTGAGCGTTATCAGCTCGTTTTCGAACGTCTTGATCTTGTGCTGGAGATCGTCCACCTGGGCCTGCAGCCGTTCGGCCATGCTTTTCTGGGTGGTGTAGTCGGCCAGAAAGTTCTCGGCGTTTGCTTCGGCGGCTTTCTTTTGCTCGATCATCTTCATTGCCAGCCGTTCGGCCTGGGCCTTGTCGATCTCCCCTTTTTCCGCCGAGCTCAGGAGCGCCATGGCTTTTTTTTCGCATGTCTGCGCCTCGGCTTCATATCCTTTTCTCTGACGTTCGAGGCGGATCACCAGGGCGCGTACTTCGCCCAGGCTCTGGATCGCCGCCTGCAGGTTGGTTTTCAGGTCCCGGATTCCCTGTTCCGTCATGCGGATAGGATGTTCCATTTTATCGACGACCGCGTAGGCTTCGGCCTGTCCGATTTTGAAAATTCGTGTCAGTATACCCATCGGTTATCTCCCTTGCAGTGTTTCAGAACGGTTATGATTGCTGAGGCGGACAAGGTCGTCGCCGTATTCCGCCAGTGCCAGTTCCAGGGCCTTGATGGACCCTTCCAGCTCGTTACGATCCAGATTGGCGAGCTGCA
>CAYOXD010000070.1:12334-16214 GCA_964407825.1 uncultured Desulfobacterales bacterium | reverse complement strand
ATGTCGACCGGATTACACCGGCTTCCGGCGGGGCTGAAGATGCTTCGGTCGTCACCTGGTTTCGGCCGTTTGTCTTGGAAAGGTAAAGGGCGTTGTCCGCCCTCTGGATGAAAGCCGCCATGGGTTCATCATATCGGTATCTGGCCACGCCAAAGGAGAGGGTGATCTTTCCCAACGTGCCGCCGGTCCCCTTTCGTTTCCACTTCATGGTTCCCAGAAAGGCTTTGAGTTTCTCCGAAAGGCTTACGGCCTTTGTTAACGGGCAGGCCGGCAGGACAACGAGAAACTCCTCCCCGCCGTAGCGGATCACCCGGTCGCGGTCCTTGAAGAAATCCATCAGGGTGGCGGCAAACATCTTGATCACGTTATCGCCCACCAGGTGACCGTAGGTGTCATTGATCTTTTTGAAATGATCGATATCCGCCATGACGAGGCATAAATCCGTTTGGTCCGACTTGGCCCGATCCATGTCTCCGCGCAGTTGCTTTTCGAGGCCCCACCGGTTCACCAGACCTGTCAGGGCATCGGTCAAGGCCTGTGTCTTCAGGCGGACCATTTTTTCCCGCAGCGCATCCACCTCGCGCGTCGTCTCGGCCAGTTTCTTTTCCATTCGGTTGCTGGTGCCGAGAATGTCCCGGGTGGCGGAAACCAAAAAATTCACCAGGTTTCGCACCACATCCAGATCATTTTCATCCTCGAGCCGACCCGCCAGGGTCTGGAGCTTTCCCCCCTGCTGGGACATGTCCCCGCCGGCCTCCCGCACATAGGCGGCCAGCTCGTCAATGACCCCCTGGACCTCCTGGAATATTCTTTTGTGGGCGATCCGCTCTCCATCGAAGATGTGCTGGCGGTACAACGCTTCGTGGGTTTCCTGCGTCAATGGCTTGCCGTCCCTTACGAGCCGATCCATCTGGTGCTTCAAGGGGGCGTTGGTCCCGGCGACATACTCATACCACAGCGTATAATTGATCGGTGTGGGGGGCACTTTCCATTGCGCCATTTGCCCCAGGACCAGTCGCAACAGTTCGCCTGCCCTCTCATTTGTTTCCGAATAGTGCATAGCCAGCCCCGTCAAGGATTTTCCCTTCCCAGCTTTTCCCTGATCTTTGTGATGAGATCCTCTGTTAAAAAGGGTTTCTGTAAAAACGAGTCCTTCGATTCCATTGCTTTCTGAACCTCCGAGTGGACAAGAAGTTCATCCGAATACCCGGACATGAACAGCATCTTGATATTCGGATACTGCTCTTTGATGTTTCGGGAAAGCTCGTTGCCGCTTCCCTCGGGCATCACCACGTCCGTGAGGATTAGATCCACCGATATCGGTGAATCCCTCAGGACCTGCATCGCCTCCGATAGATTGCCGGCCTCCAGCACCCGGTATCCGCTCAGGGTCAAGGTCGTCACCACTACTTCACGGAAAACCTCATTGTCGTCCACCACCATGAGGGTGGCATTGCAGTCCCTGGCCTCCTGGTGGGGGACAGAGGGGGCAGCGTACTGCGGATCGTTCACCAGTTCCCCCAGGTGACGGATCTTTTCCTTTAGAGCGGTGTACTTCTTTTCGACGATCTCGAGCGATTGAATTCTCTGGCGGAGCTGGGCCAACTCATCAAGCAGTTCCGACTTGGGCCTGTCCTGATCGTTCATGCATTCCCCCTACATCGTTCATTATTTTGGCTCTTGACGACGCAGGTACTTTAAACATGAAATGTGCTCAGATGCAATCGTTTTGAGAGAAATGTGCCCAAAACGCGCTTGGCGGGGGCGGGCTGCGAAAATGACCGCAGCCCGCGCGAGGTGTCTATGCGTGACGCTTCAATGGCCGGTGTTCTCAATCACGGTTCGGCGGTGGTGGGATCGATCATGGTTACGATCTTGGAGATGCGGTCTGCCGGAAAGCCCCCCTTCTGGGCATGTTCGCGAACCGCTTCCTCGCTGGGGGCAATATAGATGCAATAGACCTTGTCAGCGGTGACATAGCTTTCAACCCACTGAATTTGAGGTCCCATTTCATTAAGGACACCGCAGGATTTCTGTGAAATACCGTGCAGATCCTGGGCTGAAAGGTTGCCGGCTCCGGGAATTTCCCTTTCGATGACATACTTGGGCATAGCGGTTCTCCTTTTCTTGGGGGTGGTGGTTATGCGCTCCGGTCGCGGGTCTGATCCTTGCCTATCGCGCGAAGGCTTCCAGAGCTGTGTTTGGCAGGGCGCCCGCAATGCTCTGGGCGACCTCCTCCTGATCCAGGTGCTCGCAATCGATGGTCATCTCTGCGAATTTCCGATACAGGAGCTGGCGTTCCTCAAACAGCTCCCTGAAGCTCTGATGGCCGGGTTTGGCGATACCCCTGGTCTCGAAATTATGAATTCGTCGCTTTATCTCTTCAACGCCCGCCCTTAGAAAGACGATTGTCGAAATATCCCGCAAGTGTGACATGGCCTTTGCACTATAAGCCACGCTGCCGCCGGTTGCAATGACATGGTGGGTTACATTGAGCTTCAAGATTTCGTATTCCTCGATGGCTCTTAACGTCAGATGGCCGGTTTCATTGATAATTTGCTGGAGAGAGCGTTGCTGGTTGATTTGAATGAGCACATCCGTGTCGATGAAGCCGAGGGATAGATTCTTGGCAAGGATGATGCCCACGGTGCTCTTACCGGCTCCGGGCATACCGATGAGGGTGACGTTGGATTTCATGTGCTGCTCAGTCGCCGCCTCCGAAATGTTGTGCATGCCGCTGCCAAAATTCGTTATCTGTGAAACGATGCTCCTGGGTGCCCAGACAGGCCACGGCGTAGCTGGCGCAGGTGGCGCCCATCCTGGCGGCTTGCGCCAACGGCTTTTCCATCACAAGCCCCTTGATCAAACCGGCGCGGTAGGCGTCGCCGGCACCGGTTGGGTCCAGAACCTGACTGGCCGGCACGGCGGGAACCCGGATTTCGGTTTCACCGTCCCACACCCTGGAGCCGTCCTGCCCCAGGGTGGTGATGATGGCCCCGGTCCGGCTCATGAGATCCTGGTAGGACATTCCGGTCGATTTTTGTATCATCTCAAGTTCATAATCGTTGGAAATCAAGATGCTCGAGCCAGTGATCATCTCGGCGAGAACGGGTCCGGCCAATATGGGAATCTGCTGGCCCGGATCGCAGATATAGGGAATCTGGAGCTCACTGAACCGGCGCGCATAGCCGATCATGTCATCGGGGCATCCCGGGGAGATGATGCCAATGGCTTTCTGGCCGTTGGTGCGCTGGACAGGGCTGCCACAGGCAAATTTCATGGCACCGGGGTTGAATCCGGTAATCTGGTTGTCCGTCAGGTCAGTGGTGATGTAGGCACCCGCGGTGAATTCTTCCGGGATGATGCGAATATCCTCGGTGGGGATACGGTGTTGTTCCATCCATGTTTTATAACGGTCGAAGTCTTTTCCCGCGGTGGCCAGAATCCTGGGGATTTCAGACAGCAGCGTCAGGGAATAGGCGATGTTTCCCGCCGTGCCCCCAAATTGTTCCTTGATGCCGTTTACGGTGAAACACACGTTCAGGATGTGGATCTTGTCCGGAAGGATGTGGTCGGAAAACTTGCCTGGAAAATCCATGATCCGGTCATATGCCAGTGACCCGGAGATGTAGATTGTCGTCTGCGGTTTCGGTGTGGTCATGTGTCTCCTTTTGCGGGTGTTTATAACGGACAAGTGCCCAATGGCTTATCCAAAAGACTATAGGCAAGGGACCGGGGGGTTGTCAAATCCCGTGGCAACTCATCAGCGATTCTAACTGAACAAGATCCATTGAACACGGCCTAGTCGTCGCACCTATCCGCGAAAATTTCTTATTACCCGATGCCGAAAGGCATATGAGATACGGTGAATGGGATTCCT
>CAYOXD010000070.1:0-12234 GCA_964407825.1 uncultured Desulfobacterales bacterium | reverse complement strand
AAGATTGGGTTTAGACTTCAAGACCCTATTTCTTGGAAAGGATGGAGGGGACCATGACGGAGAGGCGAATACTGGGGCTCATCGACACGGCGATCCAGCGCGAGGAGGCGGCCTACCGGTTCTATACGGACCTTCTCGGGTTGGTGGCGGACCCGTCGGTCAAGGACACCGTCCAGTGGATCGCACAGGAGGAGAGAAAGCACAAAACCTTTCTGGTGCAGTACCGGGATCGCGGGGGCGATGCGGAGGCCCTGCGCGACGCGGGGGACGTCGTGTACTATAAGATTTCCGAATACCTGGAGGAGCCGGACGTGTCGGCGGACATGACCCGTCAGGATATTTTCCTCGTTGCATCCCATCGGGAGGCCCGGAGTCATCAGTTTTACCTCGCACTGGCCCAGCTGCATCCGGAGGGTGAGACCCGGCGGATGCTGGAGCAGATGGCCGGTGAGGAATTGCGCCACAAGGAAAAGATGGAATACCTGTACACCAATACGGCTTTTCCACAGACGGACGGGGGATGAGAAGCAGGGCGGCACATTGATCTAAAAAAAGCGTTATGCTATCAGAGATCGCCATGGATCATTTTTTCAACGTAACGGATTTGGATACGGTAC
The DNA here is from genome assembly GCA_964407825.1 of uncultured Desulfobacterales bacterium. Taxonomy (GTDB): domain Bacteria; phylum Desulfobacterota; class Desulfobacteria; order Desulfobacterales; family JAFDDL01; genus CAYOXD01. Next base: position 11,617 of record CAYOXD010000070.1, on the reverse strand, counting down.
TGGGCTATAGGACACGCTTTCGCGTCCTCGATGCCGAAACGCTGCCGGTGACGGATGCGGTGGGTCGCGTCTTGGGGGAGGATGTGGTGGCCAGGGAGGATTTGCCCGGTTTCATGCGTTCCACCATGGATGGTTTCGCGGTGCGGGCCGCCTCCACCTTTGGTGCCTCGGAGGCGAATCCGGCCTATCTGACCGTGACGGGAACGGTCCGCATGGGGGAGACCGCCACGTTTTCCGTGGGTCCGGGTGAGGCAGCGGGTATCTCCACGGGCGGCGCGCTGCCCAAGGGGGCGGACAGCGTCGTCATCATCGAGAACACCGAGGCCATCGATGAGAGCACCATCGAGGCCTATAAGAGCGTCGCACCGGGGCAGTACGTGGTGCACGCGGGGGAGGATTTTGCCGCAGGGGCCACCGTGCTTCAGCGCGGTCGCGTTCTTCGGCCACAGGATATCGGACTCCTGGCGGCCCTGGGCCAGGAAACGGTTCGGGTGATAAAGCGGGCGCGTGTTGCGGTGATCTCCACCGGCGATGAGGTGGTCCCGATCCAGGAGGCGCCGGGTCCCGGCAGGATCCGGGATGTGAATACCTACGCCCTTTCAGCCCTGCTGCTGGAGGCGGGCGCTGTCCCTGTCCGATATGGTATTGTCAAGGATGATGCCGAGGCACTCTATGAAACCTGCCGTCGCGCCCTAGACGCTTCGGACATGATTCTCATTTCCGGCGGCAGTTCCGTGGGGGCCCGGGATTTTACCGTAGCGGTGCTGGGTCGCTTGCCTGGAGCCAGCATCCTGGTCCATGGCATTCCCATCAGCCCGGGAAAACCAACCATCCTGGCATCCGCCGATGGGATACCCATCTGGGGCCTGCCGGGGCATGTGGTCTCGGGGATGGTGGTCTTCAGGACGGTGGTGCGTCCCTTCCTTGATCACATCAACGGCATCACCGCTGGCGAAAGAGGCCTCTGGCCCATCCCCGCGCGCATGTCCCGGAATATCTCCTCTGCCCAGGGCCGTACCGACTACATCCGGGTCCGGCTGGTGGAGCGGGACAATGAGCTGTGGGCCGATCCGGTCCTCGGAAAATCCGGCCTGCTCAATACCATGGTTCAGGCCGATGGCCTGGTCGCCATCGACATCAATACGGAAGGACTCGATAAAGGGGCGCCGGTTTCCGTCCTGCCACTTTGACAGCTAACGGCCCCGTCATCTGAAACGAAAATAACGTTAGCCAAAGATATTTGAAATTTCCAGGTCGAAATCGGTATCGGTATCGGAACTTGAATCGATGGCGCCCATCGATCCCGATGAATATCCATGTGAGAGAAAAACTCTCAGCTTGAAGCGGTAAGAATCGAAATCATGAGTTCCAAAAGAAACATCTATTTAAAAATGAAGCCCCTGGCTGAGGCCCGCGAGCTGCTGTTCAAGCGGTTCAGTACCTATGAGGTGGAGGGCTCGGAGCAGCTGTCGGTGCCCGAGGCGGTGGGACGCATCCTGGCCGAGCCCATATCGGCCCGACGATCCTTTCCGGGCGTTCATTCGGCGGCCATGGACGGGGTGGCTGTCCAGGCCTCTGACACCTTCGGTGCCCATGAGACCTCACCGAAAATTCTTGCCGCGGGAAGGGATTTTTTCCCCGTCAACACGGGCCACGTGTTGCCACCGGGGACCAATGCCGTGATCATGATCGAGAAGATCCAGTTTCTCGAGGATGGCAATATCCGGATCGAGGCACCGGCCTTTCCCTGGCAGTACGTTCGCAAGATAGGCGAAGATATTGTCGCCACCGAGCTTCTTTTCCCAAGAAACCATCGGATTACTCCCCCCTGCGTGGGGGCTTTGCTCTCCGGCGGTGTCTTTTCGGTTTCGGTTCGGAAAAAACCCCGGCTCGCCATTATTCCCACCGGCTCCGAACTGGTGGACTGGCGGCATACCGATATCGGGGAGGTCAAGCCCGGTCAGGTTTTCGAAAGCAACTCCTATGTCCTGGGGGCCATGGCGGAATCTTACGGTGCCTGTTTCCAGCGGTACGAGACCCGAACCGACGATATCGGCCTCATCGCTTCGGCGGCCTCCGAGGCGGCGGCCGGGGAGGCGGACCTATTGCTTATCCTGGGGGGCTCGTCGGCAGGCTCTCAGGATTATGCCAAGCACGTCATCGGGCAGTTGGGAGACATCCTGCTGCACGGGGTGACCATGATGCCGGGAAAGCCCCTGATACTCGGCGTTATCGATGAAAAACCGGTATTCGGTATCCCTGGGTATCCTGTTTCGGCCATTCTCGCATTCGAACAGTTTGTGGGCCCCCTGATCTGTCATATGCTGGGGCAGCCCGAGCCCGAACGCCGCCAACTCCAGGTGGAACTGACCCGCAAGGTGGCTTCCAAGCTGGGGGTGGAAGAGTTCCTGCGGGTTAAGCTCGGCCAGGTGGGCGAGCGGGTTGTGGCAACGCCGCTTCCCCGGGGGGCCGGAACCATCACCTCCCTCACCGAGGCCGATGGCATTATCCGGATTCCCAATCACATCGAGGGACTGAGCGATGGGAAACCGGTGACGGCCGAGCTCTTAAAGCCCCTATCCAGGGTGCGGAAAACCATCGTCACGGTGGGTAGTCATGACAATACATTGGATGTGCTGGCCGATGAGTTGCGTGCCCGTCATGGGGACCTGACGCTGTCATCGAGTCATGTGGGGAGCATGGGCGGGCTCATGGCTGTTAAAAAGGGCGGATGCCATATGGCCGGTATCCACCTGCTGGATACCGCCGAGGGCACTTACAATGTGTCCTACCTCAAGAAATATCTGCCGAAGATTCCGGTGCGCCTGATTCACCTGGTGCTCCGTGAGCAGGGCCTGATGGTGCCCCGGGGAAACCCAAAGGGGATAACGGGGATTTCGGATCTGAGCAGGGAGGATATCCGGTTCGTTAACCGCCAGGCTGGTTCCGGGACCCGGATCCTGCTCGATTACCAGTTGAACCGGCTCGGGATCGACCCGGCAACGGTTTGCGGATATGACAATGAAGAATTCACCCACATGTCGGTGGCCGCAGGCGTTCTCGGCGGTGCTTCCGATGTGGGGCTGGGGATCATGGCGGCGGCGGCTGCCTTGGGACTCGATTTCATTCCCGTGGTGACTGAACAGTACGATCTGGTGATTCCGGAGGCCTGCTTTGAGCTCACCTCCATCCGTCTGCTGCTGGAAACGATTGTCTCGAGCCGGTTCAAGCAGCGCGTGCAGGCGCTGGGGGGATACAGCACCGATCGGACCGGTGAGGAAATCGCGGTGTAAACCGCACTATATCAACGTGAACTTCATTGGTGGCAAGGTCGTGCTGTTTTCGGCAAAGGGCCTTGGATTTGCGGATGTTTTAGAGGACGGGCGCGCACTGCAGATTTCCGGCCCGGCCAGGGGAAGAGAGGGAAAGGGTAGTGGATCCGGTTTACGCATTTTCACTCGGTGTTGTTCAGGCGCTCACGGAGGTATTCCCGGTGAGCAGTTCCGGCCATCTGGTCCTGATGCAGAAACTTTTTGGACTGCCCGTACCGGCACCCTTTTTCAATGCGTGTCTGCACGTGGGAATTCTGGCCGCACTCTGCCTGTTTTTGCGCCGTGAGTTGGCCCGGTTGGCGCTGTTTCTGGTGCGGTTGCCGGTGCTGCTGGGAGAGCCGGAGGGCCGGGGGAAGCGATTTGCTGAAAATGAGGACGTCCGGTTTCTCTTCCTGATTATTCTGGGCATCTTCCTTACCAGTATCCTTGGGCTGGCCATCGAGCCGGTTGCCAACGCCCTTCTTGCCAATTTTTGGATGGTGGGCGTGCTGCTGGTGACGACCGGCGGGCTCCTATGGCTGACCCGGCGGGTGGATACGCAAGGCCGCCCCTTGGGGATGATGCAGCCGAAGGATGCCCTCATTATCGGGCTGATCCAAGGCATCGCCGTGCTGCCGGGCCTGTCGAAGTGTGGGGTGCCGATTGCCGTTGCGCTTTTCATGGGAATTGATGGGGAAGCGGCGATCCGCTATTGTTTTTTGCTCGCCATCCCCACCGTTCTGGGAGCATTGGTGCCGGAGTTCGGCATGATGGGAAGCGTGCCGGCAGAGGTGGTATGGTCTGGGGGCCTTGCCGCTGCCGGGGCGGGGTTTTTGGCCCTTCAGCTGTTGCAGTGGCTTGTCCGAAAGGGCCGCCTGTTCATCTTCGCCCCTTATTGTTGGGGGGTGGGATTGGTGGCGCTGATGCTGACTTGGTCCTGAAGGAGGGAGACAATCCATGCTGAATCACGAGATTTTCAGGCAGTATGATATTCGGGGGCGTGCGGGGATCGATATGGACGATTCCGGGGTGGTGGCCATCGGAAGGGGAATCGGAACCTATCTGAGACGATCGGGTAATACCCGTATCGTCGTGGGCCGGGATTGCCGCACCTCCTCCGAGCCCTATGGGAAACTGCTTCTTCGTGGGCTTACGGACACGGGATGCCGGGTGGTGGATATCGGGGTGTGTACCACCCCAGTCTGCTATTTTGCCATCCGCCATCTGGAGACCCAGGGTGCCGTGATGGTGACCGCAAGTCATAATCCACCGGAATATAACGGGTTCAAAATCTGCCGGGGCATCGATTCCGTATACGGAGAGATGATCCAGGAGATCCGCCGAATTATCGAGGAAGGCCGCTTCGAGTCTGGCCAGGGGGACGTGGAGCGACTTGATATATTGAGGGATTATAGCGATTATGTGATCGATAATATAAGACTTTCGAATCGGTTGCGGGTGGGGCTGGATGCGGGCAACGGCACGGCGGGTCCGGTGGCGGTGCCCATTTTGAACACCCTGGGATGTGAGGTCCACGAGCTTTACTGCCGAATGGACGGCACCTTCCCCAACCATGAGGCCGATCCCACGGTGGCAACAAACATGACGGATCTGGTAGCCCTGGTGAAGGAAAAATCTCTGGATCTGGGAATCGCCTTCGACGGTGACGGCGATCGGCTCGGGGTAGTGGACCGGGACGGCACACTGGTGTACGGGGACCAGCTGCTGATCCTTTTCTCGCGGGAAATTCTGTCCAGGAAGCCCGGGGCCACCATCATCTCCGAAGTCAAATGCTCCCAGACCCTGTATGACGATATCGAGAAAAACGGTGGCCGGGGGATCATGTGGAAGACCGGCCACTCCATGATCAAGGAAAAGATGAAGGAGACTGGCGCCGAACTGGCTGGCGAAATGAGTGGCCACATGTTTTTCAAGGACCGCTATTTCGGTTATGATGATGCCGTTTATGCTGCCTGCCGGCTTCTGGAAATATTGGCGGATTCGGGAAAATCACTGGCCCTGCTGCTCGCTGATGTTCCCAAGACCTTCTCGACACCGGAAATCCGCATGGAATGCCCGGACGATATCAAGTTCGAGGTGGTCCGTAAGATCACAGCGCATTTTAAAAAAGGCTTCGAGGTAATCGACATCGACGGCTGCCGGGTGTTAATGAAGGGCGGGTGGGGGCTGGTGCGCGCATCGAACACGCAGCCGGCGCTGGTGCTTCGGTTCGAGGCCCTGGCGGAGGATCGTCTGGCGCAGATCCGTGGAATTGTCTCTTCCGCTTTGGAGCGGTGTATCCGTGAGAGGTGATCCATGTATCGTTCCCATTACGGGCTTCAGTCCAAGCCCTTTCAGATCAATTCAGATCCCCGGTTCCTCTGGCTGGGGGAAAAGCACCAGGAGGCCCTGGCCGTACTGAAGTACGGCATCCTGGACAACCGGGGATTCCTGCAGCTCACGGGCGATGTGGGGACCGGGAAAACCACCCTGATCAATGCCCTGGTAAACAGTCTGGGGCCGGATACCGTGGTGGCCCATGTGCCGGATCCCGGCCTGGCTGAAATGGATTTTTTCGCCTTTATTGCCAATGCGTTCCACATTTCCGACCGTTTCACGACCAAGGGCGAGTTCCTGGTGGTTTTCCGGGGCTTCCTGGAAAGGGCTTATACCCAGCAGAAGAAGGTGCTGCTGATCGTTGACGAGGCGCAGCGCCTGGAGTGCGCCATGCTGGAGGAGATCCGTCTGCTCTCCAATATCGAGCTGCAGCAGAGCAAACTGATCAATATTTTTTTCGTGGGGCAGGACGAATTCAACGATATCCTGGGAAGGAAGGAAAACCGGGCGCTGCGTCAGCGTATGACCTTGAGCTACCACATCGATCCACTCACCGAGGAGGAAACCCGGTTGTTTGTCCGTCATCGGCTGAAGGTGGCGGGGACGGAAAAGAAAATCTTCAGCGTGCCTGCCCTCTGCGAGGTATTTGCCTTTTCCGGCGGATATCCCCGGCTGATCAATATCATCTGCGACCATGCGCTGCTAACCGGTTACGTCAAGGGCGAAAAAATCATCGATGCGCCCACCATCGCCGAATGTGCCAGGGAATTGCAGCTGTCGGATACGCGGGACATTCCCTCCGACAGTAAGCCTACGGAGGTCCCGGAAGCTCCGGTGGCGACGGCGGCTGGACCGGCTTCTCCTGCGCCCAGCGCCTCCGGGCTGTCAGATACCTCTGGAAGGCGGCGCATTTCTCCCTCCCTGTTGATGCTCGTTTTAGCGCCTCCAGTGCTGGTTACCCTGCTTGTCCTTCTCATGGGAAACCCCTCCTGGGAGTCCCTTCGGCAGGGCCTGGACCGGCTGGTCTATGTGGTGACAGGGGATTCGGATCAGCTGGAGGCGGCTCGGGCCGTTTCCAGCCGGGTTGTGGCACCTCCAGTGCCAGAAGGTGCGAAAAATGTCGTGAAATCAGTTGCTATCAGCCGTGATGCCCACAGCGTGGCGCGCCAGCCGGCAAAGACATCACCGCCGGTGCCAGCGCCGCCGGCGGATTCTCCCGCCCCCCAGCCAGAGAAAACCGCCGTCTCGGCAGCGCCTCTGCCGGCAGAGGCGGGGCCGGCCCCTGCGGGCCCTGTGGCGGTAGCTCCGAGGGCTCCCCTCATGAAGGTTCCAGCCCAGAGCACCCGTGTAAAGGTGCCGGCTCGGACAGACAGCGCGAAGCTCCAAGCCCGGACCGCTAAGGTGAAGGCGAAGGCCCCGTCACCGGAGGATCGTGATGGTTCCTTCAAGGATATCCCACCGGTTTCGGTTGTACATTTCAATATCAATTCAAACGATCTTTCGCCGGACTCCTACCATACGCTCGATCGGCTGGCCGCATACCTCATGCATAGGCCGTCCGCGCGTCTTGTCATCAAGGGATACACCGATTCCATCGGCAGCGAGGGATACAACCTCAGCCTTTCGAGATTTCGGGCCAATATCGTCAAGAATTACCTGCTGGGTCACGGTATCGCGGCAGGCAGGATGGTCGCTCTCGGGCTCGGATCTAAGGATCCCGTCAGCAGCAACGATACGAGCCTCGGCAGGAACGCCAACCGTCGGGTGGAATTGCGCATTCGCAATCCCTGACGATGGCCGGACGCAGGGAGCGGACGCGAAGGTTTCTCCAGTTATCCTGGTTTAGTGCGGACAGGCGGGGTGACTCACAACGGGAGAATTAGGGATGCAGACTGAATCGATTGGTTGGATTGGGACGGGTGTCATGGGGCAGGCCATGTGTCGTCACCTGATGGATGCCGGCTATCGGCTGAAGGTGTACAATCGAAGCCGGGAAAAGGCCGAAGGTCTCCTGGCCAGGGGGGCGCTCTGGCATGACTCGCCGAGTGCGGTGGCCGCCGCCTCCGCGATTGTGTTCACCATGGTGGGGTTTCCCCACGATGTGGCCGAGGTCGTCATGGGGGCGGACGGCGTGCTGGCCGGCATGAAACCCGGCGGTATCCTGGTGGATATGACCACCTCGAGCCCGGCGTTGGCCCAGAAGATATTCACGGAGGCGGTCCAAAGGGGGATCTCGGTGCTGGACGCCCCGGTATCGGGAGGGGATGTGGGCGCCCGGGAGGCCACCTTGAGCATCATGGTGGGCGGCCGGGCCGATACCTTCAAAACCCTGCTGCCGTTTTTCCAGTTGCTGGGAAAGACCATTTCCCATATGGGATCGGCGGGTGCCGGGCAGCACACTAAGATGAGCAACCAGATTCTCATTGCCGGCACCATGATCGGTGTGGTGGAGTCCCTTCTTTACGCCGAGCGCACTGGGTTGAATCCCGGTGCGTTGATTGACGTGATCGGCAAGGGCGCTGCCGGATCCTGGTCCATCAACAACCTGGGGCGGCGAATTGCCCAGAACGATTTTAGTCCCGGCTTTTATATCAAGCACTTCGTCAAGGACATGGGGATCGCCTTGGAGGAGGCCCGGCGGATGAACCTGTCCCTGCCGGGTCTGGCCCTGGCGCAGCAGTTCTACATTGCCGCCCAGGCCATGGGGCTCGAAAATTTGGGAACCCAGGGGCTTTACAAAGTGGTCAAAAAATTGAATAGTGGCGAGCCGTAAGATAAGCATCGAATTTTTACAAGAGCAAAGAGATAATATGGAAAATATGGATTATTACCAGGAGCTTGGTGTTTCAACCCAGGCTACGGCCAAGGAAATTAAGGAAGCCTACCGCAAACTCGCCTTTGAGTTTCACCCGGATCGAAACGACAAAAACCCCGACGCCGCCGAGAAGATGAAGCGCATCAACGAGGCCTATGCCGTGCTGTCCAATACGGAAAAGCGCCAAGAGTATGACAACATGCGCCAGCAGTTCGGTGCCGGTGCGGCCGGCCGGTTCCGCAGCAGCCACTCCCAGCAGGACATTTTCCAGGGATCGGACGTGCAGCAGATCTTCGAGGAGGTTGCCAGGGCCTTCGGACTCCGGGGGGGGGATGAAATCTTCAAGGATTTTTACGGAGCGGGCTACCGGAATTTCAGCGTCAAACGGCCCGGATTCATGTTCAGCGGGTTTATGTTCTCAGGCAAGGCAGACCCCAAGGAGAGCCTTTTTAAGCGAATTCCCAAGATGCTGTTGGGCGGACTGTTCGGTGCGAAATTACCGCAAGATGGAGCGGATTATTCCGACACCATCCTGGTGCCCGAGGAACTGGCCCGGGATGGAGGTCCCTATGCCTATCGCCATCGCAAGTTAAAGAAGAAGCTGGTGGTTAAAATCCCCGCCGGCACCCGGGACACCCAACGGATCCGGCTTGGCGGCATGGGCGAGCCCGGAAAGCATGGGGGGCGGCCCGGAGACCTGTATCTTCAGGTCAGGATCAAAAAGTCCCTCGGCCGGAAATTGAAGGAGACGTTCAAGGGGGGGCGCTGGGGCCTCGTCCGGAAGGGCCGCTGAGGTGCCGGCTGGAAAAAGCGGTGGGAAGAGAAGCTCATGACGCTGACGTGTGAGCCCATCGGCACGATTCATTCCTGCTTCAAAGAAAAATTCGGTATTCCCCGGCAGCCGGGCCTGGTGCCGGAAGCGACGGCATCGCTTGAAATTCATTCCCCCTATGACCGCGAGGAGGCCTTCAGGGGTCTGGAGCGCTTCTCCCACATCTGGGTCCTCTTCATTTTCCACGGTCTTGCCCGGGGCTCTTGGCGCCCCACGGTCCGGCCTCCCCGCCTGGGGGGCAATGAGCGCATCGGCGTGTTTGCCACCCGCAGCGGATTCCGGCCGAATCCCATCGGCCTGTCGGCGGTCCGGCTCAACGGGCTGATCCGCGAGGCCGGCTCCCTTTTGCTGCGCATCGCTGGGGTCGACTTTCTGGACCAGACGCCGGTTTTGGATATAAAGCCCTACCTGCCCTATGCGGACAGTCTCCCCTCGGCCTCGGGCGGCTTTGCCCAAACCCCGCCCGGCAGGGACTTCGAGGTGGTCTTTTCAGCGGCGGCTGAGGCGGCCTGCCGGCGGTTTTCCTCCCGTCTGCCCCAGCTCAGGGCACTTGTGACCGGCATTTTGAAGGGCGATCCCCGGCCCGGGTATTATCATGAAAAACCTGTCAAACGGGATTTCGGAATGCGCCTCTACGATCTTGATGTTCGATGGGAATGCGCCGGGGATACGGTGACGGTGCTGTCCATTGAAACCTTCCGGGGTAAGGAAGACCCCTGAGGGCGCGAGGCAGCCCCCAACCCAGTCGTTGTTAATCGGAAATCGATTGTCATCGGGCTATCCGTGACCGAGTTTCTGCTGTCTACCGATTACGACTACGACTACAACGACGACGAACGGCTGACCAGTGCAGCTGGAATGAATACCCCGTGCGCAACGGGGCTTTACCCCTTGATATGATTATGGCAGTGGTATATAAATAAAAATTTTATGCCGCAAGTTGGCAGGAAGGTCTGGACCGATGATCGCCATGGAAGCGGCGTCGATATAATGTTTAATCACCGAGCGTGGAGGGAAAAACATGGGTAAAGGAGATCGAAGAACGAAACGCGGAAAAATCTGGCGAGGCACCAACGGTAAATGTCGGCTGAAGAACAGCAAGACGAAGCAGAAGAAGCAGGCCTAACCGCCTTCTGCATGGAAGAATAGACCCCGTTGTTGCAGCTGCGGGGTAGAGCAAGGGGAGCGGAATTGCAAAGCTCCCCTTGCTCTGTGGGAGGGAAGTGAAGATGCCGCGCGATATCTCCTGCGGCTGTCATGGGCCCTTGGACCCATGACAGAGGAGGAGGCTTTTCTAATACATTCCCTCTTCGGCCAGGCTCTCGGGCGTGACCTTGCCCTTGAACAGGTTGTAGGCCCAGGCCTGGTAGCAAAGAACAATTGGGACGAAAATGAGCGTCACCGTGAGCATGATTTTCAGGGTCAGGGGACTCGACGACGCATTGAAGGCCGTCAGGCTGTAGGCCGCATTGATGCTCGAAGGGAACAGGGCGGGAAAGAGCCCGATGACGCCGAAAAAGGTTGCGCCGACGATGGTCAGGGCCGAGGAGAACCAGGCCTTGAACCATTGCTGCCGAAGGGAGAAAAGCTTCACCCCCAGAAGCCCCACCACGGTAATCAGCACCACCAGAAAGAGCGCCGGGTAGGCCACGTAGTTATCGTAGAGGCGGGTGAAAAAGCCGGTTGCGATGAGGAATACCACGGCGACGCCCAGGAGAATCGGCCACAGGACCTTCACCGTTGCCGATGCCCGCTGCTGGAGTTCTCCCTCGGTCTTGATGCACAGCCAAAGGGCGCCGTGGGTCAGAAAGAGCAGAACAAAGAGGCCCCCCGACAGAAGCCCGTATGGATTCAGCAGCGAGAAGAGGTTGCCATGGTTGATATGGGAGGCATCGATGGGGATCCCCTCGAAGATGTTGCCGAAAGCAACGCCGAAGAGCAGGGCCGGTAGCGCGCTTCCCAGGAAGATGCACGTATCCCACAACCGGCGCCATCCCGGGCTGTCCACCTTTCCCCGGAACTCGAAGGAAACCCCACGAATAATCAGAGAGAAAAGCACCAGCATCAGGGCCGAATAGAGGGAGGAGAACATGACCGCATACACGGTCGGGAAGGCCGCGAAGGTTACGCCGCCCGCCGTGATAAGCCACACTTCGTTTCCGTCCCATAGCGGCCCCAGCGCATTGACCATGATGCGTTTGTCGGTTTCGCTTTTTCCCAGGAAGGGAAGAAGCGCGCCTATCCCAAGGTCAAATCCGTCGGTCATAAAATACACCGCCCAGAGAAGACCCCACAGAAAAAACCAGATCGATTCCAGAACCA
>CAYOXD010000069.1:0-16247 GCA_964407825.1 uncultured Desulfobacterales bacterium | reverse complement strand
TGGTCACCAATGCCAGCGGCCGGGTGGTACTCATGAATCCGGCCTGCCGCCAGTGCCTGGGGCTGACGCCGGCACAGGAAACGGGGCACCCGGTGGACCAGTACATCGCAGATGAGGGGCTGTGCCAGCTGATCGTGGAAATCTCCGAGGGGTGCCACGTGGACTACGACGATATCGCGCCCTACGAATTCGCAGGCCCGGGGGAGACCTTTCTCATCGCCCGCGCCCGGCCCGTGGTGGGGGAGAAAAACGAATGTCTGGGGACGGTGGTCAACTTCTCCGATATCACCACCACCAAGGTGCTGGACCGGCTCAAATCCGAATTCGTGGCCAAGGTCTCCCATGAACTCAGGAGTCCCCTGTCCACCATTCATGAGCAGCTGGCCCTGGTGATGAACGACATGGTGGGAGAGATATCCAAAAACGACGCCCATCTGCTTTCCAGAGCCAAGGAGAAGACCCAGGGCCTCATCTCCCTGATCGGCGATTTACTGGATCTTTCCCGGATTGAAAGCGGCACTGTCTGCCATGAGTCCAAACCGGTACAGCTGGAGGCGATGCTTTCGGGAATCGTCGATTTTCTGGGAGCCAGCGCCCAGGCCAAGGGACTGCACCTGACGCTGGATCTGCCCGAGCAGCCGCTTGCGCCCCTCACCTCCGACCCCCTGGCCCTGGAGAGCATCTTCGGCAACCTCATCACCAACGCTATCCACTACACTCCCGAAGGAGGAGAAATCAAGGTGGCGGCGGACCAGGCGGGCGTCAATCTGCGGGTGCGGGTTCAGGACACGGGCTTCGGCATCGAGGCAAAACACCTGGAGAAGATCTTCGAGAAGTTCTACCGCGTAAAGGACAATAAGACCCGCTTCATCACCGGAACGGGGCTCGGACTGCCCATCGTGAAGGGTCTGGTGGATTCCATGAAAGGCGTCATCGAGGTGGAAAGCGAGCCGGGTGTCGGCACCACCTTCACCGTGCTGCTGCCGGTCTCGCGAACTTGAAAGGGGCCTATCTCAGGGTGTCGGTAATCATGTTCTCATAGACCTCATCCGTTTCCGTCTGTATCACCGACAGAAGCCGCTTATACTGTTTCATCAGGTTTTCAGCAAAGGGCGTCAGCGCCGAGCCCTTCCCGTCCCGAACGACAAGGTTCCTGCCCATGCGCTCCTCGGAGCTGCGCACTCGCAGCCAGAGCGCCCGATAGCTCATGCGCAACTCCTTGGCTGCTGCATTCATGGACCCCAACCGCTGGATAGCCTCCAGGATGCGATAACGGCCCAGGCCGAAGATCACCTGGCCGCCCGCATCTTCGATCCAGATCTTGGAGCGTACTGAAAACCCGGTTGTTTGAGATTTCATTTGGATGAGTGTCCTGCCTTTAAAAAGTATACGGAAATGTTATTATTACACCATAAATTACGGTTAATGACCATAACAATCAAATCGTCTTAAATCAAGACAACGCCACCCCGACCAGCCATAGGCTCAGACTTTAAAAAAGTATATAGAAACAATTTCTCAGTATTACCTTTTTTTACTACGCAGAAATACATATTTAGTGATACGCATAATTACTTGCCGCCGAACGCAACTCTCTTTTATTATTACCTATTGAATTTTAAGCATTTTCTGGCATGCAACTTGCGACCAATTGTTGTCTTGGTATCAAGCGGTTGCACAGCGCCAGCTGTTCCAATACTTGATCTGAGTTTTGTAAATGGTTCTAAAATTGTGTGGAGGTTGCCATGAATCAGTGCCGGCGCATCTGTTTGGTTATCGCCCTGTGTTTCATTCTTTCGGCGTGTGTCCAGACCATCAAGAAACCCGAATGGAAATTCGAAGAGGCGACAATTCATGTCCATATCCGGGCTGATCGGCTGCTGAACCTGTTCAACAACGAGTCGCACACCCTCTATGTCTGCTTTTATCAGCTCTCCGACCGCAACACTTTCGACCAACTGACCCAGAATGCCAACGGCATCCGAAAGCTGCTGGAATGCAGGATGTTCGATTCCAGCGTGACGGCTGTCACCGACAAGGTCATTCGCGCCGGCGACAACATCACCCTCACCCTGGATCGCGCCGAGGGGACGCAATACTTTGCCGTTGTCACCGGGTATTCGGGAGAGCTCAGCGCCTCTCGCATGGTGCGCTGTCAAGAGATCCAGGTTCGCAAAAAACGGGTCAGCTTATTTAAAAACGAATACCAGTGCATTCCCTGTGCCTTGCATATGGAATTGGTACTGGGACCGGATCAGATCGAATCCGCCAAACTCCTCGTAACGGATAAGGGATGCGCCGATGAGTGCCGATAGCCACGACGCGCCCGGGCAGGAGTTTACCGCCAAACCCATCTTCTGGCACGAGGGACTTTTTCTGCAGCCCCATCACTTTCAGTGGCAGGACCACTACTTCCAGTCCCTCATCGAACCGCTGAATCGCTATGTCCGTCCGTTCATGTGGGGCACGGGCCGCATCGTCATCCACGCCGAGGCCTTGGCGAACGAAGTCTTCAACGTGATCAGCGGCGAATTCAGGTTCCGGGACATGACCCATGTATTTTTCCCCGGCAACGCCGTCCTGGAGTCCCGGAACTTTGGAAAGGCGTGGAAGGACAAGGGGACGCCCTTCACCGTTTACCTGGGGATTCGCAAACTGGCCCTTGGCGGAAAGAATGTCTCCGATCCACGGCACTATGAGTCCTTCTCCACGGTTCCCACCCGGTTTACCGCCGAGGATGAAACCGAAAACCTGGCCGATTTCTACGAGGACAGCGAATCGCTTCCCGTGGAACGCTTGCGGTATGTTTTGAAACTTCTGTGGGAAGAGGAGGAGCGCAGCATCGGCGACTTCGAAGTAATCCCCATCGCCCGGCTCGAAACGATCAAGGGCAATATCGTCCTATCTCCCGATTTCATCCCCCCCGGTCTGTCCATTTTTTCTTCTGAATCCCTCGAGCGGAACGTGAAATCCGTCAGTGAACTGATCACCTCCACCGCCAACAGGCTGGAGGTCAGCAAGAAGGACAGGGGCGTGCATACGGCAGAATTCGGAACCAAGGATATGATCTTTCTGTTGACCCTGAGAACCTTGAACCGTTTCTCCCCCATCCTGAGGCATTTGATCGGCAGCGGTACCGCCGTTCATCCCTGGACGCTCTACGGCATACTGTGCCAGCTGATCGGGGAGCTATCCACCTTTTCCACCAAGATCAACCTGGTTCATATTTCAAAGGAGAGTCCCTTTTATCTGTTCGAGTACAACCATGAGGACCTTTCCGCCTGTTTCAACCGGGCAAAAGCCATTCTTTCAATGCTGATGGAGGACATCGCGGCGGACCCGGAATATGTCGCCTCCTTCGCGGACGACGGACAATACTACCAGCTGGAACTGGCGCCCAATCTGTTTCAGGGAAAGAGACGGTATTATTTGGTGGTTGAATCCGAGGCGGCGGCGGATAAAGTCAAAGCAGAGCTGGAGGGATTGGCCAAACTCAGCGCCCCGGCCGACATGCCGAAGCTGGTGGCCCAGTCCCTGCCCGGCATCGAAATTAAGCATATCGAGCATCCCCCCTCAGAACTGCCCAGGAGAAACATGGGCGTCTACTTCATCATTAACCACAAGAGCGCCTATTGGACCGGAATCATAGAAGAAAAGCAGCTGGCCCTGAGTTGGACGAGCGCACCGCCGGACGCCAAAATCGAGCTCATGATCACCGGAAGGGATGAATGATGCGTCTCATCGACTGTTTTATGTATCTAATCGTCTATGTCGTCCAAACGGTCCGATTTATAGGCGAGAAGCAACCGTCTTTCGAAAAGGTGACAAAGGATATCGACCGGCTCCTGGAATATAGTCTCAAACTGAAAGAGAAGGGCAGGTTCCCGGACCAGGACTACAGCTATGCCAAACTGTCCGTGATCGTCTGGATCGATGAAGCGATATTGAATTCCGCCTGGGAGCATACGCGAAGCTGGGCCAGGGAACCCCTGCAGCGGCGATATTTCAATATCTCGGACGGCGGAATGGAATTTTTCGAACGGCTGGACCAACTCGGCCACGAAGCCCGGGACGTCCGGGAGGTCGCCTATTACTGCCTGACCCTCGGTCTGAGTGGACGATATGTTGAAAAGGGCGACAGGGTGGTTCTCGATCACCTGAAGGCATCAAACCTGAGACGACTCTATGGCAGTTCCGCCGGGGAGCCCACCCTTGAGAACAGGCGCCTGTTTCCCGAGGCGTATCAGAAACAACTGGAGTTACCCCCGCCCCGGCGGAAAACCTTTTCATGGCGGGCGCTTCCCGTGTTGATCGGTCTGTGCCCCATCGGGCTCTTTTTCGGCCTGATGCTCGTTTATAAATACCTGCTCAAGTTGGACTTGAGCCAATTCATCCAGCGGTAGCCGCATGCTAAAAAACAAACTCATCAAGGCCGCAAGATTCCTTTTGATCGCCATGATCGTCATTTTCTGCGCCCTTTTGCTCTGGGCATTGCTCCTGCATATTCAAGGACTCGATCTGCAGTGGTGGGGCAAGGCCATGATTCTGATCTGCCTTCTATCGGCCCTGATCATCGGCTTTTTGTTAAGGAAGCTCTGGCAGAAGCGAAAGGAAAAGAAATTCGTAAACGGTATCATCGGCACCGAAAACATGCCGGGCAATATTTCCGCCCTCGATGACGCCTCCAGGGAATTGCGCAGGAGGTTCAAGGAGGCGGTCTCCACCCTGAAAAACTCACACCTGAAGGGACACGGCAACCCGCTGTATGCCCTGCCCTGGTATTTGATCATCGGCAAGAGCGGCTCCGGCAAGTCCACCGCCATCAAGAGTGCCCGGCTGCCGTCCCCCTTCGGGGATATCAACCGGATCTCCGGCATCGAGGGCACCCGCAACTGCGACTGGTGGTTTTTCGATGAATCCGTGCTCATCGATACTGCCGGGCGCTATGCCATGCACCGTAATCAGGATCTGGACCGGGGGGAATGGCAGGCATTTCTCAACCACCTGGTGAAATACAGGAAGCGCGAACCGATCAACGGCATCATCGTAACCGTCGAGGCCGATCAGCTGCTCGAGGCCGATCCCGAACAGATCCAGGACGAGGGCCGCACCATCAGAAGGCGAATCGACGAGGTGATTCATGTGATGGGCGCCCGGATTCCCATCTACCTGATGGTGACCAAATCCGATCTGGTCTACGGCATGAATCGTTACTACGAGCTGCTGCCGGAACCCTGCCTGAAACAGGCCATGGGAATAATGAACCACGACGGCGAATCGGACATCACGGTCTTTATCCAGAAGGCCATCGACACCCTGATCGAAAAGCTCAAGGACATTCGACTGATTTTGGTAAATAAGGACGAGGTGAAGGACCGGCATTATCTCCAACCGCAAGTGCTCCTGTTCCCCGATGAGTTCGCGAGATTGCAAAACGGTCTGATCGGCTTTTGCAAGGGCGCCTTCAAGGACAACCCCTTCCAGGAACTGGCTGGGATCCGGGGCATCTATTTCTGCAGCGGCCGGCAGACGGGCAGACCTGTTTCCAGCCAAGCCGATCAGGCCGGCAATATCGAAAACCACGAGTTGCCGGATACGGGAAACGGCTTTTTCCTGCACGATTTTTTCGAGAAAATCGTGCCGGCGGACCGCCCCCTGCACACCATGACCCGCAGCGCCAAGGAGTGGCACCGGCTGACACACAATCTGTGGCTGACGGGGTTTGTCACCCTGATGCTGATCGCCTGTATCTTCCTGACCCATTCATGGAACGAAAACAAAATCGCCTTCAATATCGTCTCACCGGTCTATAAGAAGGCGATCCTGTTCAAGAACGACCCCATTGTCGACATCGGCATCATGGACAAATTCGGCCGCCAGATACAGCAGATCGAGGCGGAAAACCGCTCATGGCGGTTTCCGCGCCTGGGACTCAACGAAAGCCTGGAATTGGAAAAGCGCCTCAAGAAACGCTACTGCCAACGCTTCTACGAACACTTCGATGCAGATATCAACATCCGGATCGAAGGGAAAATCGCCGACGGCGGGTGGCATCAGAACGCATCGGTGCCCGCCGTCACCTATCTGCCCTTTCTTATAAGACGAATCAACATCATCAAGGCCCGGCTCGATGGCGCCGACCTGCATCAACTCCAGAAGCTGCCGGATCCCGACTATGCGTTGATGATTCTGCATGGGGATCGCTCGGCGGCCGTGAGTGAGGTCATGGATGAATATAAACGGGCCTACCTGCGGTATGTGGCCTGGCAGCCGGATGTGGAGGTCCTGAATAAAAGCCTCCTGGGAATGCAACGGCTGCTGGGCAATTATTTCGCCGATGGCCAGGGGAATCTGCGCTGGCTCGTCACTTGGGCCGACCGCCAGCTGGAGGGTAAATCCGTCACCCTTGCCGGGTTCTGGAATCCTCCAAACGACACGACCTCCCAGGTCCGCGTACCGGCGGCCTTCACCCTTGAGGGAAAACGGCTGATCGGCAATTTCGTGACCGGTGAACTGGCCCCGGCGCTTGAACAGCCGGTTTCTATCGCCAAACCCAGGGAGCGGTTCGCCGCCTGGTACCGGGATGCCTATTACGCCGCCTGGATGAACTTCTGCAGAAATTTCGGTCAGGGAAAAACCCTATTTACAACCGACGCCCAATGGAATGCCGCCGTTTCCCGGCTGACCGGAGAACAAAGCCCCTATCTGGGTCTGTTGGACAGGCTGGGCAAGGAACTTTTCCCGGGGGCCGGCAGCCGATGGCCGAGCCTGAAGCTGGCATCCGACGACAAGCGATGCGACTGGCTGACCCATATCCGGAATTTCAACATTATTCGCCAAGCCGCTGCCAGCGCCGCGGCCGGCGATGCCGTCACCGGCAACCCGGAAGCCCAGGGTGCGCTCAGCAGGCTTTCCATGAAAACCCGGCTCCTTGCCAGAGTCGCCAAGGGCGTCATGGATAAGAGCCAGATGGGCGAGGGCAAAAAGGCATATTCGCAATACATCAAGACGCTCAAAGGATTTGACGGCATCTGTGACTCCTGCAGCGGCGCCTACGAGATAGCCAAGGCCGGTTTCCAGGACCGTGGCATCGGCGGCAAATCCGTGGTCTCCGCCGCCTACAGGGCGGTCGATCAATTACGGACGGTTTTGGACAAGAACGCTTCTTTCCAGGACGAAGAGGCCGGAAAGGATCCCTTCTGGTGCCTGGTGACCGGGCCGGTGGATGACCTGTGGGCCTATACGGTCCGACAGGCCTCGCGGCAACTTCAACAGCTCTGGGACCAAAAGGTCGTTGTCACATCGGAAGGCATTTACGAGCGCAACCGCATGGACGAGCTCCTCTTCGGCAGTAACGGGAAGGTCCCCCGGTTTGTCGAGACCTATGCGGACCCGTTTATGGCGCAAACTTCCAGGCGCGGATATTTCGCGCGGAAATGCCGGGGATGCTCGGTATCCTTCAAGACACGCTTCTTCCGGTACATCGGGCGGGGGCAACGCTGGCGGGATGTCACCGGAACGCACGGCCAGAATTACCGCGTCGACATCACGGCCCTGCCCACGAATGTGAACACGGGCGCCAAAGTCAAACCCGATATGACCCGTCTGTCCCTTGAACATCCGAACGGTGCCACTGTTCTGGTGAACCGGCAGTATCCGTTGGAAAACACCTTTACCTGGTCCCCATCCGAAGGCGGTGATGTCAGTTTGAAAATCTATCTGGGGGATGTCGTGCTGACGAAAAAATACACGGGCCGTTATGCCTTCGCCAGATTCCTCAGGGACTTTTCCATGGGGAAAAGGGATTTCACGGTGTCGGACTTCCCTGAAAACCGGGCCGATTTCCAGCGTTTCGGCGTAACGAAGATCGAAGTGATCTATCAGCTCCAAGAGCGACAGATCCGGCCCATCATCCAACTGATGAGGACAGCTCCCGGCAGTCCCCCGGCCAGGATCATCTCCTCCTATTGAAAAGGCGACCGCGGCAAATGAGCAATCGGAACACGTGGAAATGGTTTGCATGGGGAAAGCACCCCGGGATCGCGGATTTCATCTGCGCCGGCGACCCGACGCCGCTTTTCCAGAGCTTCACGCAATGGGTGGACAATGGATTTTCACGCATCAGCCCGCAATCTCCTTTGCGGACCCGGCATCGCTCCTGGCGTTTCTGGACCCGGGGGATGGCCATGGAGGTCGTCTGCGGCCTGGTGCGAAACAGCAGCGACAGTTACGGCAGAAGCTTCCCCCTGCTCTACCTCGGCGCCGGGGAGTTGGATCAATGGCCGGCCAACTGTTCCCTGATGCCCTTCGCCATGGAGTCGGCATGGAAGGGCCTGGAGTATGTATCGGCCGCGAGATACCAGGATTTGGATCAGCTCAAGGATGCCCTGCAGCTCATCGTCCCCCCCGAGCCGACGTGGCACCGATACCTGCAGCGGGTATACGACGCACCGACCCTCTACAACGACGTGACGTTCGATGAGCACCGGGAGGGGCAGCGCCGACTCTTCAGGATCGACTGCAAATCACCGGAGAATCTTCCGCGCACCCTGGTTTTTTGCAGCAACGTCCTGAGCAGGCGTCCATACGAGTCCCCCATGGCCGTATTTATCGGTGAAACCGGTGGACGCATTACGGTGGCCGTGATGCATGCCACGCTTCAGGCATCGGATTTTACGTGGTTGTGGTCATTGGGGGATAAGGAGAGCCATGGCGCCGGCATCCTTTGACATGAAAAAGCTCCTGAAGCCGATTTCGCGCAAAACGCCGGCCGGCGAAGATTTGCGCTACACCGGCGTCTACGACGAAATCCGGGAGGCCAGGCGCGCGGAGCATCCCCTCACCCAGGGCCCGTGGAAAACCGATATCAAGTCGGCGGACTGGAAGCGGGTCATCGCACTGTGCAGTGAAGCGCTGACCCATCGAAGCAAGGACCTCCAGATCGGCTGCTGGCTGACCGAGGCCCTGCTGAACCGGGATGGGTATGACGGCCTGAGCACGGGGCTGCGATACCTCACGGAATTGATCGGGCGATACTGGGAATCGCTTTTTCCCGCCATGGAGGACGGTGATCTGGAGTATCGCATCGGCCCGCTGGCCTTTCTGGACGAAAAACTGCCCGAAGCCCTGGTCCAGGTTCCCCTCTGCGACCCTGCAAAAACGCGGGGATACTCCTATTTCGACTGGGAAGAATCCAGAAGGACGGAAGAATCCACGAAGGGACAGCAGGCGCAGCGGCTTCGAACACCGGCCGAGGGAGAGCCGGTGACCGCCGACGGTTTTACCAGCGCCGTCAATCTGAGCGCCATCGCGTTTTACCGGCGACTCGGGGATCAGTTGGACCGCTGCCAGCGGGATCTGAAGGCACTGGAAACGGTGGTCGATGAAAAGTTTTCACCGGACCCGCCGGGCTTCACCCGGATCGGCAAGGCCCTGGACGCCTGCTCGTTGCTTGTGGCGCAAATCCTCAGGGAAAAGCAAAAGAGCGAAGTCAGCCGCCAGGAGGAGATGGAGATCCTGCCGAAACCCGAGACGCCCAAGACCGAGGCAAAGACAGAGGCCCCGGCCCCTGATGAAAGTCCGCCTGCAGTTCCGCCGACGGTGCTCACCGATCAGTGGCTGATGAGCCAGCGGGCCATCTCGGACATATCCGGCGAGGAAAAGCGTCTGTGGCGGCAGGTTTCCGGAAAGCTCAGCGACGGGCAGCTGAAGTCCGCCCTGGATCAGCTGCTGGCCGCGGCATCGCTGGCGCCATCGGTCCGGGAAAAGAACAGAAATCTTTTGCTCGTCGCCAAACTATGCCTGAAGGCCGGCCGTCCCGACCTGGCCCTTCCCCTCGTGGAAGGGCTCCATGAGCTGATTGAATCCCTGCACCTCGATCAGTGGGAGCACCCGGCCTGGATCGCCGAGGTCGTCGAGACCCTCTATCGATGCCTGAAGACGGACAGCCAGGAGGAGGACTCGGAAAGGACCCGGCAGCTTTTCCGGAAGCTATGCACCCTGAACATCACCAAGGCGGCTGCTTACAGAATCGAGTAAACGACAGGTTTAACCCCATAAGGAGGAAAGAACATGGACGAAAGCACGCAACACAAGCTGGACCGAGTCCGCCCCCCCCGGGTTCACATCACCTATGATGTGGAAATCGGCGATGATGTCGAACAGAAAGAGATCCCTTTCGTTATGGGGGTGCTGAGTGATCTTTCGGGGAATCCGGAAAAGCCGCTGCCACCGCTCAAGGAAAGAAAGTACGTGGAAATCGATCGAGACAACTTCGACAGCGTACTGGAGGGAGTGGCGCCGCGACTGACCCTCAGCGTGGAGAACGAACTGACGGACGACGATACCAAGATGGGCGTCGAGCTGCACTTCAAGTCCCTGGACGATTTTCATCCGGAGAATATCGCCCGCCAGGTGGAGCCCCTCCGGAAGCTCGTCGAGGCGAGAAGGAAGCTCTACAATCTGCTCGGGAAATTGGATGGCAACGACAAGTTGGGCGCCCTCTTGCAAGACGCCGTCTCCCGCACCGATATCCTCGAAAAGATCGGCAGCGAAATGGACGGCGGCGAGGGCAGCCCGGATGAGCCCCCCCAGGACCAACAGGAATCGTGACGAAAGGATAAACAGCCATGGAAGAACACCAGACCCTGATGGAGGAGCGGCCGGAGGCGTCCGCGGCGGCGGAGGCAAGCGTGCTCGACAGCATTATCGATGCAAGCGACATGGTTCGCGAGGAGAGCCAGCGCCCATGGGCAAAGGAAATCATCGCCGAGTTCGCCAGAGAGGTCATGGACGGCCAGATGACCCTCTCCAAGGATACCGAGACGATGGTCAATGCCCGCATCGCGGCCCTTGACGAGCTGATCTCCAAACAGCTGAACAGCATCATGCATCACCCCGAGTTTCAGAAGCTCGAAGCCTCCTGGCGGGGCTTGAGCTACCTGGTTCACGAAACCGAGACCAGCGAGCGGCTGAAGGTAAAGGTGATGAACGTGAGCAAGAAGGAACTGTTGAAGGATATGGAGAAGGCTTCGGAATTCGACCAGTCCGCCCTCTTCAAGAAGGTCTACGAGGAGGAGTTCGGCATGTTCGGCGGGCATTCCTACGGCGCGCTTCTCGGGGACTACGAATTCAGTTTCGTTCCCCAGGACATGGCGCTTCTCGAAAAGATTTCACAGGTGGCGGCGGCGGCCCACGCGCCTTTTCTGTCGGCAGCCTCCCCCAAGCTGTTCAACTGGGAAAGCTTTACGGAGCTCGGCGGCCCCCGGGATCTGGCCAAAATTTTCACCTCCGCCGAATACGTGAAGTGGACCGCCTTCCGCCAGAGCGAAGACTCCCGCTACGTGGGGCTGAGCCTGCCGCATATCCTGATGCGCCTTCCCTACGGCAACGAAACCATCCCGGTAGAGGAATTCAATTTCGAGGAAGACGTGGACGGCACGGATCACAAGAAATATCTCTGGGGGAACGCGGCCTACGCCCTCAGCACCCGGCTCACCGATGCCTTTGCCAAGTACGGCTGGTGCGCGGCCATCCGGGGCGTCGAGGGGGGCGGCCTGGTGCGGGGTCTTCCCACGCACACCTTCAGAACCGACGAGGGCGAGGTGGCGCTCAAATGCCCCACGGAAATCGCCATCACGGACAGAAGGGAAAAGGAGCTTGCCGACCTGGGACTGATTCCGCTCGTTCACTGCAAGGGAACGGACTATGCGGCCTTTTTCAGCACCCAATCCACCAACAAGCCCAAACGCTACGACACGGACCTTGCCAATGCCAACGCGCGGCTGTCCTCCCAGCTGCAGTACATCATGGCGATCAGCCGCTTTGCGCATTATCTCAAGTCCATGATGCGCGACAAGATCGGCAGCTTCCTGTCCAGGGAGGAGGCAGAGAAGTTCCTGAACAACTGGATCAGCAAATACGTGGTTCTGGACGACAGCGCGGGCCAGGAGATGAAGGCGCGATTCCCCCTTCGGGAGGCCAGGATCGAGGTATCCAAGATCCCGGGCAAAACCGGCGCCTACAAGGCCGTTGCGTTTTTACGCCCCCACTATCAGCTGGACGAGCTGACCGTTTCGCTTCGCCTGGTGGCGGAACTGCCGCCGCCTGCGAACGCCTGACGATCGCGGGCTCACCAATTCAGGGCACCACAGGTACCGCGGCCGATGAGCGGCCGCGGGAGAAATAACCGCGTCATGTATCCCTATTCAAACACCAGCACCATACAGAAGAAAAGGAGGAAAAAGAGCTATGGCATTTGATGGATTCATTCAGATTTCAGGCATCCCGGGAGAGAGCTCCGATGACAAGCACCAGAACTGGATCGAGATGATCTCCTACAACCACGGCCTTGCCCAGAGCGTCTCTTCGACGGCCAGCAGCGTCGGCGGCGCCAGCGCGGAACGGGCCGACTTCCATGATTTCACCTTTACCAAGCAGATGGACATGGCCAGTCCCAAGCTGGCCATTGCCTGCGCGGACGGCACCCACATCGACACCATCACCGTGGAACTGTGCCGCGCCGGTACGAACAAAATGAAATTCATGGAGTACAAATTGACAAACTGCCTCATCAGCAGCATCTCGACCAACGGCGGCGGGGATTTCCCCACAGAGGAAGTGGCCATCAACTTCGGCAAGATCGAGTGGAGCTACACTCAGCAGAAACGCCACGGCGGCGGCGCCGCCGGCAACGTCGCGTCCGGCTGGGACCTGCAGAAGAACAGCAAGGTCTGATAACCCAATCGCCTGGATGGCGGCATCGGCCGCCATCCAGGCGTCTTGCCCATTTCCATCTTACCTCTGGCCGCCTTGCGCCCTGGGAAGAGTGGCGCCGAACTTTTATTCGGCCTTGATCGTCTTTTAGGATCTATATCACCATGCATAACCATCGGTCGAACCAACTCATACAGCTTTCGATTTTCGACAGGCTCACAAGGGACACGGAGCAAGGCCTCCTGGGGGCGGCCGGAGAGGAGATGGAATTCGTGCGAAAGGCGGTGCTTCGGGATGTGGAGCACCTCTTGAACACCCGGCGCAGGATCGTATCCCCCCCCGGGAGCTATCGGCTGGTCAATGATTCCTTCTACGTTTACGGACTCGAGGATTTTGTCTCTAAAAACCCCAAGGATCCCCATGTGAAAAAGGCCCTCAGGGGCAGCATCAAAAAGGCGATCGAAAGGTTCGAGCCCAGGTTGAAGGACGTCTCGGTAATCTTCAACACGGCGGAGGGAAACGAGCGGCAGCTGCGTTTTTCCATCAGCGCCACCCTGCATGCGGACCCGATCCGGGAGCCGATCCTTTTCGACACCTGGTTTTCGGTCGACCGGGGAGAGTACAGGGTCCAGATGCCCACATAGGAATGAATGATGGACGACCCCTTGCTTCAATATTATGAGCGCGAGCTGACCTTCATGCGGGAATCCGGAGCGGAGTTCGCGGAGAAATACCCCAAGATCGCAAGCCGCCTTCTTCTCGAGCCGGACCGCTGCGAGGATCCGCACACGGAAAGGCTGCTGGAGGCCTTCGCCTTTCTGACCGGCAGGATCCAGAAAAAACTGGATGACGCCTTCCCGGAGCTCACCGAATCGCTCCTTCAGATCGTCTACCCGCACTATACGCGCCCCTTTCCGGCCATCACCCTCGTGCAGTTCAAGCCGCGGCTTTCGAACGTACCGCCATCGGGTTTTCAGATATCAAGGGGCACGCGGCTCTTCTCCTCGCCCATAAAGGAGACCCGGCTCACCTTCACCACGACGCAGGCGGTGCGGCTTTTGCCCCTCGAGATTACAGGTGCGGCCGTGGCCTTCCCGAAAAATCCGGGCCTGGAGGCCGAAAGCGGCATCAAGATCGAACTGAAGGCCGCGGCCAAGCTGACCCTCGACAAGATCGACTGGCCGGAGAAGCTGCGGTTTTCCCTCAACGGTCACCAGCAGCACGTTTTCAAGATGTACGAGCGTATCGTGAACAACGCCGTCCAGGTGGAGATAAAATCTTTCACCGAGACCAACGGGGTCCGAAAGGACGGGGACATTCAGCGTCTTTCGGCGGACCGGATTCAGCCGGCCGGGTTCTCCCGGCAAGAGGCCCTCTTGCCCTGGCCGGAGCAGTCCTTTGACGGCTACCGGCTGCTCTACGAATATTTCGGGTTCCCGGAAAAATTCCTCTACTTCGATATCCAGGGGCTCGAGTGCCTGCGGCACATGGAAGGAAACGCTTTTGAAATACGGATCTTCTTCGACTGCAAGCAGGCACGGGGGCTGCTAATCAACCGGGACACCTTCGCCCTTTATACCACGCCGGCGGTGAATCTTTTCAAGCAGATCGCCCTTCCCATCCGGGTCGAACATCGCAAGAGCCGGTACCCGGTCTACCACGACGTCAACACCAAGATGACAACCGAGGTCTTCAGTATCGACAGGGTCAAGGGGCTCAGCGAAGACAACCGCAGGGAGGTTTCCTATCAGCCCTTTTACAGCCTGGATCACTGCGAAAAGGAAGAGGAAGGGGGCGTCTACTGGCACCTCCAGCGCAGAAAATCCCCCCGGAAAAACGACGAGGGCATGGACGTTCTGCTCTCCTTTACCGATGGCGGGCTGAGCGCCGCCCAGCCCGAGTGCGCGGCCCTTACCGTCCAGACCACCTGCACGAACCGGGATCTCCCGGCGAGGCTCACGCCGGGCGGGCTCTTGAACGACTTCACCATGGAAGAGGAGTGCCCCATAGAGGGCATCCGGTGCCTGATGAACCCCACGCTGCCCCGCCGGCCCAGGGTCGGCAGCCGCCTCCAGTGGCGGCTCATATCGCACCTGTCCTTGAATTACCTCTCACTTGTGGAGAAAAACGGCCAGGGGCTGAAGGAGCTTCTGACCCTCTATGACATCCATGACTCGCCGGTGACAAAGCATCAGATCGGGGGGATCGAAGCGGTTGGCATGGAGCATGTCACCATGCGCTTGCAACGGGCCTTTTCAAGGGGGGTCGAGGTGACGATTCTTGTGAACGAAGACAAGTTCGTGGGCTCCAGCGTGTTTCTCTTCGCGTCGGTTCTGGAGCGCTTTCTGGCCCAGTACGTATCCATCAACTCCTTTTCCAGGCTGGTGCTGAAGAGTCTCCAGCGAGCGGAAGTGATAAAGGCATGGCCACCGAGAAACGGAAACAGAATCCTCCTGTAAAGGAAGCCCTCTACGACGCCCCCTATTGCTTTGATTTTTTCAAGGCGGTGCATCTGCTGGAGGGGTTCTCGGGGGAAAAGCGGCAGGGCGGAAGCCACTCGCCGGCGGATGATCCGGTGCGCTTCAAGGTCGCACCCGGATCCTCCTTTCCGGCGAGCGACATTCGGTCCCTCAAAAACGGCGGGACGCCCGAGATGACGGTGAATTTCATGGGGCTTATCGGCCCCAGCGGGGTTCTTCCAGACTGGTACAACGCCCATGCCCAGGACTTGCGACATCGGAAAAACGAGGCCTTCGTCGATTTCCTGGACATCTTTCACCAGCGGCTCATATCGCTTTTCTACCGCGCCTGGAAAAAGTACCGGCTCCCGGAGACCTATGAGCCGGACGGCGGGGACGCGGTCTCATCGGCCATCGCGGCCCTCGTGGGGCTCGATACCAAGGCTCCGGAGAA
This sequence comes from uncultured Desulfobacterales bacterium, assembly GCA_964407825.1. Classification (GTDB taxonomy): domain Bacteria; phylum Desulfobacterota; class Desulfobacteria; order Desulfobacterales; family JAFDDL01; genus CAYOXD01. Next base: position 620 of record CAYOXD010000069.1, on the reverse strand, counting down.
CGGTTTTTTCAGATACGCCCAGAAGCGGCTTCTCTTTTTTTCGGGTCTTGTCTCGCGGATCATTCCGGCGGCGTCGGCCATCGAGGTCCTGGTGAAGAGCGCAACGGGCGTCGAGGTAACGGTGACGCAGTTCATCGAGCGGATGCTTCCCATTCATGAAGCGGACAGGACCCGGCTCGGCAAACGGAACAGCACGCTGAAAAGGGATGCCCTGTGCGGCGCCCGGGTGCGGGACATGAACTCCATGTTCCGGGTGGACCTGGGGCCCATGAGCTGGGAGAAGTACCTCGCCTTTCACCCCAAGAGCGCCAACCTGCGGCTCATCCGGAAACTCATCACCTACATCGCGGGCATCGAGTATGAATTCGAGATCCGGCTGATCCTCCGGGGCGAGCAGATCCCGGGCCTCGGGCTCGGCGCGAGGGAGGGCCCGCCGATTCTGGGGCGGACCGTGCTTCTGCGCTCAACGAACCGGCCCTACGGGCGGAATGTGGTGGTAAGGGCCGCGATGAGGGGGGAAGCACGCTCCTGAGGAGGCGCCTTTGGCGCCTCGGAATCGTTGTCGTTGTCGTTGTCGTAGTCGTAATCGAAGTCCTTGTAGTTTTCGTTGTCGTTGTCGT
>CAYOXD010000068.1:0-16334 GCA_964407825.1 uncultured Desulfobacterales bacterium | reverse complement strand
TCCCGCAACGGCCCAAGCCCCCGCACATCTTGGCCTGGTTTCGAATCCCCACCTGACGCATTTCGATCCGCACCCCCAGGCGTTTGACCAGCATCTTGACAAGCTGTCTGAAATCAACGCGCGCCTCGGCCGTAAAGAAGAAGGTGAGCTTCTCGCCGTCGAAGGTGCTCTCCACGGAGAACAGGTTCATGTTCAGGCCCAGTTGCTTGATACACTCGAGGCAGTATGCGTAAGCCTCCTTCTCCTTTTTCCGGTTCCGTTCAATCTGGGTAAAATCGTTCGGGTTGGCCAGGCGGAAAATCTTTTTCAAGGGCCGATCCGCCGATTCCTCGTAGGGCCTTGGCGCAACGACCACGGTACCAAACCCGAAGCCGTGCTCCGTTTCAACGATCACATGATCCCCCGCGTTCAACACAAAGGCGCCGCTCTCGAAATCATAGATCTTTCCCCCGACCTTAAACCGTATCCCCACCGCTTTTTTCATATTTATTTCCAAAAACCGCCAGGTCCGCCAAAGGCTCCCAACGGATCGTTGATAGATTCCAAACAGCCCGAAGCCTATCCTCCATAGCCCCCCAGCTGCAAAAAGAGTGCCTCCGCAGTTAAACGCGGATTGGCATTTGCCCTCAACCGCCTTCCAGCGGTCTCAAGGGCCTCGATCCGGCTCAGGATAGCGCCTTCTTCCATCTTCCCGGCTGCGGCAAGAATACGCTCCGAAAGGTCCTCATTCATGAGCCCGGTCCGGCGGTACCTGCCCACGGCCAGGTCCCGATACAGGGTCATCAATAGGTCTATGGCCTCCGTCAGCGAATCCCTGTTCCCACCCAACGCCAGCGCGAGGGACATCAATACCGTTACCGGCGGATGCTCAGCCCCCTCAGCGACATCGAGGCACCCCAGAGTCCCGACAAGATATTGACGCTTCTCCAGCCAGTTTTGTCGGTGGAGCCTCAGCGCCCTCCCCTGGCTCCCCCCTGCCACAGCAGCCAATATCCGGGCGTTCCCAGGGGAAAGGTCCAATGTCTCCGAAAGCTTGCCAGCCAAGCTTTCCAGGGTCAGGGGATTGAATCGAATCTGCTGGCACCGGGAGGTGATGGTGGGAAGAAGCTCGGCGGTGCCCGGCGCGGTCAGAATCAATATCGTCCGCTCCGGCGGCTCTTCCAGGACCTTCAGCAGCGCATTGCCTGCTTCCGGGTTCATCCGTTGCGCATCGGGGACGATGACCACCCGCAGCCGCGCCTCATAGGGCTTCATGGCCAGAACTCCCATCAGATCCCGAATCTGGCCAATGCGGATAAACTGCCCGGATGCTTCGATAGAAAGGATGTCCGGGTGGCTTCCAGCCAGGATCTTCCGGCAGGGCCGGCACCGCCCGCAACCGGATGGCATGCTGTCCCCCGCCGACGTCGTCGCGGGGCCGGTACAGTTGCATGCCATGGCCAGGGCCTCCGCAGCCGCCCGTTTGCCCACACCCTCCGGTCCGGAGAAAACCATGGCGTGGGGCAGCTTGTCCGCCCGCAAAAAGCCAGCCAGGATGCCAATGGGCCGCTGTTGATCCTGAATCGATGCGAATCCGGACACGAACCTAGTGGTCCACCCGTTCCTTCAGCTCTTTTCCGGATTTAAAAAAGGGCAGACGCTTGGGTTTGATGACGACCTTTTCACCGGTCTTGGGATTTCTTCCCGTATAGCTCTTATATTCCTTAACGAAAAAGCTGCACAGGCCGCGAATTTCAACGCGTTCTCCCTGGGCCATGGCATCGGCCATGTGATCAAAAAACAGCTGCACCACCTTTGCCGCCTCGGCCTTCGAAATGTTTGCTTCATTTTTCAAGGCAGCGATGATTTCCAGTTTATTCATATATCCTCCTTCCAGATACCCATGGCAAGCGTTTGTCAGCATTTTCTTTCTATTATCTGGATATCGATAGGAAGTCAAGCAGTTATGGCATAATTTCCGATTGGACCACCACATCGTCCTCGCGCACCTCCACCGCGGCGTACTGTCCCAGAGCCTCCACGTTCACCACCACCCGTCCGCTGCCCTTGTACCGGACGAAGGTACCCCTGACCCCGGTAAAGGGCCCTTCCATCACCACCACCCGATCACCGGCCTGAAACCTGGAGCCCGTCGTCACCGGGAAATCCGTATTGGCCATGATTCTCAGGGAATCGATGACACTGTCAAAAACCGATACCGGCTGATTCTTGTTGCCGATGAGCCTCACGGCACCGACAGTTTTGAGAATTTCAAGATGCTCGTGAGGATTGAGGTCCGTCCTTACAAACAGGTATCCAGGGAATAGAGGCACCCGGATCATTTTTTTCCGGTCCCTCCGCCGGCTCTGCACCAACACCTTTGGAAGAAAGGCTTGCACCGATTTTTTCACCAGCCCGTCGTGGACCACGTTCTCGAACCGACTCCTGGTATGCAACACGTACCAGGCGGGTATTAACAGATCTCCACTCATGTGATTATCTTGATCGTTCATTTTTTCTGTAAGTTAACAACTACGACCCCTGCCCATCATCATCAGCTCCCCACGCGGCTGCCAAAGGGTGTCAGTCCGCTGGGCGGTGCCCCGGAGCCGAAATTCCCCAGGCCGTAAAAGCTGATGGAGAAAGTCACCCCTTCGTCCTGCTCCTCCTTGCCGTATCCGATGTTAAGGGACCAGCACTGGGCCCTGTAAGAAAGGAGGACCCCCCGGTTGAGGGTCTGGCCGGTATGGAAATTTCGTTCATAATTGCCGCTCACCCAGAGCCAGGGGGTGATCTGGGCCGTCATTTCCATATAGAGGCTCTGTTCGGTATCCTTGGTGAACCGCTGCTCCACATGGAAGTAATCCCCCCGGGGGTCCGAGAGATAACAGGAGATACTCTGGGAAACGAGTTGGTGGTCGTAGGTGGACCACCCCGCATCCGCCTTCAGGTAAACCCATCGGCTCATATTGATTTCCAGCTCGGCCGTAATGGGAGAAAAGGGCTCCGGAAGATGGTTGCGCGCCTTATATAGGTCATATTGCTGCAGGAGTTGCAGCCGGGCCACCTGCTGATACTGGTGGCTCACCGGCTTGGCCATTCCGCCTTTCGCGGCGCCGGCCTTTACAGTGGAACGGGATATCAAGGTATTGATCCACGCGTAGGTGATCAGGTTGTGGTTCTGGATGCGGTCCACGCCGTCGAACACCGGATATTCGCTCTGATCGGTCTCCGGCACATATTCGTAGGTAAACTGGAAACGTGAGATGTGCTTCAGAGCATCGGCCCAGCGGGTGTTGAGAGAATAGACCCGGTACTGCTCGGAGGCGACCTCCAGCCCCACATCATAATCCTGCCGGTTGAGGATGTGACCTGTGTCAACGGATGACCCGTCGCTGCTATCCAGGTCCCACAGGGTTTCCCGGAACCCCACCGACGGCTCCACGCTGAGGTAGGGGCCAAACCGAAACGGGAGATAGACGCGCGGATGCAGATCCGCTCGTTGCCCCCGGGAGCCGTCCTCCTGATAAAGATAGGCGTATTCTGTGTCCATCCCGAACTGGACGGGTAAACCAAAGAAATTCCGGCGGGCGCTGTCCAGGGTGATCTGCGGCAAGCGCTGCACCAAGTCGTTGGTGCCCCCCTGCCGCCGGGTGATAACGTCGTCAAGCCAACGGAATTCAGCATTCAGGCTGAGGCTGGGCCACAGGCGATTCAAATTCAACCGATTGGTACGAACCGGATCGGTATAGTCGTCCAGATCCCGGCCAAAATACTTTTCAAAATAGGCATCGGTCACATCGAATCCGGAATAGCCCGACTTGAATTCATGCAGGTAGTCCTGGTCGCTCACCACATCCAGATCGAGCTGGCTGGTGAGGCCCGCGGGGAGTTCCTGATCCTCCTTCATCCGGAACCAGTATCGGTCGGAGTTGGGCCGAAGGGCGGTGTCACCGGAATACCCGTAATCCGCAGTGTTGTTGCCCAGGCCGTTATCTACCTGCCTGTCCTTGAAACCGTCGAACATGATGGTGCCATGGCTCTGTTGGCTCTGCACCCAGCGGAATTCAGCACCGAGCTTGTTGCCCCGAAGGCTCATGTAATCATCGTAAAAGGTGGCGTCCGACTGATCGTTGATGGCCCAGTAAAACGGCTGGACATACTCAAACCCCTTCCGGGTCGAGTTCTTGAACTGGGGCATCAGGAAGCCCGACTGGCGTTTGACCTTCGCCGGAAAGGCGAAAAAGGGGGTATAAAATACCGGCACGTCTTTGATTCTGAATGCGGCATTCTGCATGAATCCGAATCCTTCAAGGGTAACATGAAGCTTCGATCCGGTGATGGACCAGTCCGGTTTGGCACCGTCACAAGTGGTCATGTGAACGCCATCGACCCAATAGGTGCGCTTACCGGTCTTCTGAATGGTTTTGCCCGAGATGAAGTAGTGATTCTGTTTCAGGAAGAGCGTGCCGTCATAGAGGGTGCCGGTAGTGTCCGAAAGATCGATTTCCATCCGCCTGCCGCTCATCCGGTCCCCGCCCGAGATGGCGATCACGTGGCCTTCGGCAACTCCCGTGTTGCGCGAACGGTTGTACTGGATCCTGTCCGCGCTCAGGCGGAAATCGCCCTTTTGGATCACCGCGTTTCCAATGGCCGTGGTCACACCCGTCGTTCGGTTGTAAGTCATTTTGTCCGCCTTGATTCGCCAGGGTAACGCGGTATTCGACAGGGACTTGGGCAGGCCCGTGGCCTGCGCCGGCCCGGTGACGGCTGAAACCAAAAGGATGAGCAACAGCGCCAACCCATGGCAGATCAGTTTCTTCAACACAAAGCCCCTTTCTCCAATGGCATCGGCCTGCAGGCACTATGAACGACGAACAGCAGCGGGCGCGCGACATCTCGGCAGTCGAGGTTCCGGACAGCTCAGGCACAGTATAAAGCCAATTATGATTGAAAAAGTCAAGATATAGATGTAGGGTGAGGGGCTGAATGAAAGGAATACCATGCACATACTCTTGACCAATGACGACGGAATCCGGGCGGACGGCCTGTGGGCCCTACACCGGGCCCTGGCCCGGCGTAACACCGTCACCGTCATCGCCCCTGACAGGGAAAGAAGCGCCGTGGGACACGGCATCACGCTGCACACCCCCCTCAGGGTTCAGCAGGTTGACATGAACGGCACCGGCAGGGGCATCGCCGTGGACGGCACGCCGGCCGACTGCATCAAGCTGGCAGTCCTCGAACTCATGGAAAAACGGCCCGACATGGTGATCTCGGGGATCAATCCGGGGGCCAATGTGGGGATCAACATCAACTATTCGGGGACGGTTTCCGCCGCCAGAGAGGCAGCTCTTTACGGTATCCCGGCCATTGCAGTGTCCGTGGCGGGCCATGGGCCTGCTCATCTCGATGGCATCGCACGCTTTTCCGTGCAACTGGCGGAAACCGTTTTCAAAAGAGGTCTCCCACCCGGCACCCTGCTGAACGTCAACTTTCCGGGGACGCCCTTGGAGATGATAACCGGGGTCTGCGTTAGCCGTCAGTCCCTGTCTCCCCTTCCGGAGCGCTTCGAAAAACGCAGCGACCCCTGGGACCGCCCCTATTACTGGTCCGGGTGTAACCCCGGGGGGGGACACAAGACGCCGGGCACGGACAGCGCGGCCCTGGGGAGCAACTTCATCAGTATTACTCCCATCAAGTGCGATATGACAGACTATGGTATGCTGAATGAGCTGTCATCCTGGGATATTGCTGGACCCCAAAATAAGGAGTAGAAGGAAATGCAGAACGCCGGTCACAGAGATTGCCAGTCTTTTAAAGGTGGAGGGAACCGTCCGGGGGCCCGGGGCAGGGTTGCAACAAGATGTTGATCACCTTAGAAGGGATTGAAGGCGCCGGCAAAACGACCCAGATCGGCCCCATCGTTTCGCATCTCGAATCCTGCGGCCATACATGCGCTGTCACCCGTGAGCCCGGTGGGACAGCTATTGGCGAGAAAATCAGATCCATCCTGCTGGATCCGGCCAGCAAGGCCATGGACCCCCGGGCAGAGCTTCTGTTATACATGGCGGACCGGGCCCAGCACATCGGACAGATCGTCGGCCCCACCCTGGCTGCCGGAAAGACAGTCATCTGCGATCGGTATATCGACGCCACCGTCGCCTACCAGGGATATGCCAGACAGCTCGAGGTACCCCTGATTCACCGCCTTCACGGGATGCTTTTTTCAACCTTGACACCGGATATCACCCTGCTCCTGGATCTGCCTGCCCGGGAGGGATTGCAGCGGGCCTGGGCCCGAATCCACCAGGGGAGGCGGGACGCCGGGGAGACGCGGTTCGAGGAGGAGGCGCTGGCCTTTCATGAACGGGTCCGGGACGGTTATCTCGCCCTGGCCCGCCAGGAGCCCCACAGGTTTCATATCATCGATGCCGCCAAGTCCCGGGACGAGGTCACGCGGCAGATCCTCCAAACCCTGTCCCAGGTCATATCGAAATCGGGATCGAAATCGGTTCCGGCATTTGATCCCGATAGCAATTTCGCCCCCGATAATCATCGGTAAGAATCAATTTATCAGGCTCCATCATGAGGTACACCGATCCATGACAAGCATTCACCACACCATCCTGGACATTATCGGCAACACGCCCGTGGTGGAAATCCGGCACCTGAACCCCAACCCGAACGTGCGCATCCTCGCCAAGCTCGAATACTTGAACCCCGGAGGCTCCATCAAGGATCGGGCGGCCCTGCACATGATCAGCGCTGGCGAAGCGTCCGGTGAGCTGACCCCGGAGAAAACCGTCATCGAGGCGACCAGCGGGAATACGGGCATCGGCCTGGCCATGGTCTGTTCGGTGAAGGGCTATCGGCTCCTTTTGACCATGAGCGAGGCGGCCAGCTCGGAACGACGTCAGATTCTGAAGGCCCGGGGTGCCGAGATTCTCCTGACGCCCGGCCACCTGGGCACGGACGGCGCCATAGAAGAGGCCTACCGTCTGGCCCGGGAATTTCCTGAGCGCTACTTCATGACCGACCAGTTCAACAACGAAGCCAACTTCCTGGCCCACTACCACGGGACAGCACCCGAGATCTGGGAGCAGTCGGGCGGTGCCATCACCACCCTGGTGGCCACCATGGGCACCACCGGAACCCTCATGGGGCTGTCCCGGCGCCTCAAGGAGTACAATCCCGAGATCCAAATTGTCGGGGTAGAGCCCTTTCTGGGCCATAAGATCCAGGGGTTGAAGAATTTGAAAGAGGCTTACTGCCCTGAAATCTTTGATAAAAACAGGATAGATATCAAGATCAACATCGAGGACGAGGACGCCTATGAGATGGCCCGGCAGCTGTCCCTGAAGGAGGGCATCTTCGTGGGGATGAGCAGTGGGGCAGCCATGGCGGTTGCCTGCCGGCAGGCGGCGCAGATGAGCGAAGGTCTGATCGTGGTGATCCTGCCCGACGGGGGGGAACGGTATCTGAGCACCGCGCTTTTCGCTGAAAAGGACAAGGTGGACCTGCGCCTCTTCGACACCCTGCGCCGGGACAAGGAATGGTTCCGCCCCCTCCAATCCGGCAAAGTGGGCATGTTTACCTGCGGTCCTTCAGCCCACACCCGCATGCATCTTGGGGAATGCCGACGGCTGGTTTTCGCCGATCTTCTGGGCCGATACCTCTCCTACCGCGGATACGAGGTCACCCATGTGGTACACATCACCGACCTCGACGACAAAACCATCCAGGACGCGCAGGAGGCCGGCATGAGCCTGGAGGCCTTCACCCAGGCGCAGACGGAGCGGTTTCAGCAGAACCTGGCGCTGATGTCCATCGATCCCGGCGTCCGTCACCCCAGAACCAGCGAAAACGTCCAGGACATGATCGAACTGGCGGAACGGCTGACCAAAAAAGGCTTTGCCTATGAAAAGCTCAGGTCCTTGTACTTCGACATCTCCCGGTTTTCCGAGTATGGCAAGCTCTCGGGGATCGATATCGACAAGATACGCCTCGGTGCCACCGTGGACCTGGACGAATACGAGAAGGACAACCCCAGGGACTTCACCCTCATGAAACGCACCACCCTCTCGGAGCTGAAGAAGGGGATCTTCTTCAAAACCGAATGGGGAAACGCCCGACCCTCCTGGCATATCCAATCGGCGGCCATCGCCATGAAGTACCTCGGCGCCCATTTCGATATCTATACCAGCAGCCGGGAGCTCATTTTCCCCCACAACGAGAACGAAGTAGCCATCTCCCAGGCCGTGAGCGGAAAACCCATGGCCAACTACTGGCTGCACTGCGAACAGGTGCGCGTCGACGGCAAGAAGGTGGGGGACACCGCTGATATTACGCTGGACAGCCTGACCGAGCTTGGCTACTCCGGCCGGGAAATCCGATACTGGCTCCTATCCCACCACTACCGCAAGCCCATCGCCTTCTCGCGCCGGCAGTTGGAGGATACACGGCGATCCCTGACACGGCTGGACGGCTGTATCGCGACCCTCGAGAATCTGCCCTCGGGAAACGCTTATCCCGAGTTGGATCAGCTGCTCTATGATCTGAAGCAGGGCTTTATCACCGCCATGGACCAGGACTTGAATATCTCGGCGGCCATTGCCTCCATTTTTCAGGTGGTCAAGCGGATCAACCGCCTGGCTTCCCGGGGCCGCATCGATTCATCGGACGCCAGCAAGCTTCTGGAGGCCTTTCGCGGCATCGATACGGTGCTTCGGATCTTCGAATTCAGCGCCCCCCAGAAGGACACGGAACTCCAGCACCTCCAGGACCAGCGGGAAGCGGCCCGCAGGGCGGGGAACTGGGAGCTTGCCGACAAACTCAGGCAAGAGCTGGTCGAAAGGGGCGTGAACATCCGGGATGAACGCGTCTCGAAACTGGAATAAACGTTAAGAATAGGAAACCCCATGCGTACTCTCTATTTTCCATACACCTTCCTGGCTCAGGAAACGCTCGAAGCGCTTTCTGCCTGCTTTGATCGGATCACCCTCTATCAGCCAACCGTCCGGCATACGCCGGCTTCCATCCGGGACTGGGCCAAGGCCGGCCGGCTTGAGCTACGGGTCCCGGCTCGCGCCTTTGAACCGCAAATTGAGGAACACCTCCAGTCCCTCCAGGGGCTCGGGGCGCTTTACGGTGGGCAACAGGGGGGCACCGCCAATTTCCCTCCCCCGGGCATTCCCTTCCATGACGAAAACGGGTCCGCGGAAATCCGATCCAATCTCAGGCGGATGATCCGCGGGGAGGCCCTCCCGAGGACCGAGACGGCAGCGTCCCCCGGGGGAGTCCTCCAGGCCTGCCTTTTCCTGCAGTTCGCACAGGAATTCGATTCGCATCAGGAGGCCCTCGGCCGGGACCTGAAGGCCTGCGAGGCCATTGAGCAGGCCCTTTTCAGCGGATTGAGGGGAGACGACGAGGAGCTGGCCCTGGAGAAGCCGTCGCCCGGCCCCCCTTTCCCATCGGCTGCAACCCGACGGGAACACATGCTCGCCGAACGGTTGTCGGCCTGGGCATGCCTCTTTCTATACGACCTCGCTGGGGGCCAAGGAAAAAGCACCGCAGCCCTTGACGCCCCTGTTGTCCTGGTGACCACTGACCGGCTTGCATTCGATGAACTTTTAGACCAAGCCCCGGAAGAGGCCATCGAGTTCGACCTGTTGGTGGAAAGGGGCGATGGCACGGCCCGAGAGCTGCCGAACGTCCTCAGTCGACTGGCGAGCGGGCTCGAAGAAGCCCCCCCCGCCCCCGATCCGACCGTACAGGACGGCATTGAGGTCCATGGGGCCCTGATCCCGAAGCTGTCCCCGGGCGACTTACTAACAGCCTGCGCGGGAATTCAATGGGAGGGGAGTGCCGAGGATCGGACCCAGCCCAACACTGTTATCTGTCTAGTGTCCGGTTGACAGGAATATTTTTGCAAAGAGGAAGGCCCCCAGGGTTGACGAGCTAATACAATTGGTATAAGGGACTCGTCTGTCATCAAGGCTATTTGGGGCGGCGCCACCGCCCCTTCACCAACTATTCAAGAAAGGAGACGTTTTCAATGGCTTTCAATCCAATTGTAGATGCCGACAAATGCCAAGGCTGCGAGGAGTGCGTGGACGTATGCCCAGTGGAAGTATTTGAAATGGTGGATGATAAATCCAGCCCCGTAAACGCCGAGGAGTGCCTCGGTTGCGAAAGCTGCGTTGAGGTATGCGAGCCCGGCGCCATCACCATCGAAGAGACCTGATCCACGCCCATTCCACCTCCCATATGGTCCCCTTGGCGACCTGCAGCCGCAGGCCACGCCCGGGGGACAATATGGCCGGTGTGGTGTAACGGCGCCCCACCGCCACCAGCCCCAACGAGGAGCATTTGTACCCCTTCGTTTTTTCACCCGGTAATGAACCACAACCGCCCTCTTCCGTCCCTCGGCCAGGTATATGGCGTCCTGTCAATAGCCCTTGCACCGTCCAATAAACTGTGATAACTCGGTTTTTTATGAAACATTATGTTATAGACGAGTTAAGATACCAGGATTTTGAGAAAATCAAGGCGGCCCTGGATGAACGGCTGGAAGCCTCCGCTTTCGAGGGGCTCTACTGGCTTGAGCTGAAGAGCGACCTGTTGACGGATGTGCAGACCGTCCATACCGGATGCCAGCCCTTCTATGTCGCGGTTGCCCTCGAGTCTGACCGGTTATGCTGCGAACTGCTGATCAGAACCCGGCAGGCCGTGAAATGCGACTGTATGGCCTATGCCACGGAGGCCCAACGCAACTGGGTCATCCGATGGGCGGACGGCCTCTTCGAACAACTCGGTTTGATCTCATGAAGGAAAAAACAGTCACCGGCGTGTTTCGTAACGCACCGGCGTGCGCCTCAAATCGCGGTACGCCTCACCCCGCTGAGCATTTCAAGCTGATCCCCCTAGGCGGATTGGGGGAAATCGGCCTCAACATGATGGCGTTCGAAAGCAAAGACACCATTTTCGTTGTGGATGCGGGCCTGATGTTCCCGGAGGACTATATGCTCGGGGTTGATTTTGTAACCCCCGACATGGATTATCTGAAAAAAAACGCCGCCAAGCTGAGGGCCGTGGTGCTCACCCACGCCCACGAGGACCACATCGGCGCCCTGCCCTATCTTCTCAGGATCAAGGCGACGCCGGTTTTCGGAACCCCCTTCACCCTCGGGATCGTGCGCCACAAGCTCCAGGAGCATGAGCTGTTGGCCCAGACGGAGCTCCACGAAATCAGCACTCGGGAAACCTTGAAGATAGGCCCTTTCGAACTGGAATTCATCCGGGTCAGCCACTCGGTGGTGGATGGGGTGGGCTTGGCCGTGCGGACCCCCCTGGGGGTCGTTATCCATACCGGTGATTTCAAGATCAGTCATACGGCCGTGGCGGGTATGATGACAGACGTGAACCGGTTTGCCCAGTATGGGGAGGAGGGCGTCCTGGCCCTGCTCTCCGATTCCACCAACGTGGAAAAGGAGGGCTACACGTTCTCCGGGGATCAGATCGGGGAGAAACTCAGGAGCATCATCAACGGAAAGACAGGCCGAGTCATCGTGGCCCTGTTTGCCTCTAACATCGCTCGGATCCAAAAGATCGTGAACATCGCCCGCGACCGGGGCAGCAAAATCGTTTTCAACGGCAAGAGCATCGAGGTCAGCGTCAATCTGGCAAGGCAGCTCCGATACCTGCACGTTCCGCCGGGCATGGAAATCGAAGTGGATGAAATCAACGATTACCCGGATGATCAGCTCGTCATCATCACCACGGGCAGCCAGGGGGAGCCCATGAGTGCCCTGGCCCGCATGGCTGCCGGCACCCACAAGCACATCAAGATAAAGGAGGAGGACACGGTCATCCTCAGCTCGAAATTCATCCCGGGCAACGAGAAGGCCATCGCCAATATCATCAACAACCTGTACAAGCGTGGCGCGGATGTAATTTATGAGAAAATCTCCAGCATCCATGTCTCCGGGCATGCCTTCCAAGAGGAGCTCAAGCTGATGATAAAGCTCACCAAGCCCCGCTACTTCATCCCCATCCACGGCGAGTACCGTCACCTGGTGCTCCACAGCCGCCTGGCCCGCCAGGTGGGTATCCCGGAGCAGAACGTCCTGCTGGCGGAAAACGGTCAGGTCATCCACTTCGACCGCCATGGCGCGCACAAGAGCGAGCGGGTCACCACGGGCCGGGTTTTTATCGACGGCAAGGGAGTGGGAGACGTGGGCCGCAGCGTCTTGAAGGAACGCCAGCACCTCTCGGAGGATGGCCTCGTGGTGGTGAACATGGCCTTTGACGAGGAAACCGGAATTGTTGTCTACGGCCCGGAGCTGGTCTCCCACGGATTCGTGTTCGAGACCCAGACCGGCCATCTCCTGGAGGACGCCAAATGCGTCATTCTCGAAATCATAGAGGAAATTGGCCTTGAAAAGCCGGATCGAATCAGCAAGATTCGGACCAAGGTAAAATCCTCCCTGCGACAATATTTTTACTTTACCATCAAGCGGCGGCCGGTCATCCTCCCCTTCATCCTCGAAATATAGCTTCGGGGGTTACCGCGCACGGCGCCAATGCAGGACGATCCACCGGGCGCTCCCAGGAGAGGTCGGATCGGCCAAAACGCGACTCAGGCAGGCCAACTACCATGCGTAAGGAACTACTCGGACTGTTGCTTTTTTTCCTGGTGATCTTCACCCTGATCAGCCTCCTGTCCTTCAGTCCCCAGGATCCGTCCATCAACACCGCAACGGCAAGCGGCCAGGTCAGTAACCTGTTTGGAAAAGTGGGCGCCTTCACCGCGGGGCTTCTCATATTCCTGTTTGGCCTGGGCGCCTTCTGGGTCCCCGTGCTGCTCATGCTGGCGAGCATTCACTTTCTGGGCAACCACCCGCCCCGGGCCATGGCCCGCGCCATCGGCGGCGGGATCCTGCTGGCCATCGTCACCGGCAGCCTCCTGGCCCTGGAGAAGAACGAATATGCGATTTTCGGCACCCGGATCTCCTCCGGGGGATTCATCGGCATTCCCCTCAAATTCTTTCTGGTCCGCTACGCCAATCAAACCGGTGCCGTCATCATTCTCGGCCTTCTGTGGATCGCCGGCTTCATCCTGGCCACCGGATTCTCCCTGCGGGCCTTCGCCTCCCGGTGCCTTCGCCTTCACGGCCTCCTGATGCTGCGGGCCACAGACCTCTCGGCCCGGTGGAAGGCCCGCAGGCAGAAGGCGAAACACCAGCGGCACATCAAGCGGATTACCCTGCCGGACAAACCCGTCCGGATCAAAATATCCGCCCCGCCGCAACCGCCCAAGGCACTGCCCCGGCCGAAGCAGGAACTTTTCAGCTTCGCACGGGAGGACAACGGGTTTCAGCTGCCACCGGCCAGCATTCTCGTCGACCCCGATCCCCAAGAAATCGATACGGACCGGAAAAACCTGGAAATGCAGTCCCGGCTACTCGAAAAAAAGCTGGAGGACTTCGGCGTCACGGGCAAGGTGGTGGCCATCCTTCCCGGGCCCGTCATCACCACCTTCGAGTATGAGCCGGCGTCCGGCGTGAAGATCAACAAGATCGTCAGCCTCACGGACGACCTAGCCCTGGCCCTGCGGGCCATGAGCATCCGCATCGTGGCCCCCATTCCCGGAAAATCCGTAATCGGCATCGAAATTCCCAACCCGAACCGTCAGATGGTGCGCTTCAAGGAGGTCATGGTCTCGGAGGCTTTCGACCGGTCAAAATCCCATCTCACCCTGTGCCTGGGAAAGGACATTGTGGGGAATCCCGTGGCGGCAGAGCTCGACAAAATGCCGCACCTTCTAATCGCGGGAGCCACCGGTGCCGGAAAAAGCGTAGCCCTCAACACCATGATCTGCAGCATCCTGTACAAGGCGACCCCGGAGGATGTGAAATTCATCATGGTGGATCCCAAACGCATCGAGCTATCCAGCTATGATGGTATCCCCCATCTGATCACACCGGTGGTAACGGATGTAAAGAAGGCCACCAATGCTCTCTTTTGGGCGGTCCGTGAGATGGAGCGGCGCTACGAGGCGCTCTCGGAGAGGAAGGCCCGGAATATCCTGCAGTACAATCAGAAAATCGACAGGGAAAGAAAGGATGGCAAGGAGGATGTGCCGGACAGACTGCCCCTTATCGTGATCATCATCGACGAATTGGCCGATCTGATGATGGTGGCCTCCAGGGATGTGGAACTGTCCCTCACGCGGCTTGCCCAGATGGCCCGGGCCGCGGGCATCCACCTGATCCTTGCCACCCAGCGCCCCTCGGTGGACGTTCTCACCGGCATTATCAAGGCGAACTTTCCCACGCGGCTTACCTTCCAGGTTTCATCCAAGACCGATTCCCGAACCATTATCGATTGCAACGGCGCGGAAAACCTGCTGGGCATGGGCGACATGCTCTTTCTGCCGCCCGGAACGGCCAAGCTCCAGCGTATTCACGGTGCCTACCTGTCGGAAGAGGAGACCTCCCAGATCACTGAATTCCTAAAGGCACAGGGCACCCCCGAGTACCAGCAGGAAGTGACCGAAACCCGGCCCGAGGAGGCCGCCGCTGACGAGGAGACCGAATACGACGAGCGCTACGACGAGGCCGTGGCCCTTGTAACCAAGACCCGGCAGGCGTCCATCTCCATGATCCAGCGCCACCTGCGCATCGGCTACAACCGGGCCGCCCGGATCATCGAAATCATGGAAAAGGAGGGGGTGGTTGGCCCCTCGGACGGGGTCAAGCAGCGGGAAGTTCTGGTGTCGGACTTCGAGTGATGGGACAGGCGATTGCCCTGTGGCAGGAATAAGATGCGGCTTGTAATCCCCCGCCGCCTGTGGCAGAAGATACAATTTTGGATTCAGCATAGGAGCCCAGCAGCATGATCACACTCCTCGATTACGGTGCCGGCAATGTCCGTAGCGTCATCAACGCCATCGAATCTCTCGGTGAGAGGGTGACCCCCGTCACCTCGGCGGAAGACATCCTGTCCGCCGAGAAACTCGTCTTTCCCGGTGTGGGGGCCTTCGGCAACATGATGCGGATTCTCCATGAGAAACAGTATGTGGCCCCCCTGAAGGCCTACCTGGCGGCGGACCGGCCCTTTCTGGGAATCTGCCTGGGGCTTCAGGCCCTCTTCGATACAAGCGAGGAGGCCCCCGGCGTCCCGGGGCTGGGAATTTTCCCGGGTTCGGTGAAGCGCTTTTCCGTGGACCTCTCCATCCCCCATATCGGCTGGAACGGCCTCGGCATCCACAAGCCCTCGCGCATCTTCAACGGGCTTTCCGGGGACGAGAAATTCTATTTCGTCCACTCCTATCATGTGGCACCCGATGAGGCCTCCGCGGTACTGGCCACCACGGACTACGGATACCGGTTCGTGAGCGCGGTTCAAAGGGGTAGCCTCATCGCCACCCAGTTCCACCCCGAAAAGAGCGGATCGGCGGGGCTGAAGCTGTTGAAGAACTTTCTCGACACCGGTCTCGAGCCGGTTCTCCCTGTTCAAGGGAGCCGGGAAACCCGGTTGGCCAAACGCATCATCGCCTGCCTGGATGTGCG
The DNA here is from genome assembly GCA_964407825.1 of uncultured Desulfobacterales bacterium. Taxonomy (GTDB): domain Bacteria; phylum Desulfobacterota; class Desulfobacteria; order Desulfobacterales; family JAFDDL01; genus CAYOXD01. Next base: position 780 of record CAYOXD010000068.1, on the reverse strand, counting down.
CACCAACGATCAGGGGGATCTCGTCGTCACCAAGGGCGACCAGTATGACGTTCGCGAGAAGGGCGCCGTGCGCAACCTGGGCAAACCCGTGGAACTGGCGGGCCGCTACTACCGGGAGGGCGCGGACGAAATCACCTTTTTGAATATCACCGGCTTCCGGGACTTTCCCTTGAAGGACCTGCCCATGCGCCAGATCCTCCAAGAGACGAGTCGGCATGTGTTCGTACCGCTCACCATCGGCGGCGGTATCCGGGACTTCACGGACAGGGACGGTCGCAGCTACACGGCCCTGGAGGTGGCGGCCGAATATTTCCGGGCCGGGGCGGACAAGATCTCCATCGGCTCAGAGGCCGTAGACATCGCCGAAGCGTACCTCGAAACCGGCAATGGGACCGGCACGAGCGCCATTGAAACCATCTCCCAAGTCTACGGCGCCCAGGCCGTGGTCATCTCCATCGATCCGAGACGGGTGTATGTGAGCTCACCGGAGGCGGTAGACCATCCGGTCCTGGAAACCGAATTTCCCGGCCCGGCCGGAGAGCGCTTCTGCTGGTACCAGTGCACGGTCAAGGGCGGCCGGGAGGGTCGGAACATCGATGCCGTCACCATGGCCAGGGCGTGCGAAACCCTCGGGGCGGGTGAGATCCTTTTAAACTGCATCGACCGGGACGGCACCAACCAGGGCTTCGATCTGGAGCTGATCGCGGCGGTAAAGGCAGCGGTGGGCATTCCGGTCATCGCCTCCAGCGGTGCCGGGTGCGCCGGACACTTTCTCGAAGT
>CAYOXD010000067.1:0-16394 GCA_964407825.1 uncultured Desulfobacterales bacterium | reverse complement strand
CCCGGATCGACCGGGTGAGCCGCCGGGCGCTGATGCCCCGGTTGGCGACCAGGATCTTCTGGCCGCGAATTTCATCCACCACTTTCTCGAAGGTTCTATCTTTCATTCATATGTTCCTTTGCACTGCTACATCATCGGGTAAACGCTTCCGGACCGAAACGTACGCACCCCCTGGCAGGTACGCACCCGGATGGCGCCACGGGCATCCAAGCCCAAAAAGACCGCCGGCCGATCCGCGGCCTCGTATGCATCCAGCAGGATAGGCTCGCCGATATAGGCAAGGTGGGGGGTTAACCCAGCGACGAAACGCTGGGGGTCCCCCTGCAGGACGCTGCGTCGAATCAGCGATCGGACCTCTTGGACGAAGGGACTCCATACCGCCAGCGGCGTACGCTGCACACCGAATTCCCGAAGGGATCCGGCTGGCGGCGCCAGTCGGTGCCGAAGATCCCGGGGAAGCGGCACCGACACCAGGTTCAGCCCCACCCCTGCCATCACGGTGTCGGATCTTGCCTCCACCAGGATGCCGCCGACCTTTTTTCCACCGATCAACAGATCATTGGGCCACTTGATGGCCGCCGACAGATTCATGCCTGCCAGGACAACGCGCAGTGATTCGGCGAGCAATAACGGTACAAGATCGCTCCAGACAGGCTCCAGCCGCTGAATGCGCAAGGTGCCGTAAAGATTGCCCGGCGGCGAATACCAGGTTCGGCCGAACTGCCCGCGGCCGGCGGTTTGGGTCGCGGCCAGCACGGACGCCCAATCCGGGAAGCGGTGCTCGGCGCTCAGACGCCAGGCCACATCCATGGTGGAGGTGCAAGTTTCAGTCGTAAAGAAAACGGGTTCTGCCGATTCGCCATCCAGTTTCCGACAATCGGCCGCCGTATCCGCAGCCTGCAAGGCCGTATCTGAATCGACGTTTTCCCTGCCAGCCATGGTAGCCTCCGGTTCAAGGCTCGGACACTGTCGAGACAATAAGAAAGGCCGAAACCCATCGCATGCACGACGACTTTCGGCCTTATTTTCCAAGGTATCGCCCTCTTTCAAGGGCCCTACCGGACTCATCGACCGCAAGGCCAGCGCTAACTTCCGCTGCCATCGTCCCCCTGCCGGACCCTGCCGTAGCAGTTCCCGGCCGGTTGACGGCACTCATTACTGATATTTCTTTCACGGGACGCCCTGAATGTCAATAGTCAATACAGAATCTTCCGTGCGTCAGGGCCATCGCATGCAGACAGTTCGACCACCGCGGCGCTGTCAATTCGAACGCTACCGACGCAGCCGTTCTTGGTAAACGACCTTTGATTCCTGCCGCGACACCTCACCGGATTATTCACCAGGAATTGATGCTACCGAAGAACCGGCGGTTCCGAGAGGGTAAACAGCAGGACGCGTTCGCCGGTTACCGTGCTGATGTCGGTGTGAAGACTCTTGACCTTTATGCCCACCAGCGTCTCCACCTCGGCCTGGAGCAGGGGGCGCCCCTTCTCCAGCAGTGCCACGCGCATCCGCTTGATCAGCTCGCGACCGCCGCTGTTCTCGGCCGCTTCGGCCAGTTGGTGTTCGGCCTGGGTCAAAACGCCCCTGAGGCGCACCAGCACCATGTCCTCGATAAGATAGGTCTTGGTTTCCAAGGGGCCGCGTCCCATGTATTCCTTTTCGAACCGGGTGACGGCCTCGCTGATTTCCGATTCGATTTGCCCTTTGGTTTTAGTCATATCGGCGTATCCTTTGCGCTTAGGCGCCACCATTACGCTTATGTATCATGTGATCACCCCAGTGGCCGACCTGTCGATCACCATTTTGAGATGCTCAGCGGGTTTCTTCTCTTCCTTCCAGGGCCTCCCGAATAAGATGTGCCAGGTGCCTCTTTGCTACCGGCTTGTCTACAAAGGTGGTGATGCCGATGGATTTTGCTTTCTCCTTTGTAATTATGGAACTGAAACCGGAGCAGAGAATAATGGGAATGTCCGGACGTATCCGAAGCATCCGGGTGGCAAGTTCCGAGCCGGTCATCTCGGGCATGGTCTGATCGGTGATGACAAGATCGAACTGCTCCGGATGGGTCTGAAACATCCGGAGGGCTTCCGGGCTGCTGGAACTCGTTGTGACCCTGTATCCCAACTCTTCGAGCAGGGTTTTGTGTAACCGGATCAGCATGGGTTCATCATCGATGAACAACACGCGCTCATTTCCCGACAAAATCGGTGTCGTGGACTCGGGTCTGGGATCGGCGGTCATGTCGACAACCGGGAAAAAGACATTCACGGTGGTGCCTTTACCAGGATCGCTGTCGATAGAGATCAGCCCGCCGCTGTCCTTCACGATGCCGTGCACCACCGAAAGGCCCATCCCGGTGCCCTTGCCGGCTTCTTTGGTAGTAAAGAACGGGTCAAAGATTTTATCCATTATATCGGGTTCGATGCCTGTGCCCGAATCCTGAACCGACAGATGAACAAATTTTCCGGCCGCCACCCCGGGCTCCTCCCTTGCCTGAACCTCGGTGAGCGTTGTCTCTTTCAGCGAGATGGAAAGGGTGCCACCGGTTTGTTCCATGGCATGGAAGGCGTTGGTGCCCAGATTCATCAAAATCTGATGAAACTGAGTCGGATCGGCCAGAACCGGGCCGGGTTGGGAGGCCATGTCCAGACGGATGTCGATGGTGCTCGGCAATGAGGGACGAAGCATTTTAACCGCCTCCTTGACAAGGCTTCCGGGATCGAGAGGGATCCGTTCTGCTTCGGCCTTTCGGCTGAATGCCAGTATCTGCATGATGAGGCTCTTTGCCCGCTGCCCCGCGCGGAGGACTTCATCCAGATAGTGGGGGACGGGGGGCAATTGCGCGCATCTATGTCTGGCCAAATCGGTGAAGCCGATGATGATGCTCAATATATTGTTGAAGTCATGGGCGATGCCGCCGGCCAGGGTGCCGATGGCCTCCATCTTTTGTGACTGACGCAGCTTTTCTTCCAGGGCCTTTTTTTGTTCTTCGGCCTCCTTTTGCCGGGTGATATTGGTGGCGATCTCCATCCGCACCATGCGCCCATCCAACCAGCGGATTGCCTGGTCCCGGCACTCATACCACTCTCGATCCACGGTGTTTTGGAATTGCCAGACATAGGGCCCGGTCGGGTTGCCGTCGGCATCCATGAGCTTGCCATTGCTGCAGAATTCGCAAGGCCCGCTTTGGCCGGTTTGAAGCGTCCGCCAACAGGTCTTGCCGCTGACCTCTCCCCATCTGTCCCGGCCGTATTGGTTTACGAACAACAGTTCGTGGGTTTTCATATCGGCCACATAGACCAGTGCATCGAGGCTGTCCAAAATGGTGCGAATTTGTTCCAACGCTGTGTTTTGTTCCGTGAGCAACATCAGATTGTTGAGGCTTTCGACCACACGGAAACTGATTTCTTTGAACAGCAATTGTTCGTCCCGGGTCCAAATGCGCGCATGGGAGCATTGGTGCATCCCGAACATCCAGGGCTTTCCCATTCTGGGATGAATCGCCATCATGATTTGGGACTGGACGGAGAAACGAACCGTGACATCATCTATCCGGTTTTCCGTTCCCGGCCCGAATACCACCGGAGAGCCGGAACGAAGGGCCTTCCGGATGGTTTCCGCCGCCTCCGAGCTGATCGGTACATTCTCACCCGTTGTAAAGGCGCCGGGATACTCCGGTGTATTCTTTTCAGCCAGGACGCGAAGGGTGGCGGCGTCGGGGTCGCAGGGATGGAAGAGCCACGCCCGATCACACTTGAATATTAAAAACACGGCCTCCAGGACATCTTCTATGATATGCTCGATATCCTTGGCGTTGCGTATCGCCTCGTTGATTCGGTCGAGATGCTTGAGAAAATCCATTGCTTTTATTTTCTCTTCATAAATCCCATCAATTACGTGGTATGTGAAAAGCACCTGAATATTCTTCAGAATTTAGTATGTAATCCTGCTCGATGTCAATGTCGTTGATGTGCGGATGAAGATTCCCTTCGCGGCCCTGGCGGTTTGGTGGCCGCCAAGGCCGTGCGTGGGGGAAAAGACCGAAGTAAGGGGGGACGAACGTATTGGTTAACGGAAAGGAGGGGTGTATTTAGAGTCTCATGTGCGATGGCCCTGACCCGGATACGTCACCTGCTCACTGACCCGGAACAATGATCCGGGAGTCGTTTTTTCTCTGCTGCTCCTGTTTCATCTGCTGCAGCTTCTGGATTTGTTCGATCATCTGGGCCATGGCGCCCTCCATGGCAGCGGGGAATGCCGCAATGGCCTCCTCCAGGTTGTTGGCAGGCAGCATGGCCTGCAGGGGAATCGGACCTTCGGCGGACATGAGCTGGGCACTGCCGATAAACTGTTCCGTCCGGCTCTCGTCCCGGGTGCCGTCCAGGTGAACGGGGACCATCCGGCGGATAGAGGCGACCTTCATGTCCGTGATATTTTCTTCGCGGTACAGGTTGTCCTTCATAACTGTGAAATCAATACGTTGATCTGTATTTGATGCCGACATGATATTGTCCTTTCTGCGATGATATGCCCCGCGACAAGGACCGCAAGGCATCGATAAGGGTAAACTTATAGAATTTTCAATATACAAAAAACCACCGGAAATTGCAAGGTATTAAGTAGCCACCGCCGCCAGGGAGCCCCCCGACACGGAGATGACGCTATTTATCAAAAACTAACTTGAACTGCCTCCCGATCCGGTATATAGGCGGTGGCTCGATTGAACCCATGCTGGCACGCATGCACAGATTCACCGGGATCTACGTTGGGTTTGGATCCTTGGATTGTGAATCTGTGATTTTTTTTGGGAGAATGGTATTGAATTTAAAACGACAACATACAGGAGACTCGACATGACAGGTTTAAATCAATTTACGTTTTACGGAGGCGGGCATCGCGGCACGGAGGCGGAATTCGGCCGGATGGCGGAACAGTTCGGCATCCGGGAGGTCAACTATACCTTCGAGGGGCATCGGCCGGAAAGGCAGCAAGGGTTGGTGATGCTCTCGGCCGAGGAGCTTCAAAAGGGGGATATCAGCATGGAGATCGTCTCCATGCGCATGAATCGAAAATATTCCCAGGCCCATAAGATCCGTAAGGTATTCCAGTCCATCTTTCATATGGTCAACAGCGGAATTCAGATAATGACCGTGGGATGGATCCAGTCAGATGATACGGTCAAGGGCGGCACGGGCTGGGCCGTGGAGCTGGGAAAGCTCTTTAACCGACCCCTGAGCGTGTTCGACCAGGACCGCAATCAATGGTTCACCTGGAAGGATAACCGGTGGGCGGAGGACCTGCCCCAAATAACCCATTCGACCTTTGTCGGCACGGGCACCCGCAACCTCACCGATGCGGGCAAGGCTGCCATCAAGGATTTGTTCAACCGCTCGTTCGGCGAATAACTGCACGTCCCGGGCCGCCGGGGTCAGACCGGCGGCCTGATCGCACTTCATCAACCATATCTATCTTGGCATAATCTGCTTCCATGAGAATATCGATGCTATTGTAGGGACAATTGCTGCGGCTAGGGTCGAGGGGATGGGGTTGGAAAATGGCACCACAGCATCCTGGAGGATTTTCCGGGCAAGGAATTCGGATCCTGACCATGGGACGGGGATGGCTGGCCGTGGAGAAACCGGCCGGCCTGAGCGTCCACAACGATCCGGGACGGGACCTTTGCTCCCTTGCGGCCAACCTGCAGGACCGGCCGGACTGGTGGGATCCTGTGTTCGGCCTGCATCCGGTCCATCGGCTCGACAGGGAGACGAGCGGCGTCATCCTGCTGGCTGGAACGAAGGAGACCCTCGCCTACCTGGGCGACCAGTTTCAGCGCCGTGCGGTTGAAAAATCTTATTACGCCATCGTTCATGGTCATCCGGCCTCGCCCGATGGGGGGGCACCCCATGCCTGGGGCCGATGGGACTGGCCCTTGACCAGCAAAGCCACCGGCCGCAAGAATATCCAGGGGGCGGGGATTCGGCAGCCTGCCGGCACCCGTTATCGCGTCCTGGAGCGAACCGGGCATTACAGCCTGATGCAGTTGTGCCCTGAGACCGGTCGTCGACACCAGCTGCGCCGTCATGCCGCCCTTGCCGGTCGTCCCGTGGTGGGCGACAGGCGCTACGGGTCCATGCGGGCCATCAGATTTCTGGCGCGGCATTCGGGATTTTCCCGGTTGGCCCTTCATGCCCATTGCCTGACCCTGTGCGTGCCCGGTGAATCCCGACCGCTGACGATCCTCTCCACCGGCCTGCCGCAGGACTTGCGGCACCTGCTGGCCCTGGATCGGCAGGCCTCGGAACCCGTATAGGGCGTTGTTCTTATTGATCTAAACCCAGCGCTCTCAGGCCCGCTGCTTTCCCATTGAAATATTTTTTCTAAACGGTCTCGAGCACAAAGCGTGGGTGGCAGGTGTATTGAGGGAGTCACCCCGGATCGGATCGCTGGAGACAGGGGCAGCGATCCGATCTTTGCTTGAGCCGAGAACATCCAGGGGGGCTGTACGGTTAGCGTTATTCGGCCGTTTGCCTGGGTAAAAGGACGGTGATGGTGCAGCCCGGGCCCTCGTTGTTGGCGGCCTGTACGCGGCCGCCCATGGCCAGGGCGAACTTCTTCACCAGGGCCAGGCCGATGCCGGTGCCGCCGGCGGCGCGGGTTCGCTCGTCGTCCGGGCGGTAGAAGTCATCGAATATGCGTTTCAGCGCCTGCCTGGGAATACCGGGTCCCGTATCCGATACGCAGATGGCGACCCATTTCTGGCAGAGGCAGGCGCTGAGGGTGATGGTTTTCCGGGGTGCCGCGCGTCCGAATTTGACGCTGTTTTCCATGAGGTTGATCAGGATCTGGAGCAGTACCTCGTGATCGAAGGCAAAGGCCGGCACGTCGATGAGGGGAAGCTCCAGCTGAAACCCCTGCTGCCGGAGCCTGTGATCCATAATGGCGCCAGCCTCGGCGAAAACCTCTTCGAGTCGGCCCTCTCGAAGTTCGAAACGGTGCTGCTTTTTCTCCAGTCTGGCCAGTTCCAGGACATTGCCGATGAGCCTGGAGAGCCGGGCGCTCTCGGACCCCAGAATCCGAAGATATTCCTGCTCGCGCTCCGGCCCGGCGGCGATGCCCTGTTCCAGCATCTCGATATACAAACGGATGTTGGTAAGGGGCGTTTTAAGCTCGTGGGTGACTGAAGAGACGAACTGGGAGCGCCTCTCTGACAGATCCACCACCGTGCGAACGGCCTTATAGACGGCCAGGAGCCCCAGGAGCGTCACGAGCCCCAGCACCGCCAGGGCCGCCTCAAGATCGCGGCGGGCAGGCGAGGGCGGGATGGCAGCCGCCCGCACGGTGGCATGGATGAACCCGAAGGGCGCCGGGAAGGTGCGTTGGGCGACAAGTTCCCCTGAATTTTTCCACCTGCCGGATCGGGACGCTGCCGTCACCCGGCCATCGGCCGAGGCCTCGAGTTCGAGGCCTGTGAAGGCGGCCATGGGCAGGGCATCGAAGTGAACGGCGGCCAGGTGACGAAGAAAGGGCCGGGCCAGCAGCACGAATCCCTGGCGGAAGATCTGGTTGCCGATGACGACGCGCCGGAAGACGAAGTATCGGCCCCGGCTGATGAAGAGGGACTGCAGGGGGGCCACTTCCACCTGGTATGTCTTATCCCACACCCCCTTGTCCTCCTTGGAGAAGTTCTTGGCCTGGCCCGGGGTGATCTGCTCGGTCCGAGGCGATTGCTGCCCCAGGAAGGCATTTGCCTTCCGCCGGCGCGATTTGGAAAGGTAGCGCCCGGCGAAGCTCGCGTCCTCCTCCATGGCGGCGGGCGGTGATGCCCTCTGGGCGGCCCAGGCGCTTTTGGCCACAGGTTTTTGCCTCCTGGCAAACCGTTTACCGTTGAAGAGGGCGTTCACCTGGCTCAACTGGGCGATGACGGGGCGAAGCCGCGGGGCCACACGGCCGAGATCGGATACCAGCGGGGTTTGAAAGGAGCCGTCCGGATTGTTCTGCAGATACCCCAGAATATACGTCTCGGCTGGAGGATGAGCCAGGGGAGAGGGGCGCGGGATGCCGGCCTCCCCGTCAAGGGTATGCCGGTAGGCGTCCACGCTTCGGTTCTCTTCGCGAAGCACCAGATCGGCCATCTCCTTTTGGATTTCATCGAGCTGGCCCTCCGTGAAAAATCGCAGCTGCGCCCGCTCTTCCCGGGCAAGACCCTGATAGGAGCGCCAGATCACGTACCCCATGGGGATGGAGACGGCCAGGCAGAAGAGGGCGATGAGCCGTTTGAGCCGTTTCACGGGGCGGGCTCCAGGCGGTAGCCCTCGCCCCGGACGGTTTGGATGAGGGCGGCCTCCGGGTCCAGGGCGGCCAGTTTCTTCCGCAGTTTGAGCAGATGGATGTCCACGGTGCGGGTTTCGATGTCGGCGTCGGCATAGTGCCACACCTCGGTCAGAAGTTCCTTTTTGGAGACGATCCGGTGCTGGTTGTGAAAGAGGTAGGAGATGATATCCATCTCCCGGCGGGTCAGCTCCTGAACGCGATCCCCCCGTCCGGCCCGCAGGTTCAGCCCGTCGAACACGATGCCCCGGTGCTCGATGCGCTCCCCTCCCACCGGTTTTCCGGCCCGTCGCAGTACTGCCTCCACCCGCGCCATCAGCTCCCGGAGCGAGAATGGCTTGGCCACGTAATCGTCGGCCCCGGACCTGAAGCCGGTCACCACATCCTCCTCCGACCCCTTGGCCGTGAGTATGACAATAGCCTGACGCGGCTTTTCGGCCCGCAGCCGTTTGCAGATGGAAAAGCCGTCCAGGGTCGGCAGCATGACATCCAGCAGGATCAGATCGTAATCCGCTTCCAGGGCGGCGGCCAGTCCCTGGCCGCCGTCGGCCGCGCCGTCGACACCGTAGCCGTTGAAAACCAGAACATCCTGCAACCCGGCCAGAATGGCCGGGTCGTCCTCCACTACCAGTATGCGTGCCTTGGGTTGCCTCATCTCCATGGCTCCTCCAAATATCGAAGCTGGGTCCAAAGAAGTGTATCGGATTGCCCCGGCTTCTGCAAAGTAAAACTTATGTAAATAAACCGAACGGTTTTTTTGCATTTCTTTGAATTGCCATTTTCTCCGAACCCCACGAGTATGAAATCCGGAAGATATAATCGTCGATGATTCAAAGGAGAAAAGGAGAATAACGATGCGAAAGAAAACCGATGATTTTGGGCGACGATGGGGATGGACCCGCGTGATCATCCTCCTTTCGGTTACGCTGGCGGCAGCTTCACCTGTGTGGGCCGCGACAAGGGGCAAGGGCCCCGTCCGGCTCGCCGTGGATCTGGTGCAGGGAAAGGTGCTGGCCGGCTCGGATGGGCTGGCGTCGGTATCCCTGACCTTGACGGTGGCGGATACCGGGCGACCCGATGGCCAGGAGGTAAAGAATGCCGATCTTGTCATCGTCCTTGACAGAAGCGGCTCCATGGAGGGCCGGAAGCTCCACGATGCCTGTCAGGCCGTGCTGGGGCTGCTGGACAGGCTGACGGCCAGGGATCGGCTGGCCCTGGTGACCTATTCGAACGGGGTTCGCACCCTCTGTCCCCTGGCCCGGATGGATGCGCGGCACCGGCGCCTGGTCCGGAGCGCGGTACGGGAGATGTATGCCGACGGGGGAACCAACCTGGGCAGTGGACTCCAGCGTGGTATCGAGACGGCGGTGTTCGAACCTGTCGGCACACGGCAGCGAAAGGTCATCCTGATATCCGATGGCCTTGCCAACCAGGGCATCGCCGATCCCGGGGCCCTGGGCCGCATGGCGGCGGACGCCGCGCAGCGGCAGGTGACGGTCAGCACCCTGGGGGTCGGCTATGACTTCAACGAGCTGCTCATGACCACCATCGCCGATTACGGAGAAGGTCGGTATTATTTCCTTGAAAACCCAAACGCTTTTGCCCGGGTGTTTCAGAGGGAGTTGGCCGCAACGCGCCACGTGGTCGCTTCCGATGTGGAGATCCGTCTATCCCTGAAAAACGGTCTGCGTCTGGTGCGTGCGGGCGGGTACCCGGTGAGTATCGAGGACGGCGAGGCCGTGATCCGTCCGGGAGATCTCTTCGCGGGTCAGCAATTGAAGCTGTTTCTGACCTTCAAGGTCCCTTCAGACCGGCGAGGCTCCTTCCCTCTTGGGGCCTTCGATCTCAACTACCGGTATGACGGTGCCTCCCTGCACCTGCGCGGCGGGGGGAATCTGACCCTCTCCTGCGTGGCGGACAAGGCGGCAGTGTATTCCAGCATCAACCGGAACGCCTGGGGCGATCAGGTGGTTCAGGAGGATTTCAACCGGCTCCGGGAGGATGTGGCCGACGCGGTGCGGAAGGGGAAAAGGGCCGAGGCCCTCAGCGCAATCCGGGCATACGAGAGCAAACATCGCGCCATCAACAAGGAGGTGGGCTCCGCCAAGGTTTCCAACAACCTGGATAAGGGCGTGCAGGGCCTGCGCCGGCGTGTTGAGGAAACCTTTGCCGGTGCGCCGGCCGCGGTGGCCGAGAAGAAGAAGCAGACCGCCAAGACCCTGCAGTATGAAGGGTATCGACTTCGGCGCGATAAGAGGTGAAATGGCTTAATCCTTGACATCCGGACAATTTTCTGGAATTTAGGGGGCAACGGTTTGATACTTGACACAATAGAAAGCCGGCATTGCCGGTGCAGCACAGATGACCTTAAAAGTTCGCATCCTTTTAATTCTTTCCGCAGTGATCGCTCTTTATACACTATTGGATTTCTGCATCCAGCGACTGGTGATTTCCCCCAGCTACACCGAGCTCGAACGCAGCCATGGAAAACGCGATATGGATCGCTGCGTCGCGGCGCTCCGGCGCGAAATCCGGGATCTGGACGTGGTGACCTATGACTGGGCTTCATGGGACGATATGGTGGCCTTCGTCCGGAATCGCAACAAGGATTTCATCAAGTCCAACCTGCTGCTCACCACCTTTGTGGACAACAACCTGAATGCCATTTACATCCTGAACCGGGCGGGAGAGGTCGTGTGGGGTCAGGTCCGCGATGTGAAGACAGGGAAGGAATTGCACCTGCCGCAGTTCCCGGCGAAATTCTTTCCCAAGGATAACCCCCTGATCCAGCAGCGCTCCATCCATGCTGGCATCGACGGGATCTACATGACCGCCAGGGGCCCCATGCTGGTGGCTTCCCGCCCCATCCTCACCAGCAACAACCAGGGACCGTCCCGGGGTACCTTCATCATGGGCCGGTTCCTGGGCAAATCCCTCATCGCCAAGCTGGTGGCGCAGACCCGGGTGGACTTTCATGTCACCCTTCTGGGCCAGCAGGCCTCCGCAGCCGGAGGGGACGGGCAGATGCTCAGCCATATAGCGGCCGCAAGCCTTCCCCGCATGGTCGCCCGGAACCGGCACATCCTGCAGGTATCCACCGTTTTCCCGGATATCGAGGGAAGACCCCTTCTCCTGCTGAAGGCCGATATCAAGCGCACGATTACAGCCAAGGGAAGGGCTACCCTGCAGTACGCCCTGATCTCCGTGCTGTGGAGCGGTGCTATTATTCTCATCGTGCTGCTGCTCCTTTTGGATCGTACGGTGATCCGGCCCATCGGGATTTTGACCCGGCACAGTACCTCCGTGCGTCGGTCCAATGATCTGTCCGTGCGACTGGGGGATCTGGGCCTCAGGGACGAAATCGGTATCCTGGCATCGGAGTTCGACCACATGCTGGAGCAGCTGCGGCACAGCCGTGCGGACCTGGAAGAGCGGGTGGCGCAGCGGACCGCCGAGCTCGCCGAGCTCAACAGCCGGCTGCAAAAGGAGGTGGAGGAGCGCAAGCGGGCCGAGGGAACCCTCGCCGATCACCGCAATCGCCTGGAGGAAGAGGTCACCCTAAGGACAGCGGAACTGCTCGAAGTCAACCAGAAGCTGCGACGCGAGGAAAAGGCCCTGAGGGACAGCGAGGCACGGTATCGGGACCTTTTCGAGAACGCCTCGGCGCTGATTCAGATCGTCACACCGGACGGCGGGCTTCTCTATGTCAACCGGGCCTGGCGGGAGACCTTGGGGTACGAAGAAACGGACCTGGCGGAGCTGTCCATGAAGGACCTTGTCGATCCGGACTGCGGCACGGATCCCGAGAAGATTCTCCAGCAGATTAACGAGCAGGGAAAAATCGACCGGATCAATACAGTGTTCCGGGCCCGGGACGGCCGGAAAATCATGATCGAGGGGACCGCCAACAGCGCTGTGGTGGATCGGCGTCCGGGGTTTACCCGCTGGATCTGCCGGGATGTGACCGAGAAGGTCCGGATCGAGGCCGAGATGTTCAAGACCCAGAAACTCGAGTCCCTCGGCCTCCTGGCAGGGGGGATCGCTCATGACTTCAACAACCTGCTGACCGCCATCAAGGGCAATGTCTCCATCGCCAAGATGTCCCTGGACCCGGAAGAAAAGGTCTTCTCGAGGCTCTGCGACACCGAAAAGGCGATCGTCAGGACCCAGGCCCTGACCCGGCAGCTGCTCACCTTTTCCAAGGGGGGATCTCCGATCAAGAAATCCGCCTCCATCCGGGAGATCATCTTCGAATCGGCCCAGTTTTCACTGAGCGGATCCAATGTCAGCTGCGACATGCATCTTGACGAAGGGCTCTGGGCCGTTGAGGTCGATGCGGGGCAGATCGGTCAGGTGATCCAGAACCTGGTGAACAACGCCGCCCAGGCGATGCCCGACGGCGGGGTGATCACCATCAGCGGTTCAAACGTCACCGTTCCCGCAGGGAAGATGCCGTCACTGGGTGAGGGAGAATATGTCAGGATATCGGTCCAGGATCACGGCACGGGCATTTCTCCCCAATGCCTGCCCAAGATCTTCGATCCCTACTTCACCACCAAGGAGAAGGGAAACGGCCTGGGGCTCGCGGTGGCCTACTCGGTCATCGCCAACCATGGGGGGCGGATATTCGTCGAGTCCGAGCCGGGTACAGGCACCGTTTTCCACATCTATCTGCCGGCAGCCGACGTATCCGCCGAGCCGGTGAGTGAGTCGGTGGAGACGGCCTATTCGGGGGAGGGCCGGATCCTGATCATGGATGACGAGGCGCTGGTCCGGGAAACGCTGACGGAGATGCTGGTCTTCCTGGGGTACGAATGCGAAGTGGCGATAAACGGGGAGGAGACCGTTTCCCGGTACGTCCAATCCATTGAGTACAACCGCCCCTTCGCCGCGGTGATTCTGGATCTGACCATCCAGGGCGGCATCGGCGGCAAGGAGACCATGGGCATGCTCCTCGAAATCAATCCTCAGCTCATCGGGTTCGTCAGCAGCGGCTACTCCAAGGACGCCGTGCTGGCCGACTACGCCGCCTACGGCTTCCGCGGTGTCATCGCCAAGCCTTACAACATTCCCGCCCTGGGAAAGGCCCTGCATGAGGTGCTTGGCTGATCCCTGACGGCGGCTCATCCGGCTCATAGCCCAGTCCATCGCTCACTCCAATTCCACCTCCTCCCAATCGTTTTCGCCCGGCTTCGTATGATGAAGCCAGACGGCAGCTTTACGGATTTCGATGCCACCGATTACCCCGACTACGTCGGCGAGCACGTGGAGCCCACCTCCTACGGCTAATACCCCTACGCCCGGTTCCGGGATGAGGGGTTTTCCATGGACTTGGAGAAGCCGAGGAGATCACTGGCGATGAGCTGGTAATCGTGAGGTCGTTCCAGATTATTTTAAAATATACGGATGTCAAGAGGGGCAGGCGGGCGTTTTCCAGTACGAGCATCAAGGGCCGTTCACGTTTCTGCTGTAACACGGCGGGAGAGGGTGGCTTTTATTTATGAGATCATTTGAAATAGCACTTGACGAGTTGGATGCGGATAGGGTTTAATGCGAATGAATTTGCAATTGAGAGAGTGAGACTTTCCATGAAAAACCGCCGGTTAATTTTCTTCTTGACGTTTTGCACGGTGATGACGGCTGCCCTGTTTTCAGGTGTCGCACAGGCGGCCCCCATCAAGGTGGTCGCAGCCGAAAGCACCTACGGTGTCATCGCCGAGGCCGTCGGCGGACCCTTCATTTCGGTCGAAAGCATTATCAAGAATCCCAATGTGGATCCCCATCTTTTCGAGGCCGACCCCAAGGTGGCCCGGCGCGTGGCGGAAGCCCGGGTCGTGGTCATGAACGGCATCGGTTACGATGATTGGATGCTGAAACTTCTGGCTGCCAACGTCTCCGGAAAGCGACAGGTCGTGGTGGCGGCGAAGCTTGCCCCCTTTCTTGTCATGCAGGACAAGAACCCCCATATCTTCTATGATCCGCGGGTCGGCCTGCTGACGGCAAGCCGGCTGGCCGAGGTTTTCGCCCGTCTGGATCCGGTTCATGCCGCTCAATTTCGTCGTCATCTGGCGCAATTTGCAAACTCGCTTCTCCAGGTCTATTCAACGGCACAGCAGGTGATGGCCGATCATCCCTCCTTGACCGTGACCGCCACGGAACCCGTGGCGGGATACCTGATCCGGCTCTTGGGGTATCAGAGCCTCAACGAACGCTTCCAGTTCAACATCATGAACGATTCCGAGCCGTCACCCAGGGATGTGGCGAATTTCGAAGACAGCTTGCGCCAACATCGCGCAGCCGTTCTTTTTTACAACCAGCAGGTAAGCGATCCCCTCAGCCGTAAGATGCAGGGGATCGCAAAGCGTAGCGGCGTGCCGATGGTGGGAGTGGATGAGTTCGTGCCGCCGCGGACCGGCTATGGGCGATGGCTTGTGCAGACCCTGCAAAGACTGGAAAAGGCACTGCCCCTTCAAGGAGGAATGTCAGCAAAATGACCACCGAAACCGCTATCGAGGCCAATGAGTTCGGCTGCCGGCTGAACGGACGCGGAATTTTCGCGCACCTGCGGATAAAGGTGCGGGCGGGGAGTTTCGTTGGCGTCTTTGGGGCAAACGGCGCTGGTAAAACCACCCTGTTCCGGGCGCTGCTCGGTCTTGTACCCGCACACTATTCTTCCCTTCGGATCCTGGGGACGGATATCCGCCGTGCCCGCCGTCAAATCGGCTATGTCAGCCAGCGCGAAGCGCCGGAGGCGGACGGCGCTCTCAGCGCGGCGTCCTTCGTTGCCGCCGCCTGGCGCGGCGAGCGCTGGGGCTGGTCCGGGTCTCGTCGCGACAGGCGCCGGGCGGTCACGGCGGCCCTGTCCCAGGTGGAAGCGACCCCTCTGACCCATAGCCCCCTGGATACCCTGTCGGGCGGACAGCGCCAACGGGTGCGCATTGCCCAGTCCCTGATCAACCCGGTCCGGATGCTGTTCCTGGACGAACCGCTCAACAATCTCGACCCGCGGTCCCAGCAACAGCTGCTGGAACTGACCTCCGGATTTTGCAGAACCCAGGAGATGACCGTCCTGATGACGGGTCATGACATCAACCCGCTGCTGCCCTACATGGACCATGTACTCTATCTGGCCGATGGCAGGGGACATTTTTGCACGGTTGACGACTTTTTGTGTTCCTCCCTGGTGAAAGATCTCCATGGAAACTCGATGCGGATCAACGGGAGCGCAACGTTCGTTCCTGCCTTGAAGGTCCACTGTGACGGCAAGGGGGACTGCTCATGTTCCTAGGCCTTGAATATGCCTTCATGCGCCACGCCCTGGCCGCGGGAGCGGCAATCGCCGTCGCCGCGGCGGTGGTGGGTTACTTCGTCGTCCTGAGGCGCCAGGCCTTCGCCGCCCACGCCCTCTCCCATGTGGGGTTCACCGGTGCGGCAGGTGCCATTCTGCTCGGCCTGAATCCTTACACCGGCCTGTTTGCGGCCACCTTTCTCACCGCTCTGGGACTGGCATGGCTGGGAAACCGGTTGGGCGATCGGGATATCGCGGTCGGTATGATATTGATGTTTTCCTTGGGCCTGGGCGTCCTCTTTCTGAATCTCTACGCCACCAATTCCCACTCCGCGATGGGGATCCTCTTCGGCAGCATCGTCGGCATCACCTGGGGACAGGCATGGCTTTCCGTCGGGGTCGCCCTGGCCGTTTTGCTGGGCATGGCCCTCATGTTCCGCCCCCTGTTATTCATGAGTTTGAACGAAGAGGCTGCTGCCGGGCGGGGAGTTCCCGTGCAGATCTTGAATATCTTATTTCTCGGGCTCCTGGCCGCCACCGTGGCCATCGCCGTCCCCATTATTGGTGCTCTGTTGATCTTCTCCCTTCTGGTGGGGCCCCCGGCCGCGGCCCGGTTCTTAAGCAAGGATGCCCGCAATGGGTTGCTCATCGCCGTCATGCTGGGCCTTCTTGAGACTTTGGGGGGTATTGCTTGCTCCTATAGCCTCGGCTATCCGGCCAGTACCTGGATCGCCTCTCTGAGTTTTATCATCTATGTCGCGGCCTATTGTTC
>CAYOXD010000066.1:0-16528 GCA_964407825.1 uncultured Desulfobacterales bacterium | reverse complement strand
AAGTTCACCGCCTCCATGCGGGCGTTCAGGACCTTCAGGCCGCAGTAGACCGCATCGGCTCCGGCCGCCAGGGCCGCCAGAAAGGCCGCCCGGTTGCCGGCAGGGGCCAGGATGGCCGGGGCGGCGGCGATGTCCGTTTCTGTTCCCCTGTTCGAGACAGGGTGAGTTTCTTCTATCGACATTGGGAGCCTCTTGTATCCATATCAGAAAAAATACTCCCCCCTATCCGAGTTTTCCAGTGTTTTCCAGAATAAAAACCTGTGCTATGGTGGGCGCTTCGTATGGCACCTATTTGATTCGGAAAGGGAAAGACAATGAAACTGGCGATTAGCGGCAAGGGCGGGGTGGGGAAAACCACCTTTTCCGCCCTGCTGATTCGAACCCTCAACGAGATGGGAAAGCATGTGCTGGCCATCGACGCCGATCCCGATGCCAACTTGGCGGCGGCTGTCGGCATTGCCGACGGTGACCGCATCACCCCCATCTCCGAGATGAAGACCCTGATCTATGAGAGAACCGAGGCCCAGCCGGGCAGCATCGGCGGTTATTTCAAGCTCAACCCCAAGGTGGACGATCTGCCCGATGCCCTTTCGGCCCGGCTGGAGAACATCAAACTCATGCGACTGGGCGGGGTGAAAAAGGGCGGCATGGGCTGCATTTGCCCGGAGAGTACGCTTCTGAAGATGCTGGTTACCCATATCGTGCTGGCCCGGGACGAGGTGGTGGTGATGGATATGGAGGCGGGTATCGAGCACCTGGGCAGGGGGACGGCCAGGGCCGTCAACAGGCTCCTGGTGGTGGTGGAACCGGGACGTCGCAGCATCGAAACCGCGGGGCACATCCGCCACCTGGCCGATGATATCGGGCTGACGAGCATCGCCCTGATCGGCAATAAGATCCGCAATGAGCGCGATGAAGCCTTCCTCCGGGACAGGATGCCGGATTTCGAGTTCCTGGGCTTTCTCCCCCATGAGGATGCCCTGATCGAGGCGGACTTGAGCGGCAAATCTCCCTTTGATGTGCCGTCCAGGGCACGGGAAGTCGTGAAAGAAATCATTGACAGACTATAAGGCAAAGGGCCATCGGCGGCCCCCCCATCCGCGCGGCAGGTCCCAGCGCCGCCGACCGGAATACGGGGCGAGGCGTGATGCGCGGCGCATGATGCCGCCCACCATCCGGCCAAACGTCGATCCGGGTCTCCGGAAGGTCTTCGCCACCATCGGCGCCCCTGAAGATCGTCCCTTTCAACCGGACCCGTTCCAGGTGGAAGCCCTCGATGCCATCGATCATGCCGACTGCCTGGTGTGCGTCCCCACCGGTGCCGGCAAGACCTGGATCGCCCAGAAGGCCATCGCCCGGGTTTGTCAGGCCAGCGGCAGGGCCTGGTATGCCACCCCGCTGAAGGCCCTCAGTAACGCGAAATACGCCGAGTTCAGCCATGTTTTCGGCGCCGGTAATGTGGGCATTCTCACAGGCGACCGGAAGGAAAACCCGGCCGCGCCCCTGATCGTCGGCACAACGGAGATCCTGCGAAACCAACTCTACGATGTCATGAGCCAGGGGGAGACCCTGAAGGTGGATCTGGTGGTGCTGGATGAGGCCCACTTCCTGGGGGATCCGGAGCGGGGCGTCGTCTGGGAAGAGGTGATGATCTACCTGCCCCAGCGAATCCGGCTCCTCATGCTGTCGGCCACCGTGGGAAATGCCGGCCAGATCAGTGCATGGCTCCAATCGATCCGTGGAAAACGCTGCCATGTGGTGCAGTCAACGGAACGGCCCGTTCCTCTTTTCCCCCTTTTTTTCCATCCCTCCGGAGAGTTGATTCCCTTTTTCGCAAAGCCCAATCGCGGCAAGGAACGGATCCATCGGAAGATCCAGGACTACCTTACGAAGAGGCCGCGGCCCCGGCTGGCCCATCGGGGAAAGCTCCCGCCATTTGGCGACATGCTTCGCGTGCTACGGAAATACCACCTGCTGCCGGCCATCTTTTTTTTGAAGTCCCGGTCGGACTGCGACGCCGCCCTCGAGCGGTGCTCGGACAATCCCCGGCCCGATTCCCGACGGCACGCCGCCATTCAGGAGGTCATCGATCACTTCTCGCTCCAGAGCGCCCACACCGCCCGTCACCGCCAGCGGGGGTTCCTGGCAGACCTGGCCGTGGGTGCCCATCATGCCGGCCAGCTTCCCATTTGGAAGATGGTGATCGAAACCCTCATGAGCCAGGGGCTCCTGGACGCCGTCTTCGCCACTTCCACCGTGGCCGCCGGGATGAATTTTCCGGCCCGGACCGTGGTGTTTTTCAATACGGACCGGTTCAATGGCCGCGAGTTTCTGCCACTGACGGCCACTGAATTTCATCAGATGACGGGCCGCGCCGGCAGGCGGGGCATCGATCGGATCGGTTTCGCCCTGGCGGTACCTGGAAAATTTCTGGACATTCCCCTCACCGGCCGCCTGTTGACCTCGGGCGCCTCGGATGTGGACAGCCAGATCCGTATCAATTTTTCCATGACCCTCAACCTCCTGCTGTCCCATAGGCCTGAAGAGGTCCGGGATCTTCTCACCTTCTCCTTTGCCAGCTATCAGCGCCGCGGGGTGAGGAAGTCCCGGGCAGGGGCGAGCGAAGGGGAGGCGGACCTTCTTTGGCGGGATTTCTCGCGCCATCTCGATCTGTTGCGGGAGAAGGGCTATGTGACCGAGACAGGCCTGCTGACGGCCGATGGCATCTGGGCCTCCCAGCTTCGGGTGGATCAACCGCTTCTCATCGCGCAATGCCTCAAGATGGGGCTTTTGCCCTCTATTGATCCGGCGCTGCTGGCGGCGCTCATCGCTTCCCTGGTCTATGACCGGGAAACCGAAGACGCCGCCGTGAAGGGGCTTACCCCCAAACGCCTGATCCATGCCTTCCTGGGGATGAAACAGAAACTTTCACCGCTCATGGAGGAGATGGCCGCTTTGGGTTTTCCCGTGCGGCCCCTCCTCATGAAACCGGCCGTGGCGGTCTATGCCTGGGCACGGCAGTACCCCTGGGAGCATCTCTCGACGGCGACGCAGATGGAGGAGGGGGACCTTGCCATGCTGATGCTGAGAACCGCTGACCATCTGCGCCATATTCGGACATTGACCGCCGCATTTCCCGAATCCGCCCGAACGGCGGCTTCGGCCGTGGATCTCCTCCTGCGGGAGCCCGTGCTCACGGATGTGTTGTAGTCCCCATCTCCATCTCCTGCCATACGCTTTGACAACGGAAGCGGCCAAGCTTATGTTGACGGAAGGGTTATAACCGATAGAAAAGCGACAGCTTGTCCCACAACGAAAGAGGGGTTCCGATGGACAGCGCAACCCAGTCGAAGCAGGAAAACTGCAAAACGGGTACGGGTTCCAGACAACACTATCGGGAGCAGCTGCCAGCCCTTGCCGATACCATCGTCGACCACTGCGGCGATGGTGAATGTTTCCTCCATGTTGACTATGAACCGATCCCATCCCGCAGTTCAATCATTGACATCATCGACAGGTTCAGGGAAATCCTCTTTCCGGGTTATTTTTCCAGTGAAAAGCTCGACCCCGTGAACCTGAAGTATCATCTGGGAAAGGCGGCAACGGCCCTTTTCGATCTGCTGGCGGAGCAGATCCGCAACAGTATCCGACATGACTGTTACCGTTACAACCGGGAATGCCGGGACTGCGAGCAGGAGGGCCATCGGGTCGCGCTGGCGATGCTGGCGTCCGTGCCGCAGCTGCGCAGGATGCTCTCGGCGGACGTTCGGGCCACCTTTGAGGGCGACCCGGCCGCAAAAAGCCACGATGAAATCATCTTCAGCTATCCGGGCATCTTTGCCCAAACCGTCTATCGGATTGCCCATCGGCTCTCGGAATTGGGGGTGCCCATCCTTCCGAGGATCATGTCGGAGCATGCGCACAGCGAAACGGGAATCGATATCCATCCAAGCGCGTCGATAGGGAATAATTTCGTTATCGATCATGGAACCGGTGTCGTCATTGGAGAAACCACAATCATCGGAAATAACGTCCGCATCTACCAGGGGGTGACGCTGGGGGCCCTGTCCCTTCCGCCCCACGCAGGGGAGCAGTACAGGGGAAAGAAGCGCCATCCGACCATCGAGGACGACGTCATCATTTACTCCGGCGCCACCATCCTGGGCGGAGAAACCGTTATCGGTGCTCGATCGGTCATTGGCGGTAATGTGTGGCTCACGGAAACAGTCCCCCCGGACACCAAGGTGATCATGGAATCACCGCGGCTGATTTACAGATGATGCAATGGCTCGGCCGCAACCGGTTTCGACCCCGAAATTTCAAACATCTTTGGATGGGTCTTAGGCATATGGACGCCCCCAAGGATGGGGAGGAGGTATCATGGCTATTTTTCCTGCAATCAGCAATACGATCGGTTCCACCCCCCTTGTCCGGCTCAACCGGATAACCGAAGGCCTCCATGCGGAGGTGTTCGCCAAACTGGAATTTTTCAATCCCCTGGGAAGCGTCAAGGACCGGATCGCGGTGTCGATGATAGAGGCTGCTGAAAGCGAGGGCAAAATCACCCCCGATACCCTCATCGTGGAGCCCACCAGCGGCAACACCGGCATCGCCCTGGCCTTTGTTTGCGCCGCCAGGGGGTATCGGCTCTGCCTGACCATGCCGGAAACCATGAGCCTGGAGCGCAGAAAGCTGTTGGTTCACCTGGGTGCCGAGCTGGTTCTGACCCCCGGCGCTCAGGGCATGAAGGGCGCCATCGAAAGGGCCCGGGAGCTGGTGAACACCCGGGGGCAGGCCTTTATGCCGGATCAATTCTCGAATCCGGCAAATCCTCGGATCCACAGGGAAACAACGGCGGAGGAGATTTGGCGCGACACCGCCGGCAAGATCGATTTCCTGGTGGCGGGCGTCGGCACCGGCGGTACCCTCACGGGTGTCGGGCAGGTCATCAAGCCTCGAAATTCCCATTTCAAGCTGGTGGCGGTGGAACCGGCCGACTCCCCCGTTCTGTCAGGGGGCAAGCCGGGTCCCCACAAGATCCAGGGGATCGGCGCTGGATTTGTGCCCGAGGTTCTCGATCGCAGCCTGATCGATGACATCGTTTGCGTTACCAACGATGATGCCTTTGCCACCGCCAGACAGCTGGCGAAAATGGAAGGCATTCTGGGCGGCATTTCATCGGGTGCGGCGGTATGGGCCGCTCTGGCAGTGGCCCGGCGAAAGGAATCCAAGGGCAAGCGGATTGTGGCCATTGTCCCCAGCACGGGCGAGCGGTATTTGAGCACGGACCTGTTCCAATCGGGCGGCTGAGGCCCTGTTCATGCCAGCGACCACCAAAGGGGAGGTGCTATATGTATAACAACGAGGAAATATGCAAGAAAATAATGGAAATCTACCCGGATATCGGCGCATGCGGCATTGACGTGCAGGTGGCGTTCGACGAGGCTGAAAGGGCCTACGTGGTTCACCTCGCCAAGGGCGGCCGCCGCCTCAAGACCTTTCTCGATGATGGCGATGCCGAGAGGTGCCTGGAGGGGAAGCAGTGCGTGAGCCTGGGTATCGAAATTTCACAACTCAAAGATAATATTGAACATATGTGATGGCCGGATCTTAAACGGTGTCCATCCGCAGCGTGGATGGACACTGAATCGGCAAAACGGCCCATGAAAGCGGAGCGTTGGGCGGTGATGTGGCACGGCGGGAGAGCCTGCTCCCCTATGCGATGCCGGGGAAACTTTTCGGTGCTTGACAGGGACGGTGCGATCAGACAACCGGAGCGGGAGGTGCTGACCGTGAGAGGAATGTTATGGCTGATACTTCCCGGAGGGGGAGAAGGCGTCATCAATCCTTGTGGGGGGGCTCATTTGGGTGATGCAGCGGCATGCCTGAAAAACGGGGTTTTCGTCGATCGGGCCCGTACCGGCGATCCTTTCCGCTCCGTCGCTCGGGTAAATACCCACTGTATGAAAATTGGCGTCGATCCAAACCGGAACGACGGCCGCCGTTGTCCCTCAGCCTGATGGCATCTACCAGATTGTCCATGTGTTTCCTCTACTCATCCGCTGCTCGCCAGTTCTGCCAGAATTCATCCTCCAGAATGATGGACATCACGCCATGCCCTGTCCCCTTCCATCAAGGAGATAGGAACCCAACGATGAAATGGACCGATTCGCATGTGATGATATCAACGGGTGGCCCAACCTTTTCGCTTCAGTGTGTACACCGCCTCTGTCACGAGCGGATGCGCTTTCTTTGCCTTGTTTAGGTCGCTTGATCATTGGCCTTTTTGTTGAGATCTTCCCCGTTCCGTCTTTACATCGATGATCCGCCCTAAAGACGGAATCATGTTCGAATCCGTAACGCTATTTAAGGGGAATATATGCAAATTAAATACCTGAAAGACGCTGATTTACACTTTTCTAATCATTCCGGTTTGTTGGTTTTTTGTTAGGCAGGGAAGGAATTGGCGCATGTAATCTTTTTCCTAATTTTATGGCACGTATTACACAGTCGTTGTGGCTTTAGGGTACCAATGCGGGATTGTTCTTGACTCGCACGGACGCTTTCCATATGCTGCCAGGATAAGAACCGTTTTCTTGGGCCCGCTCGCGTAAGGCGTCCCCGCCGGGGGACGTCCTCAACCCATAAATTACCGTCACCCCGTATGACCACCAGAAGAATCCTTATTCTGTTGCCTACCGTTGTGGTTGTCATCCTGCTGCAGTCGTATTTCTGGGTTCCGACCTATGAGGAGGAAACCAAGGGCAATCCCCAACGCTTGGAGGATTATATCACCGCGTCCATCGGTGATGCCGATATCCTGAACCCTGTCCTTTCGGCGGATTCCGCCAGCGCTGACATCGAAGGACTCGTGTTCGAGGGGCTCATCGACCGGGACCGGAACCTGCATTACCGGGGCAGGCTCGCAACCCGCTGGGAAATTTCCGAAGAGGCCTACTTTGATATCAATGACCGGGCTGTCATCCCCGGCCTGCCCCGTGCAGGCCCCGCCAGGGTCGCCGCCTATCTCAGGAGGCGACTGCTAACCGCCGGCTGGCCGCAGGTGACCGGCGTGTCCCTGGAACCGGCCCGGCAGTTCGAGGTGGTGAGGGCGCTACCGGCAGTCGAAAAGGGAGCGAAACCGGAGAAGGTCCGGGTCCGGGTCTCCGCGCCCGCCCGGATCCGACTCACCCTCAACCGGGTGGATCCGGATATTTTCAAGGACCTGGAACCCCTTCTCGGCGCCGATTATTTCAAATCGTTCGACAGTATCTCCCATATTCGGCCGGAAAGGGCCGTCCCCAGGGAAACGGCTGCCAAATGGGCTGGCGAGCTGGTGCCGGCAACCGAGCATAACCCCGTGATCCTCTTTCACCTGCGACCCCATGTCCTGTTTCAAGACGGCTCCCCTTTCAGCGCCCGGGATGTCAAATTTACTTACGAGGCCGTCATGAACCCGAAAAATCTCTCTCCCCGGGTGTCGGATTTCGAACCGGTGAAATCGGTGACGGTGCTGGATCCTCTCACGGTCAGAGTCGTCTACAAGCGCCTCTACTCTCCGGCCATGTCCAGCTGGTCCATCGGCATCCTGCCCGAGCACCTGCTAAACGCCCGGGCCTTGAGAAAAGAGGCCCTGTCGCTTGGGAAGAATCCGAACACCTTCACCATGAGAGACAGCCGCTTCAACCGGCACCCGGTGGGCTGCGGCCCCTTCCGGTTTTACCAGTGGAAGAGCGATCAGTACATCGAGCTGAAGCGATTCAAGCGCTACTGGGAAGGGGCTCCCAACTACCATCGGTATATCTATCGGATCATTCCGGACACCATCACCCAGGAGATGGAGTTCTACGCCGGCACCCTCGACAGTTACGCCGTTCAGCCCCATCAGGTGGCACGCCTCCGGGCCGATAAGCGGTTCCAGAGTTTTTCAGGCCTCTCCCTGGGCTACACCTATATCGGCTACAACATGCGGCGAAAACCCTTCGATGACCCCCGGGTCCGGCGGGCTCTGGGAATGGCCATCGATGTGAAAAAGATTATCCGGTATGTGCTCTATGGTCAGGGGGCGCGGATCACAGGGCCATTCCCCAAACAGACGGACTATTACGATCGGAGCGTCAAACCGCTGCCCTATGATCCGAAAAAGGCCCTGGCTCTGCTGGCCTCGGCGGGATGGAAACGCAATGCCCGGGGAATACTGGAAAAGAACGGGCACCCCCTTCGTTTCACCCTCATCACGAACAACGGAAACAATATCCGGAAGGCCATCCTGGCCATCGCCCAGGACAGCTGGCGGCGGATCGGGATCGATGTGACAACGGATGTGCTGGAGTGGTCCGTTTTTATTCAAAAGCGGGTCGATCTGCACGATTTCGACGCCGTGGTGCTGGGCTGGCAGATGGGACTCGATCCGGATCTCTATCCGATCTGGCACTCCAGCCAGACGCACCCCTATCAGCTGAACTTCGTCGGTTTCAAGAACCGGCGGGCCGATGATCTGATCGTGAAGATCCGCCAGACCTACAACCACGCCCGTCAGGTGGCCTACTGCCACCAGCTGCATCGACTGATCGCGAAACTGCAGCCCTATACCTTCCTCTTCGTGAGGAAATGGACCGCCATTCTGGACAAGCGGATCGTGATCAAGGAGGTGGCGCCCGACGGTCGGATCGTGTATAAACCCATCACGCCGACAAAGACCGGCAGCTATACCTATGATTTCAACCATTGGATCAAACTCGCCGAGCCGCCGACGTTTGCGGCCCAGGACTGACCGGCGCCGCCAGAGGAGAGGGACATGCTTTCATTCATCGGCCGAACCCTGGTGCAGAAACTCCTGACCCTCTTTCTGGTTTCCATCGTCTCCTTTCTCATCATTCACCTGGCCCCTGGAAAGCCCAGCCAGGCCAACCCCCTGAACCCGAAATTCACCCCGGAGATGGTGGCGCGGTTCAATAAAGCCTTTCATCTGGATGATCCCCTGTATCTGCAGTACTATTATTTTTACAAGGGCCTTTTCACCGGCAACACCCGGTCCTGGAAGGACAACCAACCTGTTCTGGGAAAGATCTGGAAGCGGTTTCTGAACAGCCTGCCGCTGTTCATCGTGGGCACTCTTTTGACCTGGACCCTGTCGTTTCCGGTGGGCATCCGATCGGCCATCCGCAGGGGCGGGCTCTACGATCGAAGCGCCACGCTCATCTCCTATTTCCTGATCTCCATTCCGGGATTCTTTTTTGCCTACATCCTGATCATCTGTGTCGTGGAGTGGCTGCACGTACCGGTCATCGGCATGGAAACCTTCGGGCTTTCCCATGCGCACTGGCCCACCCTGATCATGGACCGGATCTGGCATCTCGTCCTGCCGTCCGTGCTGGGGGCGACGAGCGGCATCGCGCTTCTGTCCCGGTACGTGCGCGGCCAGATGCTGGAGGTGCAGGGGCAGGACTATATCAGAACGGCCCGGGCCAAGGGCCTGTCATCGGAAGCGGTTCACTACCGGCATGCGCTTCGCAACGCGCTCCTGCCTTTTGTGACCATGTTCGGTCTCATCCTGCCGGGACTCATCGGCGGATCGGTTATCATCGAATCGATTTTTTCCTGGCCCGGCATGGGGCGCATGGCCTATGAGGCCATCCTGGCCCGGGACTATCCCGTCATCCTGACGCTGAACTTCATCTCCGCCGTTCTGGTCCTGATCGGCACCTTCATATCGGACATTCTGTACATGGCCGTGGATCCGAGGATACGCCTGTGACTGCGGCAACAGAACAGCCCCTTGCCCCCGCCGCGATGCTGGAGACGGCCGCAGCGCCGGCCCAGAGCCGATTCCAGGCCTTCTGGCACCTTTTTCGCCAGAACCGAATGGCCGTCATCGGACTGGTGGTGTTCCTCCTCTTTTTCGGCGTCGCCCTGGCGGGGCTGGTCCTGACCTCCGGGGACCATCCTGTCTTCAATCCGGCCCTTATCCGCCTGCAGGAGAAGCTGCGCCCCCCCCTGTCCAGGGCGCACGTGAAGAGACTGACGCCGGATGAAATCCCCCCCTTTGGCATCTATCTTTTCGGTACGGACGATCTGGGCCGGGATGTGTTCGCCCGCATGCTGCAGGGCGCATGGGTTTCTCTCACGGTGGGCTTTGTGGCGGTGGGCATATCGGTGGTGATCGGCATCTTCCTGGGGGGCATTGCCGGCTACTACCCCCGCATCGATGCGCTGATCATGCGTCTGGTGGACATCATGCTCTGTTTCCCGAGTTTTTTTCTGATCTTGACCGTGGTGGCCCTCCTGCCGGCCAGTCTATACAACATCATGATCGTGATCGGTCTGACCAGTTGGATGGGCACCACCCGGTTCGTCCGGGCCGAATTTCTCGCCCTGCGCGAACAGGATTTCGTATCCGCGGCCCGGGCCTTGGGGGTGGGGGACCTTCGGATCATCTTCCGTCACATCCTGCCCAATGCCGTGGCGCCGGTCCTGGTATCGGCCACCATCGGCATTGCCACGGCGATTTTAACCGAGGCGGGCTTGAGCTTTCTGGGCTTTGGTGTGCCGCCGCCCCATGCCACATGGGGAAACATTCTTGCCGATGGAAAAGAATTCATTTTCGATGCGCCCTGGCTGACCTTTATTCCGGGAACCGCCATCCTGGTGGTGGTGCTGGCCTTCAATCTCTTCGGTGAAGGCCTCCGGGATGTGTTGAATCCTCGGCTCCGGGAGCGGGGGTGAAGACGGTGAACCGTGAACTGTGAGGGGATGAGGGTGAGGCGATGAGTGGTTCGCTGGATGAAGCACCGCTTCTGAGCATTCGGGACCTGAAGGTGTATTTCCGGGGGGCGGATTGGCTGGCCCGGGCCGTGAACGGCGTGAGCCTGAAGGTGCGCACCGGCCAGACCGTGTGTCTCGTGGGTGAATCCGGTTCCGGAAAAACCGTTACCGCCCTCAGTATTCTCGGCCTTGTCCCCATACCGCCCGGCGAGATCGCCGGCGGCAGCATCGTATGTAAGGGCCGCGAGCTGTTGGGCCTTTCCGAGGAGGCCCTGCGGGAGATTCGAGGGAATCAGATCAGCATGGTCTTTCAGGAGCCCCTCACCTCCCTGAATCCCGTTTTCACGGTGGGGGCGCAGGTTCGCGAGGCCATCGACATCCACCGCCGCGTGGATTCGGACCAGGCCCGGGCCCGATGTATTTCCCTCCTGGAGGATGTGGGAATCCCGGACGCCGCCCAACGGATTCATGATTATCCCCATCAGCTCAGCGGGGGCCAGCGGCAGCGGGTCATGAT
The DNA here is from genome assembly GCA_964407825.1 of uncultured Desulfobacterales bacterium. Lineage (GTDB taxonomy): Bacteria > Desulfobacterota > Desulfobacteria > Desulfobacterales > JAFDDL01 > CAYOXD01. The sequence continues at coordinate 5,247 of CAYOXD010000066.1, read as the reverse complement.
CGCCATGGCCCTGGCCTGCGATCCGGACCTGATCATCGCCGATGAGCCCACCACCGCCCTGGATGTCACGGTTCAGGCGCAGATCCTCGCTCTCCTGCACCATATCAAGGCGACCCGGGGGATGTCCCTGCTCTATATCACCCACGATCTGGGGGTGGTGGCCGGCATTGCCGACTGGGTCTACGTCATGTACTGCGGCCTGATCGTGGAGCAGGGGGAGGTGACCCGGATCCTGGAAGGCTCCCGTCATCCCTATACCCGGGGGTTGTTGGCGTCCCTGCCGACCCTGGCCAAGCGGGGAAGCCGGCTGTACACGATCCCCGGCTCGGTTCCCGATCCGACCCGCAGACCTCCGGGATGTCCCTTTCATCCCCGGTGCCCGGAGGCCATCGAGAGCTGCCGAGAGGTGTTCCCTCCGATGTGCGATTATGGGGACGGGCATCTGGCGCGGTGTCCGGTCCTGTTTGAGAGGAGATGAGCCCCTTGGAGACAATGGCGCAAAAAGCCCTTCTGAGTGTGACCGACCTGAAAAAATATTTTCCGGTTCGGCGCGGACTCTTTCAGCGGGTGACCCACCGGGTGAGGGCCGTGGACGGCGTGGACTTCAAGATCGCCCAGGGTCAAACCCTGGGGCTCGTGGGCGAGAGCGGGTGCGGTAAATCGACGGTGGCCCGGCTGATCTTGAAACTGCTGCCGCCCGACGGGGGGCGTATCGAGTTTCGGGGTCGGGACATCAGCCGGTTCACCGAGAGACAGATGAAACCGCTGCGAAAGGAGATTCAAATCGTCTTCCAGGATCCCTTCGGCTCCCTCAATCCCCGCATGAGCGTGGGGCAATCCATCGGCGAGGGCCTCCGCCGGCTGGGGTTGAAAAGCAGGAATGCGCAGCGGCAGGAACTTCGAAAACTCCTTGAGATGGTGGGAATCTCGCCCGACAGCGCCGAGCGGTATCCCCATGAATTCTCCGGCGGCCAGCGCCAACGGATCGGCATCGCCCGGGCCCTGAGCGTGAACCCCTCGCTCATTGTCTGCGATGAGCCCGTATCGGCGCTGGATGTGTCCATTCAGGCCCAGATCATCAATCTGCTCAAGGATCTGCAGGACCAGCTGGGGGTGAGTTATCTTTTTATCTCCCATGATCTCAATGTGGTGGGGTATTTATGCCAGATGGTGTCGGTCATGTACCGTGGACGGATCATGGAGCATGCCACCGTGGCGGAGATCTTCGAAGACCCCCGCCATCCCTACACCCTGTCCCTTCTCGATGCCATTCCGGATCCGGGCCGCAGGACCGGCCGGCGTTTTTCGAGTCCCCGGGAGGTCCCGGCGAAGGATGCCGCGGCCGGCGGCTGCCCATATGTCGGACGTTGCCCCGAGGAGGAGCCGGAGTGCGGGCAGCCGGACACGCCTCTGGTCCGGGTGAGCGACACGCATTATGTTCGATGCCGCCGGGCGCATCGAGGGTAAGCGCCGGGGGAAGAATGCACGAGGTATTGACAAACCCGCCCCCCCATGGAAAGAAACGGACGAATGATAGGATTTTCTATTTGATTAACCCTTAAAACAATTCACTTTCCCATGAAAATATATCACTACCCATCGAAGTCCGCGGAGAAGCGCCTGAAAACCATCACCGGCAGAAGCCTTTCGGTCCGAAAACGCGATGTGGCCAGCGTGACGCGCATCCTGGAGGACGTTCGAAAGAATGGGGACAGGGCCCTGATCGACTATGTCAACCGGTTCGATGCCCCCCATCTGGACCTGGAGGCCCTGGCGGTCACCGAAGCGCAGATATCGGCCGCTGTCGAGTCCATGGACGAGGCATTCTACCGAACCCTTACCCGGGCCATCGATCAGATAAGTGACTTTCACCAGCGGCAGGTTCGCCAGTCCTGGATCCAGACGGAGCGGGCCGGAACGGTTCTGGGCCAGCTCATCCGGCCCGTGGATGCGGCCGGCATCTACGTGCCCGGCGGCAAGAGCGGCAGCACCCCCCTGGTTTCCTCAGTGCTCATGGGCGCGATCCCCGCCCGGATCGCAGGGGTCGATCGGGTGGTCATGGTGACGCCGCCGACGGCCGAAGGGGAGGTCAGCCCCCATCTTCTGGCGGCGGCCCGGATGGCGGGTGTGGATGAAATATACAAGGTCGGCAGCGCCTGGGCCATCGGGGCCCTGGCCTATGGCACCGAGACTATTTCCAAGGTCGATGTCATCGTTGGGCCGGGGAATATTTACGTGACCCTGGCCAAAAAGATCGTTTCCGGCACGGTGGGCATCGATATGATTGCAGGGCCCAGCGAGATCCTGGTGATCGCCGACAAAGGGGCGGCCCCCTCCTTTGCGGCGGCGGACCTGTTGAGCCAGGCCGAACACGATCCCCTGGCATCGGCCATCCTGGTGACCGATTCGAGCCGGTTGGCGAGAGCTGTTTCCCGGGAGGTGGAAAACCAGCTGGCAGCGCTCCACCGCCGGGAGATCGCGGAAAAATCCCTTGCCGACTATGGCGCGGCGTTCGTCACGCGGGATATGGCCGAGGCGGTCCTGCTGGCCAATCGCATCGCACCGGAGCATCTGGAGCTGCTGGTCCGGGATCCCTTCGATTACGTGGGCGGGATCCGCCATGCCGGCGCCATCTTCATGGGTGACTATACCCCGGAGCCGGTCGGGGATTATATCGCGGGCCCCAACCACGTTCTTCCCACGGCCGGTACGGCCCGGTTCGCATCCGCCCTGTCCGTGGATCATTTCATCAAGAAAACGAGCCTGATCCATTACAACCGGCAGGCATTTCTCCATGAGGCGGACGATATCATGCGTCTGGCGGACATCGAGGGGCTGGGCGCCCATGCCCGGTCGGTCTCCGTTCGCCTGGCCGACAGCGATTCGCGGTAAACGGCATCATTTTCTTGCCACGGTGCAGGTGAGGTGTCGGCCGATTGACCTTGCCGGTTGCCCAAAGACAGCCGTCAGCTCACGGCGGTGATGTCGAAAACCGGCGGATTCAGGATGGCTTTCTTCACGGAGCACTGCCCCGCTGTTTTGACCAGCGCCTTTCTGTATTTTCCCGGGAAACTCTCCGGCACGTGGATGGTGAGCCGGACGGCTTCCAGCCTCCCCTTTTCCTCGTTGTACTCGCTCTGCAGGGTCAAGCGGATGCCCTCCTTCGACAGCCCCCGCGCGTCACAGAAGGAAAAAACATAAAATCCCGCACAGGTGCCCAGTGATGCCAGAAAATAATCAAAGGGCGAGGGCGCCGAGTTGTCGCCCCCATCCTCCTGGGGCTGATCGGTGCTCACCGTGAAGCCGTTGAATCGGGCGTTGACCTTTTTCCCGCCTTCAAAAGTAATATCGCATTGCATACCCGTCATCTCCTTATCAAATAAACTTTCGGCCCGGTTTAATCGCAAACATCAGGCAATGTCAAATCCAGTCGAACGGCTCAAGCGATTCTAACTGAACAAGGTCCACTGAGCCCGGCCGATCATGGCCTATCCGTCGCAACGATTCGCGGAAATATCTGTTTACCCGATGCCGGAAGGGTTGTGAGATGCGGTGGGGCGGATTCAGTTACATGTGATTGTCCTGCGAAATAATTCACTTGTTTTTCCTACTCATTTTTGACACACTATCGGTTGCTTAACTCGGCCTTTGGCCGAGGATTATGCGGGCGGATGCATCGATAGAGGAGGACATAATGGCGATTCCCACAACGGTGGCGGATACATTGAAGCCGAAGCCGGCCGACGACGCGCTCGGTTTCGGAAACATCTTTACGGACCACATGTTCAACATGGATTTTTCCCCAGAGAAGGGATGGCACAATGCGCGCATTGAGCCCTATCATGCCTTTTCCATGGATCCGGCCGCCATGGTCTTCCATTATGCGCAATCGGTATTCGAGGGGCTCAAGGCCTATCGCACCGCCACCGGCCATGTCCAGCTGTTCCGGCCCAGGGAAAACATGAAACGGATGAACCGGTCCTGCCGGCGCATGTGCATTCCTGAGATCGATGAGGATTTCGTGCTGGATGCCATGAAGCAGCTCATCACCCTTGAGCGGGATTGGGTGCCCGGTGCGTCGGAAACCTCCCTCTACGTTCGGCCCAACGTCATTGCCATCGATCCGTTCCTGGGCGTGCGCGCCTCCAGGTCCTATCGGTTTTACATTATCCTCTCGCCGGTGGGCGCTTACTACGCCGAGGGGTTCAATCCCATCAAGATATGGGTGGCAAGGGACTATGTCCGGGCCGCGTCCGGAGGCGTGGGGGATTGCAAGGCGGCGGCCAACTATGCGGCCAGCCTCTATGCCAGCGAAATGGCCAAAAAGGAGGGCTACTCCCAGGTCCTCTGGCTGGACGCGGTGGAGCGGCGCTTCGTGGAGGAGGTGGGCTCCATGAACATCTTCTTCGTGTTCGGGGATGAGATCCTGACACCCGCCCTGAACGGCAGTATCCTGCCCGGCATCACCCGCAAATCGGTCCTCGAACTGGCCAATACGTGGGGGCTGAAGGTCACGGAGCGGAAGATCACCATCGATGAGGTCATGGCGGCCAACGACAGCGGGATCCTCAAGGAGATCTTCGGATCGGGCACGGCGGCGGTGATCTCACCCGTGGGTACCTTGAAATATGGTGACAGGGTCATCACGGCAGGCAGCGGCCAGGTTGGCCCCGTCGCCCAGAGGCTGTTCGATGCCCTCAAGGCCATCCAGTATGGGGACGCCGAGGACACCCTGAACTGGATCGAGCCGGTGGCATGATGAGGGGGCTTACCGGATAGCCCGGTGATTCCCAACGGAAACAGTTTTGGGCGCGCATGGATCGGAGAGACAGCAATGGATATTTTAGATTTGGTAAAACAGCGGGACCCCGGTGAGAAGGAGTTTCAGCAGGCGGTAGGTGAGGTGGCCCTGTCGGTCAAACCGTTTCTGGATCGAAACCCCGAGTACCGGAAAGCCAAGATCATGGAGCGCCTGGTGGAGCCCGAGCGGGTGATTCTCTTCCGGGTGCCATGGACGGACGATCAGGGGCAGGTTCAGGTCAATCGGGGCTTCCGGATTGAAATGAGCAGCGCCATCGGGCCATACAAGGGCGGTCTTCGGTTTCATCCCTCGGTGAACCTGAGCATATTGAAGTTTCTGGCCTTTGAGCAAGTGTTCAAGAATTCCCTCACCAGCCTTCCCATGGGAGGGGGCAAGGGCGGATCGGACTTCGACCCCAAGGGCAAGTCCGACAACGAGGTGATGCG
>CAYOXD010000065.1:0-16600 GCA_964407825.1 uncultured Desulfobacterales bacterium | reverse complement strand
AGGGACTGGCCACCGATATCCTCGAAAACAAGGACGGGGCGGTCGTCCAGGGTTTCCTTTCTCAGGGGCCGGATCACCTCGTCGATTTCAAGCCGACTCGTGATGTCATATTCCTGTTGATATCGGGCCAGCTCCTCATGGGCCGGATAATCCTGCTTGAGGAGTTTGAGAATCACCGGCGGGGCGGGGGCATCCCGCAAGGCGAGACCCCGGTAGACAACGGTGTTCCCGCTCTCGTACAAGGTTTCGAGATTTCCGTAAACATTGGAAAATGATTTCATGTGGTTCTATTCCCATTCAAAGTCTCAATGGTGAAGCCCTTTTAACAGGATAGACTCTCCAAATATACCTGCCTTTGTCAACTTTTTCATTTGAAAAACCATCCCGCCGTCTGTTAAAGTCATAAGATACCACTCCCCAGCATTCCAGTTTCAAGGATCTTTGTCGCAAGCAGCATCAGCTGGACCCACTGTGCAGTGGGGGGCCGGTCGTTTCCATTTTATCTCGGATCTCAAGACATCTCCTATCGGCAGCCGGCACCATCGCTGGGTTCCCCAAGAAGCTTCCGTTGTCGTGAAAAAATCGGTTCAACAGCAAACCAACCGAAGGTTTATCGGGCTGATTCTACTGGCGTATCGCAAGGGGCACCATGCTTAAGAACATTACACTCAGGCAAAAATTGATTGCCGGATTTCTATTCGTGTCGCTTATTGCCGGCGGCATCGGATATTTCAGCATCTTCAAGCTGCGGAGCATCGGGGCGGCAGATGCCTTATTCTATGAAAACGCCATCCGGCCGATGCAGTATCTCGCTGAGATCGATGCCGGATTCGAGCGCGCCTCAGCCAATCTGGACTACTGCCTCTACGAACGAAAAACCGGGGATTACCTTACCATCGCCGAGGAGGCGATCGGAGGAGTATCCGACCGTCTCAGGGAGTACCGCGGCACCTTGACCGAATTCGAGGAGAAGCGTCTGTACGAGAAGACGCTGTCCAGGTGGTTGGCCTACAAGGCGTATTACGCCACCCTCAAGGGACTTGTCTCGTCCGGGAAGTTTGACGAGGCTGTGGCAAAGCGCAAAGCCGACCGGGGCAGGACCCGCAGGGCCTGCCGCGCCGCCTTCGAGCGGCTTATCACTTACAAGATAAGAAACGTTCGCAATGTCGCGGATTACAACAGCCTGATGGTGGAACGAGCGGCCCTGCTGATTTGGCTGGCTGTCTCTCTGGGGATTCTCTGCGCCGTCGGCATCGGTCTTGGCCTCTCTGCCTCCATCAGCCGGGGCCTCGAAAAGATCATTACCGTGTCCGGGGCCATCGCCGCAGGCGAACTGGAAACACTGGTGGACACCCGCCGGGCAGACGAGATCGGCCGTCTCGGTGTCTCCATCGACAAGATGCAGACGGCCCTTCTTGCGGGCCGGAATCAGGAGCGAAACCAGAGTTGGCTCAAATCGGGAATCGGGCACCTGACGGACGTCATGATGGGGGACCCGGTCATCGAGGTCCTGGCAGCCACCGTGATCCGGGAGATCGCCGGGCATATCGAGGCACAGCTCGGCGCTGTCTATATCGCGGACCACAGCGCTCAAAAGAGATTGTCGCTACTTGCTACCTACGCCTATACCAAGGACAAGCACCTGTCGGATTCCTTCGCCCTGGGCGAGGGGATCGTGGGACAGGCGGCCCTTGAAAAGAAACAGATCCTGATTAAAAACGTCCCAGAGGATTATGTGCGGGTGAGCTCGGCCCTGGGGAAGCGGGTTCCAAGATTCATCTGTGTCACCCCCTTCCTCTACGAGGATCGGCTCAAGGGAGTCGTCGAAATCGGAACGTTCAACGAGATGACCGACTTGCAGTTGGCCTACCTGTCCCAGGCCATGCCGGTCCTGGCCATCGCCTTGGAAAGCGCTGAACGCAGGGAGAATTTGTTCCGAGCCCTGGCCGAGTCCCAGAGGCTCTCGGCTGAGCTTCAAGCCCAGCAGGAGGAGCTGCGGCTCAGCAACGAAGCCCTGGCAGAGAAAAACGATCTTCTCGAGCGCCAGAAGAAAGAGGTTGAATCCGCCCGGCTGGATATCGAGGAAAAGGTGCGGGAACTGGCGCTGGCCAGCCGGTACAAGTCAGAATTTTTGGCGAACATGTCCCATGAACTACGCTCTCCCCTCAACAGTATGTTGCTGCTGGCCCAGGACCTGGCTGAAAACCGGGAGGGCAATCTCACCGCCGCGCAGGTCGAGTCCGCCAGGATCATTCATAACGGCGGAGGCGATCTTCTCAACCTGATCAACGAGATTCTGGACCTGTCGAAAATAGAAGCCGGCCGGATGGATCTCTATCCCGACACCGTCGAGGTGGCCGGTCTTGCGGAGTCGCTCAGGGCCTCCTTCGGGCCCCTGGCCGCGGACAAGGGACTCCAGTTGGACATCGTTTTGAGTAAAGACGCCCCCCTTTCCTTTACAAGCGATCGCAAGCGGGTCGTTCAGGTGATGCGAAATCTCCTTTCAAACGCGCTCAAGTTCACGGAAAGGGGGGGGGTGAGCGTCTCCTTTGCCGGGGTTTCCCGGGTCGGCGACCGTTGGGAAAACGGAAAGGGCGGGCCCGTTCATCTTCAACCGGCGGGCGACGGCGGACCTGCGGGAGCCGATGGCTTTCTATCCGTGGCGGTGAAGGACACGGGCATCGGTATCGCCCCCGACCAGCAACGGATGATCTTCGAAGCGTTCCAGCAGGCCGACGGCGGAACGTCGCGCAGATACGGCGGCACCGGCCTCGGGCTTTCCATCGCGATGGCGCTGGCACGCCTCCTCGGCGGTGAAATCCAGCTTGAAAGCCTGCCCGGCCAGGGCTCGACCTTCACCCTCTATCTTCCACTGGAGATGAAGAGCGCTCGAACGCCCGCCCGTCATGGAACGCAGATGCTCGAAGGCGCGATGAAACCCCCTGAAGACCCGGGTGCTCAAATCGTTTCCGACTGGCTTCAGGTCGCCGATGATCGCAAGGGTATCACTGCCTCCGACCGGGTGATCCTGGTTATCGAGGAGGATCCGAACTTCGCCCGGGTCCTGTGCAGGAAATGCCGGGAAAAGGGGTTCAAGTGCGTTGTTTCGGCCACGGGCGAAGGGGGGCTGCAATTTGCGGAGAGGCATCCGCCCGACGCCGTGATTCTCGGTATCCGCCTCCCGGGCATGGACGGGTGGGCAGTGCTCGATGCCCTGAAGGAGGATATCCGCACCCGGCACATTCCCGTGCACGTCATTTCCGTCGAGGAAGCCACGACCGCCTCGCTGCGAAGGGGAGCGATCGGCCATGCCGTAAAACCTCTCAATGCCAGAGCCCTGGACGAGGCCTTCGGCAGGATCGAGCAGGTCGTCACCGGAGCCCCCAAGCGCGTGCTGGTGGTGGAGGACGACCCTGAGCAGCGGCGCCGGACGGTCCAGTTGATCGGAGATGGTTTCGTGCAGGTGGACCAGGCGGGCAGCGCCGAAGAGGCCCTTGTCGCCCTGTCCGCGGAACGCTATGACTGTATGGTGCTGGACCTGGGGCTACCGGACATGGACGGCCGCCGGATGCTCTCAAAGCTCCACGGGGAAGGATCGAGACTGCCCCCGGTGATCATCCACACCGCCCGCGAGCTCACCCGGGAAGAGGAGGCCGACCTCCGCGAGTATTCACAGGCCATCGTCATCAAGGACGTGCGCTCCCAGGAGCGGCTGCTGGACGAGGTTTCTCTCTTCTTGCATCGGGTGGTGAACCGGATGCCGGCGGAGAAGCAGAAGATCATCCGGGATCTGCACGATACGAACGAGTTGTTGCGAGACAGGCGCGTGCTCATCGTGGACGATGATATGCGAACCAGCTTCGCCCTTTCCCGACTCCTCTCGGAACGGGGGATGCGTCCCCTGAAGGCAGACAACGGCGAGCGGGCACTGAAGCTCCTCGATACGGAACCGGATATTTCCCTGGTGCTGATGGATGTCATGATGCCCGTGATGGACGGCTACGAGGCCATCTCGAGGATTCGCAGCCGGGAGCAATTCCGCAAGTTGCCCATCATCGCCCTGACCGCCAAGGCCATGCCGGAGGATCGTGAAAAATGTCTGGCGGCGGGCGCCAACGATTATCTGTCCAAACCCGTGGAGCCGGAGCGGTTGTTCGCTTTGATGCGGGTATGGCTCTACCGGTGAGGACACGGATGATGCCGCCCATCGATTCGACATCGACCTGGGACGATCACCGGCCCCCCGCCTCCCAGGCACTTGAAACCCTCGAGATCGAACTGCTGCTCGATGCGATCTACAGGCGGTATGGGTACGATTTCCGCTCCTATGTCCGGACGACCATCGAGCGGAGAATTCGACAATTTCTGGCAGACACCCCGTACCAGTACATATCCGAGATGATTCCGCAGCTTCTCCACGACAGGACCTTTTTCTCGCGTCTGATCCGGTCCCTTTCCATTTCGGTGACCGAGATGTTCCGCGATCCTCTTTTCTATCGTGCCGTGAGGGAGCAGGTAGTCCCGTTGCTTCGAACCTGGCCCCACGTCAAGATCTGGCACGCCGGGTGTGCCTCGGGAGAAGAGGCCTATTCCATGGCCATCGTCCTGAAAGAGGAGCGCCTTTTGACGCGTAGCGTCATCTATGCCACGGACATCAGCGACGAAGTCCTGCAGCGGGCACGGGAAGGCATCTATGACGCCCGTGTCCTTCAAGGGGCCGCATCGAGCTACAGCCAGTCCGGGGGGAAGGCATCCCTTTCGGAGTATTACAACGGTCGATACAATGCGGCCATCATGAACCCGGCGCTCAGAAAACGGATCGTTTTTTCCGGGCATAACCTGGCGGCCGACAGCGTGTTCGGCGAAATGCATCTCGTCTTCTGCCGGAATGTACTGATCTATTTCAACAGCGCCCTTCAGAACCGGGCCCTGAGGCTCTTCACCGAGAGCCTGGTGCCCGGCGGTTTCCTGTGCCTCGGGCCCCATGAGGATGTCCGATTCAGCGATGTCGCCGACCGATACGCGGTCGTGGACGATAAGACGCGGATTTTCAAGAAACGAAACTGAGAGGTATCCAGCCATGGTCGAGAAGAACTGGGTTCAAGATCAGCGGATCGATGGGGTCAACAACGGACCGGATTTTGGCGCCGGCAGGCAGAAGATCCTGATCGTGGACGACAAGCGGGAAAACCTCATCGCCCTGCGCCGGGTCTTCCAGGACCTGGATGTGGAGATTATCGAGGCGACGAGCGGCAACCAGGCCCTTGCCGCCACGCTCGAGCATCACTTCGCGGTGGCGATTCTGGATGTCATGATGCCGGGGATGGACGGCTTCGAGGTGGCGAGGCACCTGCGCGCGGATGAAAGGGCCCGGCTGATCCCCATCGTGTTCGTGACCGCCTGTTACCCCGATGAGCATCACATGTTCAGCGGGTACGAGGCCGGCGGCGTCGACTACATCGTCAAGCCCATCAAGCCGGAAATTCTTCTCGGAAAGGTACGCATTTTCCTGGAGCTGGACCGGGCCCGGCAGACGCTCCAGGAGCACCGGGACCATCTGGAGACGCTGGTGGCGGCTCGCACAGCCGAGCTGCGGCGCGCCAATGAGGCCCAACTGCGGGAAATCACCGAGCGGCGGCGCCTGGAAGAGCAGCTGCGCGACAGCGAATCCAAACTGCGCAGCATCGTGGATAACATCGGGCTCGGCGTCCTCCTTCTCAGCCCGGAGATGCGGATTCTGGAGCTCAACCATCAGATGCGCCGCTGGTTTCCGGGAGTGCTCCCGGAAGAACCCCACCTCTGTTACCAGGCCCTGAATGACCCGGCGCAGGATGCCAGATGCCCGAACTGCCCTACCCACGTAACCTTTCAGGATGGCAAGGTCCACGAGGCCGTGGTGCGCATATCGAGGCCCGACGGCCCGCACAGCTGTCGGATCATCTCCTCGCCGGTCTTAGACGCGGAGGGGCGTATTTCTCATGCCATCGAAATAATAGAGGATGTGACTGAACGGGTCTCCCTTGAGGAGCAGCTGCTGCAATCCCAGAAGCTCGAGGCGATCGGCCAGCTGGCAGGAGGGGTGGCCCACGACTTCAACAATATGCTCACCGTTATCATCGGGTACAGCGAGGAGTTGCTGGATCGCCTGCAGTCGACCGATCCCATGCGCGAACCGATCGGAGAGATCCTCATGGCCGGACAGCGCTCTGCCGCCCTTACCCGCCAGCTGCTGGCCTTCAGCCGCAAGCAGGTCCTGCAGGCCGAGGTGCTCGACCTCAACCATGTCGTGCGGAACCTGGAGAAAATGCTCGACAGGCTGATCGGCGAGCATATCCAACTGACCACCGAGGTCTCCGAAGAGCTGGCGGCCGTGGAAGCCGACCCGCACCAGGTGGAGCAGGTGATCATGAATCTGGCGATCAATGCCAGGGACGCCATGCCGCACGGCGGCAGGCTCACCATCCAAACAGGGAACGTGGGGTTGGATGCCCTTTATGCCGGAGAACGTACCGATGTTACATTGAAAAATTTCGTTCTTCTGACCGTCAGCGATACGGGCAGCGGAATGAGTGAGGAGACGAAGAATAAAATTTTCGATCCCTTCTTTACCACCAAGGAAAACGGGTCGGGGCTGGGGCTTTCCACGGTCTACGGGATCGTGAAGCAGCTGGAGGGAACCATCCGGGTCTCCAGCGAGGTCGGAAAGGGCACGACGTTTCAAATATTTCTTCCCCGGGCACGAATGACGCCACCGGCATATGGACCAGCGGCCGATGCGATAGCCGTGCACACCGGGGAGGTGACCATCCTGTTGGTGGAGGATGAGCCGATCCTGCGTCGACTTGCCCAATCCATGCTCTCGGGGTTGGGATACCGGGCCACCGCGGTTTCAAGCGGCGCCGAAGCCCTCGCTGCGTTCGAGGAGAAAGGCATGCGCCCGGATCTTGTCATCACCGATGTGGTGATGCCGGGAATGAGCGGCCGGGAACTGCTCGATCGGCTTCGCAGGATCCAGCCCAGACTTCGGGCGCTTTACATATCCGGCTACACCGACAGCATGATCGCCCGTCACGGCGCCGTGGATTCAAGGACTCCCCTCCTTCAAAAACCCTTCACCAGGCGGGAGCTGGCGGTCAAAATCGCGATGCTGCTGAAAGACTGATGTCTACCCATATCGGGAAAGTCCCGACTTCCCCTTGACGCGGTCATTGGATTTGACTATTTCAGAGGCTCTGGTGAACACAGGCGGGCGCCCCCGGCGTGCGGCAGACGCTTTGGCCTTGAAGTTCAATCAGCGCAACCTGTGAGAGGAAAAATGCCCGTCAGCTTTCATTTGGAGCATACCGATCGGCAGACCCGTGCCAGGGCCGGCATGCTCTCGACCCCCCACGGCAGCCTGGCCACGCCGCTTTTTATGCCCGTGGGGACCCAGGCGGCCCTAAAGGGCCTGCATCCGGCCCTGGCCGATGAGCTGGGCGCCCGGATGATCCTGGCCAATACCTATCATCTCTTTTTGCAGCCCGGAACCGCGGTGGTGGCCCGGCTGGGCGGGGTCCACGACTTTATGGGCTGGAAGGGCTCGATCATTACCGATTCGGGCGGCTTCCAGGTCTTCAGCCTGCCCGAGAAGACCATCTCCGAGGAGGGGGTCGAGTTCATCGATCCCAAGAGCGCAAAGACCGTCTTCATGGGACCCGAGATTGCCACCCATGCCCAGAACGAGCTGGGTGCGGACATCATCATGGCCTTTGACGAGTGCATCCCCTATCCCGTGGACCACGATTACGCGGCCGATTCCGTGGAGCGCACCCTCCGGTGGGCCAGGCGCTGTCTTGCCGCTCACCGCAACGGCCGGAGCCAGGCCCTCTTCGGCATCGTGCAGGGGTCCGTCTACCCGGATCTGAGGGAGCGATCCGCCAGGGAGCTGGTCAAGATGGATTTCCCGGGGTACGCCGTCGGCGGCGTGAGCGTCGGGGAGGGCCATGACCTGATGAAACAGGCCGTGGATTACTCCGTTCCCTTTTTGCCCGAGGAAAAGGTCCGGTATCTGATGGGGGTGGGAAGGCCCGAGGATATCATCGAGGCCGTGGAGCGGGGAATGGACATCTTCGACTGCATCCTGCCTACCTTCCTGGCTCGGTCCGGCGTGTTTTTCACCGGAGCGGGCAGGGTCCGGATCCACAAGAAGTCCTACCGCAAGGACCGGTACCCCATCGACACCCAGTGCCAGTGCCCGACCTGTACGCGGTTTTCGCGGGCTTACCTGCATCATCTCTTTACCGTGGGCGAGCCCCTGGGAAAAACCCTGGGAACGATCCACAACATCCATTATTTCATGACCCTGATGGACCGGATTCGCCAGGCGATCCTGGAGGACCGTTTCCCTGCCTTCAAAAAAGCGTTTCTCCAGACCGGGACATTCGACTAGAGCGTTCCAAAGATGCCTGAAATTTCCGGTGTGAAAGACAGGCCCTCAGATGGAATCGATAAGAATCTATTTGTCGGGATTTTGAGCATAATCCCGGATGAGCCACTGCAGGAAACCGGTGATGTTGGAGAGGGGGAGGGCCTGGGGAAAAGGCCCCTCGGGCTTTTCACGCAGCAGACGGGAGAGCCGGCAGTCCCTTTTGGCAACCAGCACCAGGCGGCTTTGAACATCCACCAGAACAGTGTCCGACGGCCCGAAGCAGCCGGAAAAACCCCTGCGGGCTTCAGCGATGATGCCCTTTCCCAGGGAATATCTCGGATCCGTCTGAAAGAACAGAAAGCCCCTGTCCGTCAGACGGGAGCAGGCGTCGTCCAGGGCATTGTGGTCATCACCGTGAAGGGGCCCGAGCATGTCGTAGATGATATCGAAACGTTGGTCCCCCAGATCGGGGCTTTCGGGATACTTGCCGATGTATTGACGGTGGATGTAAGGGCTCTCCAGCAGCTCGAAAAGCCTTTCCCCGCCCTGGTGCCGGATGTCGAAGGCCGCCTCGGTCGCCATGAACCACAGGGGCCCCTGGGGGCCTTCCTCGACCCTGTCCAGGGCGGGGTTGCCTTCGAGGGCCCTCAGCAGCCGGGATCCTGACAGAACCATCGGCATATAGGGGTTGACCGGTGAAAAGGAGCAAGCGCTGATATGAACCTGCTTTCCCAGGGTCCGGGACAGGCGGTGAAGCTCATAGCAGGCGTTTCCCGCGCCCGGCCCCAGTTCCAGGAACCGGACGGGGTCTTCCCCGAACAGGTAGAGGCTCAGCTTGACCACTGGGTGAAGCGGCCGGGTGTTGGTCAGGGAGAGCCTGCCCGGATAGGTGACACCGTTGATTTCCCAGGGGACGTGGTTGGAATATTTCAATACACCGGGATCCGGATCGTAGCGGGGCGCCACCTCGATCAGTGCCTCGGCCTGTGCCCGGCGGATCCCCTCCAGGTAGGTGGTTATATCCAGGGGCATCATCGCCGCTACTCGGAGCGAAGCTTGTCCAATATCCGTCGCTCGTCCTCGGAAGGGATGTGGCCGTGCTCCCAATCCTTGACCCTCTCGGACGATACCCCGACCTTCTCGGCCAGTTCCGCCACGGACCAACCCCGCCATTTCCTGAGGATCTGGATGCCGTTGGCCGGGTCCTCCAGATCGACGACGCCCAGGTACCCGTCTCGATACCCCTGGCCGCTTTCCCTGCGCTCCTCCTCGGGTGCCAGGGCTTCGGCCATCCACTTCTGGTGCTCCTCAGGGGTGCAAAAGGCCTCCCCGTGGAAGCGGCGGTTGAGGCCCCGCTCGTAGCCTTCCCAGTAGGCGGTCCTTTCGACCCCACCCATTACCTGTGCCTTGGTCATTTCGATATCAAAAAGAGATTTGTTCAACGGAGCGCTCCTTTATCATGTGATGGCTTCCCATGCGCACGGGCGGCTATCGACCATGCCTGTTTCTACAGAGCAAGCCACGCTTTGGTTGAATTGTCAATGGGTAACCGCGTGGCCGTTGCCTATTGACTTTCCAAGGAGAAGCGTTAGGATTTTAATATAAATAACGATAGCCGCCGGGGAGTATCGGTGACCGCGGCTGTCGCGTTTTCAGGTAAGCCTTGTTAACCCAGATGAAGACCCTAAGGGAGGTGATCGCCATGGCAAGTTCGAAAAATACCCCCGGCCATCACTGTTGCTCAATAGAGAAGAAGGATCTGGTTGAGGCGTTGCGCGCCTGCGACTATTGCTCAACCAGCTATAAGGAGCATCACGCATGCTATAAACGTGTCTCCAAGGACAGCGGGCGGCGTGCCCGCGGCTGCATAGTCTCCTGATGAAACCATCGAGGCCTTGATTTGGTCTCCTCTGCCCGTTTAGGCCCGGATGGCAGCATCCGGGCCTCTTCATACTCCCGGATGCCGCTGGGCATCGTCCTCATTTTTCATTATTAATCATTGATTGAACCGATTGAATGGTGAATAATAGCTCTCTTATCCGGTTGCGTCGGAGCTCGAGAGCCATAGGGAGAAAAGAAAGCAACGGACAGGGATGTACGTGGTCCCTTTGCCGTCGTGCGGGATGGACCTGATGAACGGATTGTTTAAGCTACTACAGTACAAGATCTGGGACGGGAAAGGGACCAGTGGGCGGAAGAGGCGGTACATCTGGGCGCTCATGATTGCCCTGGTGGCATTGTATGCCGGCCTTTTCCCCATACTTGTCGAAAGGTTCGGGGCGGGCGCCCGGGTGTTTCCCGCTCTCTACCTGGCGATCGCGGCACTTTCCTGGGGTCTTAACGGTGCCGTTCTTGCTTCCGTGCTCAATACGATTTTCGTGTATTATCTTTATCGATTACAGGGGGATGCGTATGCTGGCGGTATTTTGGGCCCCCTGACCAGCCTCTTTGCCAGTTCGCTGGTGGGGATGCTCAGCGACATGGCAAAGCAGCTCGACAGGGAGATAAGGGAGCGCAGACGGGCCGCGTCCTTCCTGGAGGAGCGGGAACGACGCTATAAGACCATATTCAACGCCATCCCCGAAGGGGTCTTTATCGTGGATCCAAATTTTTATATCGTAGAGATCAACGATACCGCCGCCCAACTTTTCGGGTACAAGAGGGAGGAGTTGAGGCAGGGGCCTCCGGAGCAGCTGATTCATCCGGATTTTACCGGTGAATTGACCCGGTTCGTCGATTCGGTCGATGCATCGGGTTCCTACCAGGGGGTGCCCATCGGCCTTCGAACGCCGGACGGGCAGATATACGTGGCCCTCACCGGATCCCGGATCCGCCTGGATCAGAATGACCTCTATTTCGCGGTTATCAGGGACGTGACCCAGGCGGTGCGGGCGAATCGCGAGCTGCGCGAGAGTGAGGAGAAGTATCGTCAACTGTTCAATATGGAATCCGATGCGCTCTTTCTGATGGACAATGAAGCCGAACAGGTGATAGCGGCCAACGAATCCGCCGTAAGGCTCTATGGTTACAGCCAGGAGGAACTGCTGAAACTGCACATCAGTGACCTGTCTGCGGAACCCGAGGCCACGCGGCGCGCCATGAGGGAGGGTGCCCGGCACATCCCCATACGGTATCACAAGAAGAAGGATGGCACGGTTTTCCCATCGGAAATCACCATTCGTCACTTCACCTGGAAGGGAAGGAGTGTTCACGTGGCGGCGGTCCGCGATATTACCCTGCGGCTGAAGGGCGAGAAGGATCGACGACGTCTGGCCGCGCAGTTCCATGAGGCCCAGAAAATGGAATCCATCGGGACCCTGGCCGGCGGCATCGCCCACGACTTCAACAACCTGCTCATGAGCATCATGGGCAACGCCACCCTGGCGCTGATGCAGATCGAACCCGAGGCCCCCGGTTTTTTTCATCTCAACAATATCAAGCGCATCGCCAAGAGCGCCGCTGAGCTGACAAAGCAACTGCTGGGGTTTGCCAGGGGCGGAAAGTATGAGCCCAAACCCACGGATATGAATGACCTTCTGGAGCATCAGCGGCAGATGTTTGCCCGTACCTGCAAGAATATCTCACTCAAGGTGTCCTATGCAGAGGACCTTGGACGCGTAGAGGTGGACCGGGGGCAGATCGAGCAGGTGCTGTTGAATATTCTGGTCAATGCCCAACAGGCCATGCCCGATGGCGGCGAAATCCACATCAGAACGGAAAATGTGGTTCTGGACGATGAGGCCTCCCTGCCGTTTCCCTTCAAGCGGGGGGCCTATGTCCGGCTATCCATCGAGGATACGGGGATGGGCATGGACGAGATGACCCAGAAACGGATTTTTGAGCCGTTTTTCACCACCAAGGAGAGGGGACGGGGCACCGGTCTCGGGATGGCCTCGGTATACGGCATCGTCAAGAACCACGGTGGAAACGTCCACGTGGTCAGCGAGGTGGGGAAGGGGACCACCGTACTCTTGTTCTTCCCCATCACGGAGAAGGAGCTCCCTGAGGAACTGAAACCCCAGATCGAGCAAATTTCCCAGGGGGCTGGAACGATTCTGCTGGTGGACGACGAGGAGGCCATCATCGAGGTGACCGGGGATATGATCAAGCTGTTGGGCTACGAGGTGTTGGTCGCCAGGAGCGGGCAGCAGGCCCTGGACCTTTACAGCGAGAAAAACGATGAAATCGATCTGGTGATTCTCGATGTGGTTATGCCCAAAATGGGGGGGAAAGAGACTTTCGAGCGACTCAAAAAAATCAATCAGGACGTAAAGGTCCTCGTGTCGACTGGCTATAATCTGGAGGAAAAAGCCGCGGACATCCTCGACAGCGGGGGAAAGGATTTCCTGCAGAAACCCTTCGAGCTGGCTGAGCTGTCAGTGAAGCTGGAGAAGCTGATCGCCTCGGCCTGATCCGGCTGACAGGGATCGGTTTCCCCTTGCAATCCAAGGGCAATTGGGATATCAGGAACGGCACCGGCGAGGCGGAAATCTCAAACTGGGTTCACCGGCCATCGGCCTGGGTGGCGGAACAGGTAGACGCAAGGGACTTAAAATCCCTCGGTCCTAAGTGGCTGTACGAGTTCGATTCTCGTCCCAGGCACCAGAAATAACAGAAGCTTATGGCTGTTGGCCATAGGCTTTTTTTATTTTGGACGCTCATGAAATTCGAGTTTGGTGCAAAATCGCACCTGTTTGCATGGTTGCAGTTGCAGCTATGCGACCATATTCCGTTGATCCATAAAGAAAACTTATCGATTTCAGATCGTTTTGTTGCAATGGCCTTTGCCGGTCCTGGCATGTCCTATGCATTTCATAGAGGTTGCAATATCGCTCCGTTTCGGCAGGCGGCTCCACCTGTCCGGTCTGCTCACAACATCTTGCCACTGTAAAACAGGGCGATACTCACTGTTTACCCCAAAGCGAGAGGAGGGATGCATGGCTGAAGAAATGCCTGTCGGGTGTGCCCGACCCACTGGAGGACCGGTGGGTCGAAGCGTTCAGGAAACCCTTCGACAGCTCCAGGCCTTCCAACTGATTCGCGAGACAAAGCGGACCAAAGTGGCCGCACCGGGCGCAAGGCAACGGGACTAAAAGGAGCGTCCGCAGACGCGATGGTTGGACGCTAAGCAAAGGGAGGACAAGATCATGCCAGGATTAGACAGAACCGGTCCGGCTGGGGCCGGACCCATGACCGGGGGGCGCAGAGGTCTTTGCGCTCGCACAGGCACCGCATACGTTGCACCGGCCTACGGCACCCATGGCAGAGGACTGGCTTTTCGACGCGGCTTCGGCAGAGGCAGGGGGCGCGGGTACGGATTCGGTCCGGGCTTTGGTGGATATCCATATCCGCCAGCCTACGGCGCGGAATTCCCGCTGAGCGAAACCGACGAAATGGAGATGCTCCGAGCCGATGCGGAAGCCATGAGAAAATCGCTGGAAGCTATACAACGGCGTATCACGGAGTTGGAAAAAGAACCTAAAGAATAACCCCAACGCCGGTGGGGTGCGCCGCTGCGACAGAGCGGCACCCCGCCGGTTCACCTGCGCCCTCAAGGCCTCCTGAGGTTCCGCAGGAAACAATCGCTATAAGGGTCGTGGAAAAGGCGCTCGCGGATACGATCCTCTTGGATGCCGCTTCTTCAGTCCGCTCGCAAGGAGAAAAGTCTCCGGACGTAAAGAGCCTTGCCAAGTCGTGCTGCAATCTCGCCCGCCTGTGCGGCAATGTGGGGATCCGGGGCGGCGGGGTCAATCCCTTGAAGGGGCAGAACAATGAGAAAAAATCTTGATCCTTCGATACGTACGCATTAAGATGTACACAAAAAGGAGGTCGCCATGAGCATTCCTGAAACCAGCATCACCGCCGCTGACCTTCGGGCCAACCTGTTCCGCATTCTGAATCAGGTGGAAGGCACGCACGAAGCAGTGATCATCACCAAGCACGGTAAACCGGTGGCCAAACTCGTCCATATCGAGCCGGCTGCTGGCTACAATCAGGAGGATCCTCTTTTGGGCGCAATGGCAGGCACCGGACGCACCATCGGCGATTTGACGAAACCATTTTGCGACCCAATGGACTGGGAGGCGAATCGGGATTGAACAAAATCTTGATGGATACGCACGTTTGGTGGTGGGCACTGAATGAACAACAACGCTTATCGGACCCGGCAAAGGCCCGTATTGAATCAACACCGCGCAACCATCGCTATATTTCCGCAATCAGTTTGTGGGAATTTGCCATGATGGCCACACGCGGCAGGATCGAACTCGACCTATCACCTGAAATCTGGATGGAACGAGCCATTGCGAAATCGAGCACTCGGGTAATTCCACTTGACCCAATTATTACAACGGCTTCCTGCACATTGCCTGGTGAATTTCACAGTGATCCAGCAGACCGGATTATCGTTGCAACGGCCCGCGTACAAGGCATGCCCCTGGTTACAAAGGACGCGTTAATTCGGGAATATCCCCATGTGGCAACAATTTGGTAATAATCCACATGCTCTGGATGTAAAGTGTCTCCCGCCTGGAGCATCTCCCGGCGCTCGATAACGCTCAAAATTGCGAATCCGAATTACTGCGCGCACTGGCCACCTGTACCCAGCGGGGAGGGGCCGAGCAGCTTCGATTTCCTGGGATTCACCCACTACTTGGATATCATGGCCCGCATCATGTCCCCCGCGTTTTCCCCATGGTCCGTGATGGACCCGAGGATTTCGGCCAGTCGTATCATGTGAAATACGGTCACCGGATCGGTGGCGATGTGGAAGATCTTCTGCTTCAACTGGTGCTCGAGCTCATCGGCCTCGTGTTCCTTCAGGCGAAGGGTTCGGATAATGTCCTTCACCTGTTCCCGTTTCCGGTTTGAGAAGGAGCTGAAATACTTTCTGGCTTCCGCCACCATTTTGCTCAACTCCTCTATCGGGTCGATGGTGGCATCGACCAGGAGCGCAAATTCCTTGGTCAGCTCCGGCGGAATGCCCGGCTCCTGTCTGTAGGAAATCCAGTCCAGGACATCCTCAACGGCGTCCAGGACACCGTCCTGTTCTTTTAAGTACATAAAAAACTGGAACTTATCTATGGGCATAATGGTCCCTTTGGGAAGATGGCCCCGAATGCGCCGCTTGATGGCATCCGCTTCCCGCTCCAGTTTGATAACGTCCTGCCGATGCGCTTCGAAACGTCTGCACTTCTCCGCCATATGGCATTCCATGGCCTGCTGGAATGCCCAGGCGCACTCCTTGACCTTTTCCGCATGTTCCTGAAGGCCCTCAAAGGGGGAGGACACAAAAAGCGATAAGAAGGGAAGTCTCATGGTCGCATCCTAGGATAAGCTCAATTGAATTATTTTAAAAATAATCATGCAGGTTCCGGCAGCGGCGGGCAGGGTCAAAAGCCAGTACAGCACGATTTCATAAACCAGTCGAAGATTGAGCGCCTCCATGCCCCGGGCCACACCGACCCCGAGCACCCCGCCCACCGCCGCGTGCGTCGTGGATACGGGCAACCCGAGCTTGGAGGCGGCCAGCACGGTGGTGGCGGCCGCAAACTCGACGCAAAATCCCCGGGAATTGCTCAGATGGGTGATCCGGGTGCCCAGGGTTTCCATCACGCGTCTGCCGGCCATGGTGACCCCCAGGGCAATACCGACGCCGCCGAAAAGTAGAAGGAAGAGGGGGACCTGGACCTGGTCGCCCACCGTGCCGGTTCTGACGAAGAAATAGATGACCGCCAGGGGGGCAACCGCGTTGGCCACATCGTTTGCCCCCTGAGCCAAGGCCACATAGCAGGCGGTGCCCACCTGTATGTATCTGAAAATGCCCTCTCCATCATCCGCGGGTCGATTCCTGTGGATCCGACGGAGCAACCATCTGGCGGCCAGACCGATCCCGGCCGCCGTCACCAGGGCGATCAGCGCCGCCGCCGGCGTTCCCACCGAAAGCCGCTTCCCGAGAGGCGTCTTGAACAGGAAGGATAAAACGACGACAAACATCGTGAGCCCCACAAAGACCGGTGATAATCTCAGCGCCTGCTCATAGGAATTGGTCTTGGAGATGATCCGGCGTTTGATGAAGTTGAACATGGTGAAAGAGATAACGATGCTGAAAGCCGGTGAGATAATCCAGCTTAACACCACCGAGGCCAGTTTTAGCCACTGAATGGCCTCCACGCCGCCGGCGATCAGCCCGAA
>CAYOXD010000064.1:7310-16667 GCA_964407825.1 uncultured Desulfobacterales bacterium | reverse complement strand
CCTTTTTAATTGACTTAGAGAATCCATTTTCCTATCTAGGATTTCCCGGGTCCGGGCTGGAAAGCGACCCGGCATATTCTCAATTGGAAAGAGGAGCCGACAGATGAGCGACGAGGTTCAAAACGACGGGGACGAGGAAAGCTTTGCCGAGCTTTTCGAAAGTTACAGCACCGGCATTGGCCAGGAAATCCAGGTGGGGGACAAGGTCACGGGACAGATCATCTCCATCGGAAAGGACACCATCTTCCTGGACACGGGGACGAAGATAGACGGTGCGGCCGAAAAGAACGAATTCCTGGATGAAGACGGCAATTTCCCCTATCAGCTGGGGGATAGCCTCGAGCTCTATGCCACCCGCGTGACAGAAAGCGAAATTCTTCTTTCCAAGGCCATCTCGGGGATTGGCGGCATCAACCTGCTGCGGGACGCCTATGAGCGGGAGATCCCCGTGGAGGGAAAGGTGTCGGCCACCTGCAAGGGCGGCTTCAGTGTCGAGATCTTGCAGCGGCGGACCTTCTGTCCCATCAGCCAGATGGATCTGGTGCGCATCGAGACCCCCGAGGACTACGTGGGCCAGCAGTTTTCCTTTTTTATCACCCAGTTCGAGGAGCGGGGGCGCAACATCGTGGTCTCCCGCCGGAAGCTGCTCCAGCAGGAACGCAGTGCGCTGCAGGAGGAGGTATACGCAAAGCTCACGGTGGATTCCCAGTGGGATGGAACGGTGACGCGCCTCATGCCCTTCGGCGCCTTCGTGGATATCGGCCAGGGGGTGGAAGGCATGGTACATGTCAGCGAGCTGAGCTGGTCCCGGGTCGAGCATCCCCAGGAGGTGGTCCAGGCGGGCGACACCGTGCGGGTGAAGGTCATCGCGCTGAAGGCAGAGGAGGGCAAGGAGCGGCCCAAGATCAGCCTTTCCATCAAACAGGTGGCGGGCGACCCGTGGGACCGCATCGAGGACACCTTCTCAGCAGGAGATGTCGTGCCTGGAAAGGTCACCCGCTGCGCCCGGTTCGGGGCGTTCGTCGAGATCTTCCCCGGCGTCGAGGGCCTCGTTCATATCAGCGAGCTGAGCTACGAAAAACGGGTGGTGAACCCCGAGGATATCGTGAAGCCCCATGACAAGGTGAACGTCATGATAAAGGAGATGGATCTGGCCAAGCGACGCATCAGTCTGAGCCTGCGGGAGGCCCTGGGGGACCCCTGGAGCGGCTTCACGGAGCAATACGCCGCCGGCCAGAGCATTTCCGGAACCCTCGAGAAGAAGGAAAAATTCGGCTTTTTCATCAAACTGGCCCCCGGCGTCGTGGGGCTTCTGCCCATTTCCAAGATCAACCAGAGCGCGGAGCGCGCCAATCTCGATCGGCTGAAGCCAGGGGAGCCGGTGACGGTGGTGATCGAGGAGATACGGATAGCGGAGCGAAAGGTGAGTCTCTCCCCGGGGGATACCGCCGATGAAACGGACTGGAAACGTCATGCCCGGAATGACAGCGGGGGAATGGGCACCCTTGGCGACAAGCTGCAGCGGGCGCTTCGTTCCAAGGAGAAAGAGGGAAAGTGACCGGTTCGCCGGTGCGACAGAGAATCAGGAACCGAGGTATCAATGGCAAGCATTTTCTATATAGACGGCGCCTTCGTTGACGCAAGGGAGGCCACCCTTCCGGTGGACGACCTGGCGATACTGCGGGGGTTTGGGGTGTTCGACTTTCTGCGGACCTACAACGGCTCCCCCTTCTACCTGGAGGCGCATGTGGATCGGCTCTTTCAGTCCGCCGAACGCATCGGTCTGGCCATGCGCTGGACCCGCGAGGAGGTGGTCGATATCACCCGGCAGACCCTGGCCCAAAACCAGGGCGCCGAGCATGACATCCGCATCATGGTCACCGGCGGCACCAGCCAGGACGGGTTCTGTCCCTCGGGCAACAGCCGGCTGCTGGTGATGGTCACGCCCCACAAGGACAAACCCCGGGGGTGGTACGAAAAGGGGGTCAAGCTCACCACCTGGCTAACCCAGAGGGATTTTCCGGAGGCGAAGAGCACCAACTACATCGCCGGCATCATGGCCCTCCAAAAGGCCTGCACCGAAGGTGGTGTGGAGGCGCTCTATATCGGCCGCGACGGACAGGTGCTGGAATGCACCACCAGCAATATTTTCGGATTCATGGGGGAGCGGCTCATCACGCCGGATACGGGCATTTTGCCGGGCATCACCCGCCAGGTGGTGCTGGACTTGGCAGCAGGCGTCTTCGACGTCGAAAAACGACGCCTGAGCCTCCAGGACCTCCATGCCATGGACGAGGTCTTTATCACCTCCTCCACCCGGGAGATCGTACCGGTCATCCGGATCGACGAGGAGACCGTCGGCCGGGGAAAGCCGGGCAGCCGCACCTTGAAGCTCATGTCCCGCTTTTCGGAGCTGACCCAAACTTACGGGAAATAATGAGAGACCCGGTCACCTATGCGGAAATCGATCTGTCGGCCATCGGTCACAATGTCCGGGAACTGCGCCGCATAGCCGCCCCCGGGGCGAAACTGATGGCGGTGGTCAAGGCCAACGCTTACGGCCACGGATGCCTGGAGACCGCCCGGGTCGCCCTTTCAAACGGCGCCGAGGCCCTGGGCGTTGCCCGGATCGAGGAGGGGCAAAGGCTCCGGGAGGCGGGCATCGGCGTCCCCATCCTGGTCTTCGGCTATCCATCGGTTTCGGGGGTGGAGCAGCTGGTCCACTTCGATCTCACCGCCACCATCTTCTCCATGGAGACGGCCCGGCTCCTGTCCCATACCGCCGTCAGCCTGGGCGGCCGCATCCGGGCACACATCAAGATCGATACGGGCATGGGACGTCTGGGACTTCTGCCGGACTGCCTCGGGCCCGGGCGTTGCGAGGACGGAGAGGTGGCGGCGCTCATATCGGAGGTGTCCGCCATCTGCCAGATGAAGGGACTCCACATCGAGGGGATCTATACCCATTTCGCCTGCTCGGACGCGCCGGACCTGACCCACGCCACGGATCAGTTCCGCCTCTTCATGCGGATCCTTGACTGCCTTTCGGACCGGGGCATCCGCTTTCCCCTCCGGCACGCGGCCAACAGCGCGGCCCTCCTGGCGCAGCCAGAGACCCACTTGGACATGGTCCGCCCGGGCATCGCCCTCTACGGGCTGTCCCCCTCGCCCGGATGTTGCCCGGCAGGGGTTACGCTCAGGCCGGCCATGTCGCTCAAATCCCGCATCGTGCACCTGAAGGAGGTGCCCGAAGCCTTTACCGTGAGCTACGGATGCACCTTTCAAACGGACAAGAGGACGCGCATCGCCACCGTCCCGGTGGGGTACGCGGACGGATTCAACCGTCTCCTGTCCAACCGGGGACAGATGCTCGTCCGGGGGGTCCGGGCCCCGATCACGGGCCGGGTCTGCATGGATCTGACCATGATCGAGGTGGGCCACATCCCGGAGGCGGCCGTGGGGGACGAGGTGGTGGTCTTTGGCCGCCAGGGGCCGGAGACGATCTCCATCGACGAGCTGGCCCTGACCCAGGAGACCATCACCTACGAAATCGTGACGAGCGTCTCCGAACGGGTCCCCCGGGTCTTTCTTCATGGTTGACGTCCTTCTGATTCAACCGCCGATCCGGGATTTCTACCTCACCGCCAAAAGAAGCGTGCCCTACGGACTGGCCTGCATCGGCGCGGCCCTTTCCGAGGCGGGATTTTCGGTGGCGCTCATCGACGCACTGGCCACCGCCAAGTCCAGACCCCTTCCCCTGCCGCCGGAGATGGCCTATCTGACGGCCCACTACGGCCGGCCCGATCACTCCCCCTTCGCGCTCTTTCACCGGTTCCGGCATTTCGGCTACAGCTATGGGCACCTGCATGGACGGATCAAAGCCTCCGGCGCCAGTATAGTGGGCATTTCCTCTCTTTTCACGCCCTATGCGGCCGAGGCCCTGGAGACGGCGGCCATCGTCCGGGATGCCCTGCCCCGCTGCACCATCGTGATGGGCGGTCACCACCCGACGGCGCTTCCGGCCGCCGTCATGGCCGCCCCCCAGGTGGACTATGTCATCCGGGGAGAGGGGGAGGCGGCCCTGCCGGCCCTGGCAAAGGCCCTGGCCGCCGGGACCGCCCTGGAGGCGGTGCCGGGCATCGTCTTCAGAAGGGCCGACGGCTCCCTTCATATCAGCGAGCCGGCCGCCCTGCCCGGCCCTGGCCTCGGGCCGCCGCCCCTTCGCCGCCTGATCGATGGCCGCTACTACCGCCGGAAGCACATGGGGACCACCGTGGTCGTGACCAGCCGGGGCTGCCCCCTTCGCTGCTCCTACTGCGCACTTGGGAACAAGGCCCTCTACCCCTACCGCCGCCGGACGGTGGGCTCCGTCCTCGACGAAATGAGCGATGCCGTTTTCCACCACGACGCCCGGTTTATCGACTTCGAGGATGAGACCCTCTCCCACGAGCGCGGCTGGTTTCTCGAACTCCTTTCGGGCATCCGGGAACGATTCGCCCATCCGGGACTGGAACTGCGGGCCATGAACGGGCTCTTTCCGCCGACCCTGGACGAGACGGTGGTGGCGGCCATGGCGGCGGCCGGATTCCGGAGCCTCAACCTCTCCCTCGGCAGCGCCTGCCCCGGACAGCTGAAGCGCTTCGGCCGGCCGGATGTGCGACGGGACTTCGACCGCGCCCTTTCGCTGGCCGAGGCCCACGGCATGGAGGCCGTGGGCTATATCATCGTCGGTGCGCCCTTCCAGGAGCCGGAAGACTCGGTGGCGGACCTTTGCTACCTGGCCGCCCGGCGGGTCCTGGCCGGCGTTTCGGTCTATTACCCGGCTCCGGGCAGCAAGGATTACGACACCTGCCGGTCCCTTTCGATCCTGCCCGATCCGCCCTCCCTGCTGCGGGCCAGCGCCCTGCCCCTGAGCCACACCACCTCCCGGCTCGAGGCGGCGACCCTGCTGCGCCTGGGAAGGATCCTCAATTTCATGAAGCACCTGCTGGATGCAGGCTGCCCCCTGCCCGGGCCCGAGCCTTACGGGTCATCCCCTGCCACGAACCCCAAGGCGGCAAAGGCGCCGATGGATCCAAAGGAACGACTCACCCTCGGCATCCAGCTCCTGGCCGCATTCCTCCACGACGGGGTCATCCGGGGCGTCACCCCCGAGGGCGAGGTTTACTCCCATCCCACCGCGGAACACCTGACGGCAAAATTTCTCCAAGCCCTCCAAACCCATCCCCCCGTCCCGGTCCAACGCAGCAGCCGCCAATCAACCAACCGCTGACGATCCCCTGTCCCTGTCCTTTTCGTTACGGGAAAGGCTTCCCAAGACGAGGCAAAACCGGATTGGCGGGTACTCAGGCTGACTTTTTCAGCGCGGCGACAAAGCAGATTTCAGGCAAGTCATTCTCCTGGCCCAACACTTCGAAGCAGTCGTTGAACCACTTCACGAACCGGTTGGCGTGCGCGTCCGTGCCGATGGGGTACTGACGCATTTTCCAGCGATTCTTGTCCGAGTCGTTGTGGTAAATGCCGCCCGCATTGTAGGCGCAAGCCACTTTTGGCGGGTCGAAATGGGTACTCTTCCATTGACTGGCGATATAGGCCGTGCCGGCCCTGATCGAATTGGCGGGTTGCTCCAGCCAGGCACGGTCCACCTCGGGGCTGCCGACGGCGGCGCGTGCCGTGGAAATAAGGGTTTGCATGATGCCGGGGGAAATGCGGTTGGGGGTCTCCTCGTCCGAGATGTATCCGGGCTCTTTGCGGGCCGCGATGTCCAGATTGCCGCCGCTTTCGGTGCAGATGGTGGCGATGATGAGCTCCATCGGAACGCCGAGGGACGTGCTCCACCGGGTCAGCGGATCGCGCAGGTCCCGCCAGACGCGGGTAACGGTTTGGGGCTTTCCGGGGCTGCGTTCGGGAGCGCCGCCGTTGATGGAGATGCCGTCCGCCTGAAGCCGCCACTGTATGCTGTTGCGATAGCTGTGGGGTTGTCTCAACTCGATCAACAGGTCGGCCAGTCGTTGCTGATAGTCTTTCTCAGGGTTCAGGCCGAAGAGGCGGTTCCAGGTAATCGGCCCGACAATGCCGTCGGCGCGCAGTCCCTGTTGTTCTTGAAATTTACGAATCTCCCCCTCGGTTCGGGCGCCGTAGATACCGTCGATGGCACCGGTGCTGAAGCCCAGGGCACGCAGACGCTTCTGCGCGGCAATCACATCTTCTCCACGGATGAGGGGCAATCGGTATTGTAGAAGTCGTGTATACAGCATGGTCTACTCCATCGTCATATTGGTTGCCACGGCGTGCACCCTTTCAACTCCTTTTCGATCTTCTCCATGATCTTCAACACGGGCTGCCCCTCGCGCATCAACCCGTCCGTGACGAGCACCAGTTCATCCAGCCGGGCCCGTGCCGTTTCGTCCTCATGCAGCTTGTCCACAGCGCCGACCAGGGTATCGTAATTGCTGATCGGCCCGAGCCATTCCGGTTCGATGTAGGGCTTCAGCTCATTGTCGCTCAGCAGACGCCTCAGGGCCTGCACGGTTTGTTCGAATATCTCCTGCGACTCGAAGCGTTCTTTGCCGTCCTCGAAGCGGCACTCTGTATTCTTCTCCCACAGCTCCTGGGTATCGCCATTGATGAAATCGTTGGCGACCCTGGCAAGTTCGGCGCTCCGCCCGGACTTGAGTTCAGTGGCAAAGGCCTTGGCCAACACCGGATTGGCCCGGAACAAACGCTCCGCCATGGGGCCATCCATCGGCTGAAGCTTCAACGCCCCGGCATCGATGGGCGCCTGGAAAATGCGCTGTTTCCAACGCTCATAGCGGGCTGATCCGATGCGCACCGTCACGTCCACCAAGGCGGTGATCAGTGCCATGGCGGAGATGTTGGTTCCCAGCTCATTGGTAAACACCGGCAACGCTTTTTGCACAGCCTGGAAGGCTGGGTTGGCGCGACCGAATTCTCCCAATGCGCCGCTGACCATCCGGGCGGCCTCCGAGGAGCCGCCGCGTCCGAGCACCTCTTTGGCGGCAGTTAATCCGGTTTGCAGCTTTTCGGCCAGGGGTTCGTATTTTTTGCGCAGCTCGGGCGGCAGGAGGGCACCTGCGGCACGGGTCACCTGCAGCGCTTTATCGACTTTCCCGAGAATGACTCCCGCCTTGATCTGCTGACCTTCCTCGACGGCTGCATCCCGTTGGTTCCGCAGACCTTGGGTCTGATGGGCAATCTCTCCGGCGGCGCCCTGGATGCCGGCCCGATGAGCGAAGTAGAAAGCCACCACCGCCGTTAAAAGCGTCATCAGACCCTGGGGAATTTCAGGCTGGCTGTCCTTGGTTATAAAGCATTTGAATACGATGAAGAACAGCGACACCGTCACAATCATCATCGCCAGCACGGCGCGGATGGTGCCTTGGGGCAATCCTGCCGGTGCCTGAAAAAATTGGTCGATCTGCCGGGTCTCGACACAGCCCTTGAAAAATCGTGTCTGGAGGCGCTGCATGTAAAATACCGCGCCGATGATGACCAAGAGCAAAAAAAAGACGGCGCCGATCCCGGCCAGGAGGTCCTTTCCGGAAAGTCCCCCTGTCGCTCCGTTGCCGCCCGGGGCCGATAGTGAGGGAAATCCCCGGATTTGGATCGTGATCAACGCCACAAGGATGATGTAGACCAGCAGGATGCCGGTCATCAGGCGCAGCATGGCGCCGACGGTCCCCTCAGGCAGGCCCAGGGGGCTTCGGGACAATATTTCGAGCTTGGAGCCGTCGGGTGAGCTTTGTTGATAGCTCCGCTGCAGGCTGCGCAGGTATATAAAGGCTCCGGCAAATAGTACCAGAACGGGCAGCAGCAGAAAGAAAATCTCTGCCGCCGCCGGCCATGTCCCGGTTGCATCCGGCGCTGCCGGCGCTTCCGCGCAGCAGACGCCGCTGATCAATATCAGTGGCAGGACTCCGGCAATAATCCTGAGCGGGTATCGCATGTCGATAACCCTCCAAGCGCTTGTGGAAACTGATGCAGACAGGAACGGGATTTGGCGGTATTGATTGAAATATACGCAAACCGTTGCGCCGTGTCAAGATTCCCTTACGGACTTATTTTCTGGCCTTTTCTTAATGGGTTGCATAGGCTTACGGTATTTGTTTTCTGCGTTGCGAAGTATCTCAGCAACGCGTGCATAATCTGCAGATGGATTCTATTGCTGCCCCATGATTATCCGATTGTCATCGAAAAAGGGGCGACACGCGTCCGAGTCGGAAAAGCTGTTTTCGACCTGCGCCCAAAATCAGCTTAATAATGCCGATCTCGATCGATCGGGTGCTTGAACATTCGGCGTTGTGGTATTTCTCGGAACTCCATTATGGTATAGAACGAATGAAATTGAATAGGGAGTTGGGCCGACAAATTTTCCGAACTCACATCATGGAAGCCTATAATGAACCGAAAAATAAAGAATTCCAAGCTGCTGGTCGTCAGTTGGAATGTCATATTAATCACCGTTGGCAGTATCATCTGTGCGGTTGCCGTGAGGGGAATTCTTATTCCCAAGCATTTTCTGGCCGGTGGTTTCACCGGGCTTGCCTTGCTGGTCCACTATATAGTGCCTTATGCCCCGGTCGGTGTGATCTATTTTCTGCTGAATGTTCCGCTTTTCATTTTTGGCTGGATGTTCGTCGGACGGCGCTTTTTTCTATACAGTATCGCCGGCATGCTGATTTATTCCTTGGCCGTACTGATTCCATTTCCGGAAATCACCGTTGAAGATCGCCTTCTGAATGCACTGATGGCCGGAATCATCTCCGGTGTCGGCTCCGGTATCCTGTTGCGTTCTCTGGGCTCTGCCGGTGGGATGGATATCCTATCCATTGCCGTGCTTAAACGGTTTTCCGTTCGTTTGGGCACAACTTCTCTTGTATTCAACAGCCTGTTGATCCTCATAGCCGTTTCCCGTTTGCCCCTGGAGAAAGTCCTCTACACCCTGATTTATATCTACGTGAGCGCATACTTTGTCAATTTGATGGTCATTGGGCTCAGCCAGCGCAAGGCCGTCATGGTCATTTCAAATCGATGGCAAGAGATATCAAGAGAAATCAAGACCAAAATGGGCCGGGGAGTAACCGTTATTCATGGCCACGGCGGATACTCCGGGAAGCAGCAGAATATCCTTTATTCGGTAATCCCCTTTCAGGAGCTTGGGCGCTTCAAGGATCTCATTCGGAAGGTAGATTCGAATGCCTTCGTGGTTATCAGCGAAACGCTGGAAGTCATGGGGCACAGGATCGGTAACCAGCCGCATTGGTGATCATCCCTCCGTCCTCGCCGGTGATGTGCAGCTTGAAGGTATCATGGTCAATCGCGCCGGTTTAGCACTGC
>CAYOXD010000064.1:0-7210 GCA_964407825.1 uncultured Desulfobacterales bacterium | reverse complement strand
GGTCTGGCACGATCTTTTTCACCTGCCACACGTCCCAGATGTGAACGATGGGCGCGTACATCCCCATATCGGCGCGGTCTGTGCCCAATACGTCAAGGTCACGGCCATGGATGAGTTCTATTTCTTTGTCCTTGTCTTATTGGAAAAAAAGCAACTATCAACAGTTGACCATCGCGATCGAAATCGCTATCGAAATTGGGATCGGGATCGAAATCGTTAGCGGCATTCGATCCTGATAGCGATAGCGATCCTGATTTGGATCCGGATATTACAATTATTTTTGGATAGTTTTATGCTTCCTGAGACTGGGGCTGCCACTGCGATGACGATTACGACAACGAGAAGGACAGGGACAACGATAAAGATGGGGAGGGGTTCATGACCCCCCAGGCCCTTCAGCCGCTTCGGGTGCCGCTTCGGGGGACCCATCTCATCGAGGCCAGCGCCGGCACGGGGAAAACCTATACCATCGCCGCCCTGTACCTGCGGCTGGTCCTGGGCCACGGGGCTGAAAACGGCTTCGGGCGGCCCCTTGCCCCCCCCGAGATTCTGGTGGTGACCTTCACCAACGCGGCCACGGAGGAGCTGCGCGACCGGATCCGGAGCCGGCTCACCGAGGCGGCGGCCTTCTTTCGCGGCCAGGGGGAGGGAGACGCCTTTCTGTCCGGTCTTTTCGAGGACAGCCCCCCCGACGCCCGGCCCGGCCTGGCCCGGCTGCTGACCCGGGCCGCCCAGTGGATGGACGCCTCGGCCATCTACACCATCCACGGCTGGTGCCAGCGGATGCTGCACCAGCATGCCTTTGACAGCGGCAGCCTCTTCGATCTGGAACTGGAGGCAACCGATCGGGACCTTCTGGAGGAGGCGGCCTGCGACTACTGGCGCGTCCAGTTCTACCCCCGGAGCCGGGAGGAGCTGGCAGGGATCCAGGAGCTTCTTCCCTGCAATACGCCCCTGGAGCTCCTCGATCGCGCCCTGCCCCTCATCGGGGTCGTAGCCGAGGAGCCCCCGCCCTCCCCCTTCGAGCTCCTGGAGAAACGCCGGGAGGCCATTGAAAGGGCGCGGGACCCCTGGCGGAACCACTGGGAGGCGGCCGCCGGGCAGATCCGGGCGGCCCGGGAGGACAAAACCCTCAACGGCAATAAGTACCGGGCCGCCTCCCTGGAGGACTGGCTGACCCGGATGCACGACTGGGCCTTTGATAACGGCCCCCTGCCCGAGGGGAAGATCCTGGAAAAACTCTCCGCCCGGGGGCTTGCCGCCGGGGTGTCCAAAAAGGGGACCCCGCCCCGGCATGAAGCCTACAGCGCCCTGGATCGGCTCAACGACGAACTGGACGGACTGGACATCGCTGCGGCCCTTATCCGCCATGCGGCAGAGGACATCCACCGCCGGGTCTCCCAGGAAAAGGAACGCCAGGCCCGCATGGGGTTCGACGATCTTATCACCCGCATGGGCGATGCCCTGAAGGGGCCGGGGGGGGCTTCGCTTGCGGCTGCGCTTCGCCGGCAGTTTCCCGTGGCCCTCATCGACGAGTTCCAGGACACGGACCCCGTCCAGTACGACATCTTCCACAGGATATACCGGGCGGCGCCCGATGCCGGAACGGGACTTTTCATGATCGGAGATCCCAAGCAGGCCATCTACGCCTTTCGCGGGGCGGACATCCACACCTACCTCCGGGCCCGGAAGGATACGGCGGGCAGACCGCATACCCTCACCGTCAACTACCGCTCCACCGGGGATATGGTGGCCGCCGTCAATCAACTCTTCTCCGGTGCCGCCAACACCCCGGCGGGCCCCTTTCTCTTCGGAGAGCGGATCCCCTTCCAGCCGGCAGCCGCCAGGGACCGGGACGAAACCTTCATGGCAGAGGGCCGTCCCTTCAGCGCCATGACCCTCTGGCAGCTTCCCCAGGAAGGCCCGATTCCCAAAGGCGGCCCGACTGGCTATCTCTTCCGCATGGCCGAGGCCACGGCTACGGAGATCGTCCGCCTGCTGCACCTGGCCCGGGAGACGGCGCCCGCCGCCGGGTTCAGGACAGCGGCGGGAGACGTTACCGCCCTTCGGCCGGCGGACATCGCCATCCTGGTTCGCGATGCCACGGAGGCCCGCGCCATGCGCCGGTCCCTGGGGAATCGCGGCGTTCGAAGCGTCTACCTCTCCGACAGGGATTCGGTCTTTGAAAGTGCCGAGGCCCGGGATCTTCTCTTTCTCCTTCAGGCCTGCGCCGAACCGGAGCGCGAACGGCTTCTAAGGGCCGCCCTTGCCACCGCCACCCTGGCCCTGCCCCTGGAGCGGCTGGATCTCTACAACCGGGACGAAGGGGCCTGGGAGGCGGAGCTGGAGCGTTTCCGCGAGCTGAACCGGATCTGGCGCTACAGGGGCGTTCTGGCCATGGTCCATGCCCTTCTTCAGGCCTTCGAGGTGCCTCCCCGCCTGCTGGCCGCGCCGGGCGGCGAGAGGTCCCTCACCAACCTCCTGCACCTGGCGGAAATCCTACAAGCCGCGGCCGGCCGGCTCGATGGGGAGCCCGCCCTCGTCCGCTGGCTGGCCGAACAGATCCAGGAGCCCGGCGGGGCTTTCGACGAGGCGGTCCTGCGGCTGGAAAGCGACGAGGCCCTGATCCGGGTCGTCACCATTCACAAGTCCAAGGGACTGGAATACCCGCTGGTCTTCCTCCCCTTTATCTGCGGGTTCCGGGCCGTCACCGCCAGGAACGCGAAGGTGGTGCAGTACCACGACGAGGAGGGTCGCCCGCGAAAGGTGCTCGATCCCTCGGGCGCGGAGCTCGCCCTGGCCGACCGCGAACGGCTGGCCGAGGATCTTCGCATGCTCTACGTGGCCGTCACGCGCGCCCGCTACGCCTGCTGGCTGGGTATCGCCGTGATGGGGAAAACCACCGCCCAAAAGGGGGAAGACAGCCAGCTCCACCTGAGCGCCCTTGGCTATCTGCTGGCGGCTGGCGCTCCCATCCCCACCAGTGAGCTGACCGATCGGCTGACGCGGTGCAGGGGCAATTGCGCCGCCATGGTCCTTTCCCCCCCGCCCGAGCCCGATCCGCAGCCCTACCGGCCCCGGATCGATTCGCCCCACCGGGACGCGGCCCGGGAATTTTCCGGCCGGGTGCCGCGCCAGTGGACCCTCACGAGCTACAGCGGCATCCTGGCGGGATCCGATCCGGCCGAACCCGGACCGGTAGCGGCAGGAAGCGGCGAATCGCTCCCCGAAGCGCCGGATACGGCCCTGGAGGACCGCTTGCGCGAAGTCCAGCAGGAGCCCTCCCCTCCCCCGGAGATTCGGCCCGGCCCCCGGTCCATTCACCGCTTCCCCAGGGGCCCGGAGCCGGGCACCTTCCTCCACGGCCTGCTGGAGTGGGCGGCAGGGGAAGGTTTTTCCCGCGTGGCGCCGGACCGCGCGCTTCTGAGGGAGAAGATCGAGGCCGCCGGCAGCTGGCACGGCTGGCAGGACTGGACGGACACCCTCACCGACTGGCTGCAGCGCCTGCTGGAAACCCCCCTTTCACTCCCCCGGGACCTGGGGACCCTTCCCCTATCCCGGCTGGACCCGGAGAGCTGCCAGGCGGAAATGGAGTTCTTGTTTGCCGCCCGCCAGGTGTCGGTAAAGACGCTGGACGCCGCGGTAACGGGGGCCATCCTGCCCGGCGCGCCGCGGCCCGCCCTCCATGAGGCCCGGGTCAACGGCATGCTGAAGGGCTTTATCGACCTGGTGTTCTGCCATGCCGGCAGGTATTACATCATGGACTACAAATCCAACCACCTGGGAGAGGGCCCCGAGGCCTACACGCCCCGGGCCCTGGCGGCGGCCATGCTCGATCACCGCTACGACCTGCAATACGTGCTCTACACCCTGGCCCTTCACCGGCTGCTGAAGGCCAGGCTCACCGGTTACGACTACGATCGCCACATGGGCGGCGCCCTCTACCTCTTCCTCCGGGGCATCGAGGCGGAAGGCCGGGGCATATACGCGGATCGGCCGCCCCGGGCGCTCATCGAGCGGCTGGACGCGGATTTCAGCGGAAGGGAGCTCTCCGATGATCTCTGATCCCCTTTTCCCACAGCTCGAAGCCTGGCTCCGGCGCGGCTGGATCCGGCCCCTGGATCTTGCCTTCACCCGCTTTCTTAGCCGGCAGGCGCCCGAAGCGCCGGCGCCCGTCCTTCTGGCCGCGGCCCTTGCCAGCCACCAGCTGGGCCGGGGACACGTGTGTCTCGATCTTGCCGCCGCCATGGCAGAACCGGAAGCCACCCTGTCGCTTCCCCCGGAAGGGGAAAGGCTGGGCCCCCAACCCTGCCTGCCGGCGGACCTGCTGGCGGGCGTTTCCGCGGACCTGTGGGAAGACCAGCTCCTTCAATCGCCCCTGGTGGGAAAGGGGCCGGGCGAGACCCCCCTGGTGTTGGATGCCGGCCGCCTCTATCTTCGCCGCTACTGGCGCTACAGCCGCCAGGTGGCGGAAAACCTTCGCCTTCGCCTGGCCGCGCCCACGGCCGAGCCGGAACGCCTCTCCGAGCGGCTGGATGTCCTTTTCAGCGACCTTCGAACCCATAGCGAGTCGTCCAGAAGCGAGATTCACTGGCAGAGCGTGGCCGCGGCCATCGCGGCCCGCAGCGCCTTTTCCGTGATCTCCGGCGGCCCCGGCACGGGCAAGACCACCACCGTCGTGCGCCTTCTCGCCCTATTCCAGACAATCGCCCTTGAAAAGGGGGCACGGCTTCGCATCCGTCTGGCCGCGCCCACGGGCAAGGCCGCCGCCCGCCTCACCGAATCCATCGGCCAGGCCGCCGGCAGCCTGCCCGCCCCCCTGCGGGCGCACCTCCCCACCGAGGCCGCCACCCTGCACCGGCTCCTTGGCAGCCGTCCGGACACGCGGCGCTTCGGCCACGACCGCAACAACCCCCTCCATCTGGATCTTCTGGTGGTGGACGAGGCCTCGATGATCGATCTTGAAATGATGGCGGCCCTCTTAGATGCCCTGCCCACCGCCGCCCGGCTGGTGCTCCTGGGCGACAAGGACCAGCTCGCCGCCGTGGAGGCCGGGGCCGTTTTGGGAGAGCTCTGCGCGAACGCGGGCACCCCCGGCTACCGCCAGGAGACCCTCGATTGGGTCCGCCGCGCCACGGGCTATGATCTGGCGCCCTTTGCCGGTGCCGGAACGCAGCTGGACCAGCAGATCGTCCTTCTGCGAAAGAGCCACCGCTTCGGGGGCGACAGCGGCATCGGCACCCTGGCCCGGGAGGTCAACACCGGAAGCCCGGCCCGCGTCAGGGCCGCCTGGGAATCCGGTGCCGCCGATATCCGCCGAGCCGCCGTCGATCATCCGGACAGCCGGGCCTTCGGCCGACTGGTAATTGACGGCGCTCCCGAAGCCTCCACCGAATCCGGTCGCCGGGCGGCTGGATACGGCGAATACCTTCGCATCGTGGCCCGGGGCCCCCTGAGCGCCGATGGCGAAGAGGACTGGTTCAGGCGCGTGCTTTCCGCCTTCGGCCGCTTTCAGCTCCTGGCCGCCGTGCGGCGGGGGGACTGGGGCGTTTCCGGACTCAACCGGGCCGCCGCCCGGCACCTGGCCCGGGCAGGTCTCATCCCCTCGGAGAGCGGCTGGTATCCGGGCCGGCCGGTGATGGTCACCCGCAACGACTACGGCCTGGGGCTCATGAACGGTGACATCGGCATCGCCCTTCCCATGCCCGGCGCGGACCGTCCCGCCCTGAAGGTGGTGTTTCCCATGCCAGACCACGGCTTTAAAAAGGTGCCGCCCTCGCGCCTGGCGGAGGCCGAAACCGCCTACGCCATGACCGTTCACAAATCCCAGGGATCCGAATTTCACCACACCGCTCTCGTGCTGCCGGACAGCCCGAGCCCCGTCCTGACCCGCGAGCTCATCTACACCGGCATCACCCGCGCCCGCGATTTTTTCACCCTGGTCAGCCCCCGCCCGGATCTCTTCGCCGAGGCCGTCGCCCGGAGCGCCTACCGGCCCTCGGGCCTTTCCGCCATGCTGCTGGAGACTTGCGCAGAAGTTTGAAGAAGTGAACGGGCCGCAGGAGAAGCGGTCATGATTCGGAGGCCCTATAATCCAAAGGACTTTTCGCCTCCTTGGGGGAAGAACCATTGCCAGGCAAATTCCTTCGGCGCGTTCTTATACTTCCTGTTCAGCCGGTTCATCAGAAACACGCCGGCGAAGTTGCGATCCATGTCCCTTCGATACAGCGCCTTCAAAAATTCCAGGTGGGCATGCCGTGTTTCACTGCCAGGGAGGTGAGAAACGCCTTTACATCCTCTGTCGAAGCAGCGCCGGATCCTG
Source organism: uncultured Desulfobacterales bacterium (assembly GCA_964407825.1). GTDB lineage: Bacteria > Desulfobacterota > Desulfobacteria > Desulfobacterales > JAFDDL01 > CAYOXD01. The sequence continues at coordinate 888 of CAYOXD010000064.1, read as the reverse complement.
GCCGGCCGTGAACGTCTGGAATTTGCGCACTCACCCGGTATAGGTCTGAAGGGTCTTTGGCGAATAATGCCGAACCGTTATCTCATCCGACAGCCGGCCATATGCCGCGATCCAGGAAGCCCCGCGAAGCACCCTGGCCGTAGATGGCGCAGTTGTTGATGGGCGCCTGCCCCGGGGCTTTTCAGGCGTGTCTTTCGTGTATGAAGTCCCAGTTTCCCTCAAGGAAAGGGTTGGCTCATCGCGTGTTGAGGGGGCAGTCAATGCCGGAATTCGCGTCTGACGATGTCGGGCATCGGACGGATTTGATCTTGCGCGGGGAATTTGTCCGGACGCCATCTCCATTTCGAAATAGAGCCGGATAGCGCCTTCAGCCTGTTCGCGTTGCGCGACGGTCTGTTTCTTTTCCTTCAATTTACCCAGAAAAAAGGGAGGGATCCGCTCTTCCCATCATTTGCGCTTCAAATCGCTTTTGTATATCTGAAGGCACGGTGATCATGGGGATACCTCCAATTAGCATATACTAGACGAAACTTCATGATATACGGAAGGATGAATTTCCCCAACAAACAAAATTTTTCCTTGTCAAGCAAAAATTTATTGTGTAAGCAGGGAGTTAATATCCGTTCAGAGTTTTCTTTTCAATCTAAGTAGTTATACGTACAATTGTTTGGGGCTGGTGATCTTTCAGGGTTCTTAGTGATATATAGAAAACTATATAATTACTTGTTAGGCAAAAGGAACAATATGAGTGACAATAACTTTCGAGAAGCTCTTGTTTCTATTCGTGAGTTGTGTGAATCTGTGCTTTCAGATAGGAGTAACCCTGAATCTCGTGCTGTTGGCTATCAGGCAGCGATAAATCTTTGCCAATATGAGGGTTCAACTCTC
>CAYOXD010000063.1:0-16780 GCA_964407825.1 uncultured Desulfobacterales bacterium | reverse complement strand
GGTAGGAGATGCCCTCTATGGCGCCGGCTTCCCCGGATAAATGACCAGTCGGTCCCCGGGATGGATCGGATGATCCAGGCCGATCCGATTCCATATGAGAAGGGACGCCAGCGGAACTTCAAATCGCTCGGCAATTTCCGAGAGCGAGTCTCCCTGGCGAACAACGTATACGCTCGCCTCTTTTTTTGCCTGGTAATGGCTGATCAACTCTTTGAATCGCGACTTGAATCCGCTGCCGCTGCCCGGGGGCAGATCCAGCCGGTAATGCCCCGGCCGAAGGTAATACCCACGTATCTGGGGATTTAGGTCTTTAACCGTTTTAAAGTAGGTTCCGGCGGCCTGGGCCAGGATGCGAAGCGGTGTTTCCTGAAAACAGTCTATTTCCACCGGATCGAATTTCAACGGCTGATACAGATCCTCCTGGTGGACATCGAACCCGAAATGCCGGGGATCACTGAGGATCAACTTGATCGCAACCACTCGGAAAATGAAAAGCTGGGTCTCCAACGGAAGATACAGATGGTAATAGTCCCGGGTATTCTGCTCCAGGATCTCCGCCTTCAACCCCTCCTCCCCCATATTGTAAGCCGCCGCGGCCAGGGTCCAGGACGCAAACTTCTTGTGAAGGTCTTGAAGGTAGCGCATGACCGCAGGTGTGGAAATACGGAGATTTCTGCGTTCGTCAATGTATGGATCCACGCGCAATCCATATTTTCGAGCCGTTTCCGGCATCAACTGCCAGAATCCCATGGCGCCCTTGACGGACCCGGCATGCGCTCGCAGGGCACTTTCGGCTACAGACAGATATTTCAGGTCGTCAGGCATCCTGTCGGCTTTGAGTGTTTTTTCGATCAGAGGAAAATATCGCGGTGCCCGTTTGATCCACAGCAGGACCTGGGCACGATCGTTCAAAGCCAGCATCATGGCCTTCTCGAAGCGTTCCCTGACCTGTGGGATGTCCAGTGGCATCGGCTCGTTGCAGAACGTCAGCGGCCCTTTCACACGAACCGCATCCACCAGGGAGACGCCCTGTCCCCTGGCGGGCAAGGCCAAACAGACTGTAAGCCATATGATTGCCAATAGCTGGATTTTCTGTCGCATTCCCATGCCAGATAACTCCTCTTTGCCGGTGAGCTTTACCAGTTCGACTTCGTCGTTGTGTCTCTGGAGCAGGTGCCTTTAATTTGCATGAAGCTTTGAAAGGTGATGGGCGCTGTCAGCCGATCAGGTGGAGGGGATGACGGGCAGGCTTGCCGGTGCCCTCCGCCAATTGGATGGCGCACACGCTACTTTCGGTAACAATGGCATCGATGTACGCGTTTTTGAACAACCGGAAGAGCGGGTCGCCCACGGCAGCTGACAGCTTATGCCCGAGGGGGCCGGCCTTCAAACCAAAAGTGCCGCCCATGCCGCAGCAGGTGCCGGTTTGGATCAGCTCCACCTCAGCGCCGCGCCGCTGCAGCCACCGCATGGCTTCCTTTCCCCCGCCCATGGGGCGCTGATGGCAGGAGCAGTGGAATCCAAAGCGTTTGCCGGCCAGGGGAGCACGGTCCTGGGGCCGGCCGGCCTCATCCTCCAACCGGACGAGATACGAGAACAGCTCATGCGTGTGCGCGGCCACGGATCGGGCTCGCAGATCGTGGTTCAGCAGTTTGGGGTAAAGGACCGCGAGACAATAGGTGGCCGTCGGTTCTATTCCGACGATATCATAGCCCTTTCCAATATAGGGTGCCAATTGGGAGACATTGTAGCGAGCGGTTCGCCGGGCGCGTTCCATGTCGCCATAGGCGATAAAGGGATAGCCGGCTGCCCTTTGCTTCGGCAGAACCACCTGACAGCCCAGGGCTTCCAGGTGGCGGACCGCCGCCATGCCCAGCTTCGGGTCGTTGTAATTGGCGTAGACATCGATAAAGAGGGCCACCTTGCGTCTGGGCCGAAGCGCCGGGGACCGGTGCCTCTTGAACCGACGCTGAAAGGAGGCGGGGGCAAAGGGCGGCACTTTGCGATCACTGGAAAGCCCGATGGATGTCGCCATGGCTTTGCGCAGGGGGGGGATGCCCAGTGCCAGGTTGGCAAGGGGCGCGGTCAGACTGCCCAGCCTGGCGGCGCCGTCGGAATCCATCATCACCCTGTCGCTCAGGAGCCGGCCTCTTTTTTGGGCATCGCGATGCTTGATTTCCGCGATGATCAGGGGCATGTCGATCTTGGCCGGGCAGATCTCCTGGCATAGACCGCAGGAGATGCACAGGGGGGCGAAATCGGCGGCCTTTTCCAGGCCATGCACGCCCGCTGTCCAGCAGATGCCCATGGGACCTGGATAGATGTGGCCGAAGGTGTGCCCGCCGACAATGCCATAGGTCGGACAGACGTTCATGCAGGCGCCGCAGCGGATGCAGTAGAGGGCTTCGCGAAGCACGGCATCATCGCGCATCCGGGTGCGTCCGTTGTCCAAGAGGATCAGGTGGCTTTCCCTGGGGCTGCGTTCAGGGCCTTCCCCCAGAGGAGAGCGCCCGTGCATCCAGGTGACATAGGTGGTGGGCAACTGGCCCGACGCGCTGACCGGATGGGCCAGGATCATCAGCATGGCCTCTTCGATGGTGGCGACGATTTTTTCCGCCCCCATCACACAGACATGGCAGTCGCCGATACTTGATACCAGACGGCCGTTGCCCTCATTGGTCTCGATGCAGATCCCGCCGGTTTCAGCCACGCCGATATTGGCTCCGGTCAGGCCGATCTGGGCGTTCAGAAAGATGGGCCGCAGATATTTCTGGACCACCTTCATCAGGCTGGGGATGTCACTGGCGACCTTTTCTCCCGTCACTCTGGAAAAGATCTCGGCCACATCCGGCGCCATCTTGTGAACCGAGGGAAAGACCAGGTGAAAGGGCTTTTCATGGACCAGTTGTATGATCAGCTCACCAAGATCGGTTTCCACCACGTCGATACCGGCATCCAGGAGGGGCTGGTTGAGTTCGATCTCATCGGTTGTCAAGGACTTGGATTTTGCAAGGGCCGTTGCCCCCCGGGCCTTGGCCAATTCGAGGCAGTAGCCAATGGCGTCCGCCGCGCTGTCGGCTACGAAGACCTGGACGCCGCGCCGCCTGGCATTGGCGATGAATTGCTGCTGAAGACGGGGCAATTCTTCGATGCAGCGTTCCTTGATGCGGCGAACCTCGTCCCTGAAGGCGGCTCCCCCCGGAAGGGTTTCCAAAGCCCTGGCGCGCGTGTCGCGTCCTCGCTTCATGCAGCGCAGGAGCGCGTTGCTCTTGGACCGGTCATCGATGGCGTCATGAATCTGCTTGAAGAGGTGCTCATAACGGTTCGTAGCCATGGCGGGCTCCTGATCTTCAACGGGGGTCGATGATAACCGCATGGGCATCTTCCGGGCCGTGAACGCCGAGGGTCAGCTTGAGTTCAATATCCCCCGTTCGGCTCGGTCCGGAGATGAAGCTGATCACCAGGTTGCGCTCGTGCTGTTCCGTAATCCGGCGGATCCGCGCAGCAGCGTCCAGGAATTTGTCGACGATATCCTCAGCCCGCAGAACGCCGATATAGGTTCTCGGAAGCGCCGATACGAGCCGGACCGCATCGTTGGTGGCCGTTTCCACCAGGGTGCCGGACTGGGCAATGGCGAATTCGATACCGGTGACTCCCACGTCAGCCGCATCGATGGCGCCCGGCAGCGTATCGGCGGGATAGGGCTCTTTGAGCACGGTGATCCCTTCGCAGCCCCTGTCAATGGCGGATATCAGGGAAGCGGGCAAACCGGCCAGGGCCACGCAGCGGGCTCCCTTGATGTTGAATATGGAGACGATGGTTTCGGCAGCGGCGCTCTCGGAGGCCACCCGGTGGACCACCCCCGAAAGCTTTATGAAATTTTCGGCAAAATCGAAGGTGTGCTCTCTATTCATGACGGCGGCCTTATCCTTTGATCGGATCCTGACGGTGATCGGATCCTGACGGCAAGCCCCTCTTCGGCAATGGGACGGCCTTATATGCAATGAAAGAGCAGCGACCTAGGTAAAGCGAAAAAAAAGAATCCGGCCGCGTGTTCTTGGGAAGACGGAAGGCAAAAAAACGAACGGTCGGTACGTTGGAATGATTTGATCATACCACGGTTTACCCCCCTCAAGTCAACTGAACCTTAGTTAGGAAGTCGCCCCAGGTCCGCAGGCCCGATTTGAGAGCGGCCGTAGACTGGTGGATCATCAGGGAGTGCAGTTCCAGGTTGGAGATCAGGCTTGGATAATTCTCCGGGCGGTCCGCCAGGGGAAAGAAAAAATAGCCGAGCCGTGCGGGGACCTCCCGGGTGATGAGGGTCGTGAGATACCGGGTGACGGCGGCATCCATGTCGAATGCGGGCCACAGGTCGTTCAGAACCCCTTCGAGGGTGAAGATCCCCTTTCGAAAAAGCATGAGCTCTGCCGGAAATACCACCCCCTCCTGGGAAAGGGTTTCCAGGAGCTGAAAAGCCTTTTTCATCAGGGCCGCCCGGACGAACGAAGGCGACTGAATCCATTCGATGACGCGATTGCGGAGCCTTGGCCTCGGGATGGGGCCGCCCTGAGGGCCAGGCGCGGCAAGGGCCAGGACGGCATTGCAGATGCCGTTGAGGTCCCGCTTATAGAGGGCCTGGATCAGCTGAACAGTCCGGACCCGATCAGGTTTTTCCAACCTGCCGGCCAGACTCCAGTCCAGCAGAGCGATCCGGGGGGGCTCCCCGGGGGCACCCCTGACGGCCAGGATGTTGCCGGCATGGGGGTCGCCATGGAAGAGAGCCGGCTCGTCCCTGGAGAATAGGGGCCTGCAAACGAGCGCCTCGAACAGGATGCCGGCGATGTATCGGCGCTGCTCCGATGTCATGTGCGCATCGGTTATCCGGGGACCGTGCAGATACCCCATGGCGGTCATCTCATCGGTACCGAAAGGCAGGAGTCGCGGAATGCGGATAGCGTCCATATCGCTGTAAAAGCGCGCGGCTTCCAGCAGATGGCGCTGCTCGGCGGACAAATCGATTTCCCGGACCAGCATATCCCTGACAGAGTGAAATATTTCCAGGAATTGAAAGTCCCGGAGTGGGTAGCGGGCCCGGTTGCGCTCAAAGAAGGCGGCTGTCAGCTCCAGAACTGCCAATTCTTCGCTCAGGTGCCTTCGGATATGGGGCTTGAGAATCTTGAAGACCCCCTGGATCTGCTCCCCGGCTGGGGAGGGAGCCCAAAGGAAGGGAAAGACGGCACCCACGCTGGCCTCGGCCAGAAGGGTCGGTTGTATGTGGAGATGACTTCGGCCGGCGCTCTTTTTCAGTTGCCGGTGGATTCGCTGCAGCAGGCGTTTCCGGGGGGTGCCATAATGGCCATGTTCCAGGCGAACGAGCCAGTGCTTGACCACCGGATCGATGGCCGGATTGCGGGCGATGATCTGTCCCAGCTTGTGAAGGGTGGGAAACCGCTGGGCCAGGGCCAGGAGCCGCTCCTCGGTAGGGGCGGACGGGTCCATCCCGGCCTGGTCCAGCACCAGGTCCACCAGCCGCTGATGATGGATCCGGGAGAGGAAAAAAACGATACCATCACGCACCAGCAGCCGGTAAGGGGCGTAGATATCGGGGATGGCCATGTGGGGCTGGGTTAGCTCGACGATTTCACGGGCAACGCGATTGGCGAAAGCCTCGTTTCCCATTCCGGCGGCCAGGGCCTTGAGTTTTTCGCGCAGGACCTCTGGAGACAGGTCTTTTGCCCATTGTTTCAATATGGCGTCTGAAATCGTTGTCATGGGTGATGGTCCGTCGTCCTCAATGGGCTGCGTGTTGGAAGGATGGGCATCGGAGGGGGCTACAGGGGAACGATGACCACCCGCCGATATGGCTCGCTGCCCTTGCTTTCCGAGGTCAGGCCGTAGCGCTCCGCAACCTGGTGCTGGAGAAAGCGCAGATGCCCCGGCCGGGGCGAGAGCTCCACGGACACCCCGCCTTCATAGACCTCCCCCACCGCCTCTTCGGCTTCCCTGAGGGCCATGGCCCTGCCGTCGAGGTCCTCACCGAAGAGCTCCCGCAGAAAGTGTTCCATTTGGGTCACCGTGTTTCCACGGATCACATGGAAGGGGATTCCCCGGCCTTGTAGGACCCGGATTCGCCGGGGTTGACGCTTGAGCTGGGACTTGAGGGTCAGCACCACGTCAGCCCGCTCGATCTCCTCCACCACCCGCATGGGCGCCTGGAACTTGTCTACGGCCCGCTCCAGCCGACTGCGGCTGATGCCGTAGGTGAAGACCCGAACGGGTCTTCGCCTTTTTCTGGCAGGGAGCGGAGGCGGCTGGCCCGGATCGAGCCCTTCATTTATGGGCTGTTCCTGCGTTGGGGGGTCACCCCTTTGGATCTCCACCTTGCCGCCCTCCAGGCGCACCCGCAGCTCCGGGGCCAGGACAGTGCCCCGCAAATGGGCGTCCACAATGGCCGATACTTTATGATGAATGGCAAGCCGGTCCCTGTCCTGAATCTCCACGAGCACGTTGAAGGTAGGCGGGGCCTTTCGTTCCAGAACGGTTTTCTGAGTTCCCCGCCGCCTGGCCTCCTCGTCCGAGAGGGTGACCGCCTGGATGCCGCCCACCAGGTCGGAAAGGGTCGGATTCTGAAGCAGGTTTTCCAGGGTGTTGCCGTGAGCCGTGGCGATCAGCTGAACGCCGCGCTCGGCGATGGTGCGGGAGGCAAGGGCTTCGGCCGTGGTTCCGATCTCGTCGATGACGATCACTTCGGGCATGTGGTTTTCGACCGCCTCGATCATGACCGCATGCTGGCGATCGGGGGAGGGTACCTGCATTCGCCGGGCCCGGCCGATTCCCGGATGGGGAATGTCCCCGTCCCCGCCGATTTCGTTGGAGGTGTCCACGATGACCACCCGCTTCCCCAGATCGTCGGCGAGCACCCGGGCCGATTCCCGCAACAGGGTGGTTTTGCCCACCCCGGGACGGCCCAGGAGCAGAAGGGATTTTCCGCCTTCGATCACGTCGCGCAGGATGTCCACCGTGCCGTAAACGGCCCGTCCCACCCGGCAGGTAAGCCCGATAATGGTCCCCACCCGGTTTCGGATGGCCGAAATCCGGTGCAGGGTCCTTTCGATGCCGGCCCGGTTGTCGGCGGTAAAGGCGCCCAGACGGTTGACCACCTGATCGATTTCTTCCCTGGAGACGCCGCCATCGGAAAGCGCCACCCTACGGTCCGGGTAGCGTGCCTCCGGAAGCCGTCCCAGGTCCAGTATCACTTCCAGCAGGCGGTCCCGGTCCCGGGCGCCTTCCAGGGCCTCCCGGATATGCCGCGGCATGACCGAGAGCAGCAGCGCCACGTCATCGCAGGATTGAAGCAGGTCCACCGTACCTTCTCCCTCTCTTTCGGTATGGACTGAATCTGTGAATAATCTACTCCATTTCCCGGCTTAAATCCATCTCAAGAAAGCCCATACTCGGGGAAAAATCGGTGTCGGGGTCGGAACCGGGATCGAAAGGGTGACAGATGGGGGGCGGACATGCGCAATCGGCAGAGGAGAACGCAAACCGCTGATTCAATCCGAGCGCCTGTCCCCCAGAATTGACTATCGGGATCGAAATCGGTATCGGTATCGAATGGCGCTATCAATTTATGTTCCGATACCGATACCGCCCCTGGTAAATACGCAGGTGAGAGATAAACGCTCAGATTGAATGGCTAAAAATCTAAAAACTTCCGACACGGCCGGATTGGGAAACTATCCGAACGCCGTGCATCGGACGCCGGAAGGAGGCCTTGGAATGGGACGGGTGCTCTATCCTATCGCTGCATGGACCCTTGCCGCCGTATTGGGGCTGTCCGCTTCCGCGTGGGCGTGGTATGACGAGACGCATCTGGCGATTGCCAAGGCGGCCGGCTATTCCAAATGGTTCAACGCAGCCGGCGCCGACATGCTGAAAATCAAGATGGGAGTAAGGGAAGCCGACAACCATTTCTCCAACACCCCCGTCGGCACCCGGGTGACCCCCGCGCTCGTCAGGGCCCAGATCGACCGGTACAACCGAGTGGATCCGGAAGGGCATCTATACGGCGCCATCGTTCATTCGGTGCGAGACTATATCGCCACGACCCGGAGGGGCAAATATGCCGCCTATCACCTGGCCCTCTGCGCCCATTACGTGGGGGATCTTTCCATGCCCCTGCACAATACGCCCGCCATGGAATTCAATCGGCGGCATCACCAGGAAATCGAGGCATTCGTCAATGGGGAGGGGTTGGCGGCCCTGACCCGGAAGATCAGGTGCTACCCCATCCGTATAGACTCCGAAGCCCGGTTGGTGGCGGAGATTGCACGGATCGCCAATCTCAGCATCACCCTCGAACATCGGCTCGAGGCGCAAGACCGAATCCTCACCCGACAGGAGGCCTATCGGCAGCTGAGTCACAGCGCCTCCCTTTTCAGGGCGATTTTGCGGTATGTGGGGGCGCGATAGGTTTTGGGGGGAGAGGAGGGGGTGCTAATGCCGGGGCGCGGGCCAGCGCGGGCCTGGTTGGCGTGCCGGTGCCGTGGTTTGTGAATGATAGGCGGTGCTGGGCGGAGGGTGCCGCCAACGGGCGGTGCTGTGTCCCTCCCCGCCCGTTGGTGCCAAGCCCTTTTAAACAGCTTCTTTTAACTTTTTCCCCGGTTTGAATTTCACCGTAGAGGATGCCGCAATCTTGATTTCTTTGCCGGTTTGCGGGTTGCGGCCTTTCCGGGCCTTGCGGTGACTTATGGAAAAGGTCCCGAAGCCTGTCAAGGTAACCTTGCCCTGGTCCGTTTTCAGCGATGAGATGATGCCGTCGATCAAAGCGTTCAGCGCATCATTGGCAGCCGCTTTTGAAATTTCGGCATCACCGGCCATTTGTTCAAGCAGTTCTGCTTTGGTCATAAGTTCTCCCCCCTTGAGAAATGTTAGGTTGAAGCAAGCGATTGCAGGCAAAATAAGGCGACTCAAATTGAAAAGCAACAAAAAAACGGCACCCAGCCTATAAAACCTTCAAATAGGTCGCCCGCGCGTCCCCAGGGCCGTAGAAGTCCTCCAGGACGGAGGCGACCCGGTAGCCGTGCCGCTCGTAGAAGGCCCGGGTGCCCGCGTACTGAACCCGCTGGGAAGTCTCCACATAGAGCCTGGTGCCGCCGGCCTCCCGGATATTTTTCTCCACCTCGATCAGGAGATGGCTCCCCAGACCCCGGCTCTGGAAATCCGGATGAACGGCGATCCAGAATAGATCGAAGGAGGAGGTGGTGCAGGCGATGGGGCCGTAACAGGCGTAGCCCGCCAGCCGGCCGTATCGCTCCGCCAGGAGGAAGTAATATCCGCTGGCGTCGCCGATGTCCAGGCGGGTTTGCACCAGTTCCAGGGCCACCTTGACCTCTTCCGGCGTGAAAAAGCCGGTTACCCTCAACAGATTTTCGATGGCGGTCATGTCCCGGGGAGCCACCGTGGACCTGATGGACAGCCCCTGTAGCTGTTCCCGGTGGGGTTCCGGATCCATGGCGATCTGGAACCCCGTGGCGGAAAGACCGGTTAAAAACCGAAGGGCATAGGCGCCCAGGGTCCGCGTTCTGTACCCGCCTTCCTGGACCACCAGGGTGGGAAGACCCAGTTGACCGATCATCCGTCCGTTGGTTTCGAAGTCCTTGCCCCTCAGGGACCAGGTGCCGGTGGGATCCCCCTTGGCCGTGTCGAGTCCAAAGGCCACCACCAGGAAGGCGGGCCGGAAGTCCCTGATCCTTTCCAGCGCCCGGGCCAGGGCCGCCCGATGGGCCGGGCCATTCACGAACTCCGGTAGGGGAAGGTTCAAATTGAAGCCCTCGGCGTCGCCCGCGCCCGTGTCCTCCATGAACCCTGAGAAGTAGGGATAAGCGAATGCCGGATCGCCGTGGATGGAGACCGTGAGCACGTCCGATCGCTCGTAGAAGATGTTCTCCTGGCCGTTGCCGTGGTGGTAATCGATGTCCAGGATCGCTACCCGGCCATAGGTTCTGAGGTATTGGGTCGCAATGGCGACATTGTTGAAATAGCAGAACCCGCCGAAGGTGCCGCGCTCCGCGTGATGACCAGGGGGGCGCACCAGGGCGTAGCAGATGCGGCGGCCGTCAAGGATGCCTTTTGCGGCCGTGAGGGTGCAGTCCACTGCGTGACGGGCCGCCTGGAAGGCGCTGGGATTCAGGGGGGTGAAGGTGTCGATGCAGTAATAGCCGGCCAGGACCGAACGCTCCAGAGGGGGGCGGGTGCGGTTTCGGATGGGAAATACATAGGGGTAGAGAGATTTGCCCTCCGGCACCTCGTGGCAGGCCCGACGAAGGTACGCCACGAATCCCCGGTCATGGACCGCGAGGATATGCTTGTCCGGGAAGTTGCGGGGTTTGATGGTATCAAAGAGACTGCTTTGGCGCAGCACCGAGAGGATGCTGTGCACCCGGACGGGGGACTCCACATAGCCCCGTTCATGCACGTGGTGAATTTCGTGGCGCTCACTGACCACCAGCCCCATCCGTTCGGCCGGGGAAGAGGGGACCTGGGGCCGGACCGCTTCGGGCTTGATGTAGCGAAAGGGCCGAAGCTGAACCGGGTTTTCCCTGATGGAGCCAACCACCTTCCGGATATAGTCCGGCGGGCAATAGTCCGCATATTTGCGCTCGAGAACCGCCTGAACCACCTTTCGGATAAAGGCGGGTTTCAGATCCCGCTGCCTGGACAGTCCATCGTAAACCAGGTAGGGGGGGCAAATATCGCCCGGTCTGACGGGCGTCTCGTAGCTCGTGTGGATGATGGGACGGGCGCCGTAGCGTTCGTAGAAGCGCAGTCTTCGACGGTTCTCTTTCAGTGCGACCCCGTCCGGGCAAATGGCGGCATCATCCGGAAGGCATTCGAAAAAGAGCCCCGCCGATCCCAGGGCCTCGGCCTCCTGACGCACCCGCTCGTAGAGGGCGCCGCCCACCCCGCCCCGGTTGCCGATGGTGGCGATCCAGTCGAGGTAACAGAACCCGATGTCCGGTTCCACGAGCAGCAGGGCGAAGCCGAGCACCCGGTTCCGGAAAGTTTCCGCCACGATAAGAACACTCCGGAATCGCTGCTTGAAGGGATTGCGGAGCTTCTCACCGATGCCCTCGATTTCCTCCGCCGATACCGCGCTGAACCGGGCCCGCAGAATGTCCTTGACCTGGGAGAGGGTATCCTGATTGACGGGCAGGGTGTCATCGAAGATTCTGCGGATGCGGATCATGGAATCTTTCCATCGGCCGCCAGGGCGGCCGTGAGGATTCGGTCGATCGCCTCCCCGAAGGGGATGCCGGCCCGGGCAAGGGCGGCGGAAAAGCCCGCGTCCGGCGACAGGCAGGGGTTGGCGTTGACTTCGAGGATCCAGGGGGCACCGTCGGTATCGACCCGGAAGTCCACCCGGGCATACCCCTCCATCCCCAGGCATTTCCAGGCGGCCAGGGCGGTCTCGGAAAGGGCGGCCAACAGGGGCTCCTCGGCCTTCGAAAAATCGAATGCTCTTGGCGTATGGGTATACTCGTAGGTCCCGGTCTCCCACTTGGCCCGGTACCCCACGATTCGGGGTTTGTCTGCATCGTAGCCTTCGAAGCGGATTTCGGCAGGCGGCAGCACCACCGGCCCTCCCGGACCTGCGAGGATCGAGAGGTTGAATTCCCGGCCCTCGATGAAGGCTTCGGCAAAGCAGGCACCCCCCAGGGCCGGCGCCCGGTGGGAGAGGGCCTCCAGGACCGCCTCCGGCTTCGCGTCGTGCAGCAGTCCGTCCTCGTCCAGGCCGATGGAGGCATGCTCCCACACGGATTTGATGATCCAGCTCCACTGGCGCCGGACGTTGGCCGTCCCATAAGCCTGCAGTGGGCTGGGGTGCAAGGGATGGGGGCCGATCCAGTCAGGGGTGAGAAGTCCAGCGGACCGAAGTCGCGTCTTGGCAGTGATCTTGTTGGAGGAGAGCAATATCGCCTCGGCACCTGCGCCGGTGCAGGAAAGTCCCATGGCCTCAAGCAGGTAGGGCACCAGATGGATGAGCCGACCGCTGCCGCCAAGGGATTCCACCAGGTTGAAGACAAGGTCCGGGGCGGTTTCCGTCAGTCGCTCCCGGATCGCTGCCAGATCCAGATCGCAGGGGAGGATCGTGACCGTGTGCCCCAGCCCCTCCAGGGCCTTTGAGACGGCTTCGGCCTGGACCAGCACATCCCTTTCGTCAGCGCTGCCATCTTGCCCGACGGCATTATGCAGGATCGCTACCCGCATGAGCGACGGGCTCCGGTCGGTTCCGCGACCCGCTTCCCGGCAGAGGAGAGAATCTCGCCGATCAGGCTGCGGTAGGAGATGCCCTGCTGGGCGCAGAGGATGGGAAGATCTGAATGCTCGGGATGGAGCCCTGCAAGGGGGTTTACCTCCATGAACTGCGGGCGGCCCTCCCCATCGCAGCGCAGATCCACCCGCCCCGCATCTCGGCAGCCAAGGGCCCGCCAGGCGGCAAGGGAGACGGCCTCTGCCTCCCTCACCGGAGGATCCAGTTCCGCGCTCACCGGCCGGTAGATCACCCGCTCCTCGCACTGCTCCTTATTCACGTAGGAGTAGACCTCGGCCTCGGCCTTTCCGGCCAGGACGACCTCGGTAGTGCCCAGAACCCTGGCCTCCCTGCCGGTCCCCAGGATTCCCACGGTGAATTCCCGGCCCGGCAGAAAGGGCTCCACCAGGACGGCCTGGCGGTAGACAGTCATCATCCGGCCGGCGGCAGCCGGCAGCAGGTTCGGATCCCGGATGATGGAGGCGGGACTGATGCCCTTTCCCGTTCCCTCGGCCACGGGTTTGATGAAATAGGGCGGCGGAAAGGAAATTGGCGGGGCGGTGGCGTCGGGATCGAACACCACGAAATCCGTTGTCGGAATGCCGCTGTCCCGGATTACCCGCTTGGTCATGGCCTTGTGAAGGGTGAGGCTCATCACCAGGGGATCCGAAAAGGTGTAGGGAATCCCGTAAAGATCCAGAATCGTCGGCACCTGAGCTTCCCGGCCGATGCCGGAAAGCCCCTCGGCGATGTTGAATACAAGGTCCCAGCGCTCGCCGGCCGCCAGCTGCCCGGTGAGCTGCCGGGCATTCCCGATGCGCTCCGGCCTGTGCCCTAGATCAGCCAGGGCCGTCTCGATGGCAGAAATGGTATCCTCACGGTCGAACTCAGCCGTATCCTCCTCCGAGTACCCCATGGCGAGGTATTCGGATCGAAGATCAAAGGTAATGCCGATGATCATCTCCAAGATCTTCCTCCAGTATTTCCAAATAAAGGTGATTGTGTCACGGGCAGGCCCAGGAATGAAGCGTCAGTTCTCATCCATATCCGGGTATCGAAAGATCCGGTGCTCATAGTTTCTCAGCAGCAGCGCACCGGCCTCCCTGCCTGCCCGGTATTCCGGCAGCAGCGGGATCTTTCCGCCACCGCCCGGAGCGTCCACCACGAAGGTGGGCACCGCGTACCCGCTGACAAATCCCCTGAGCCCCTCGATGATATCGAGCCCCCGCTGAACGGAGGTCCGAAAATGATGGGATCCGGTGATGGGGTCGCACTGGTACAGATAGTAGGGTCGCACGCGCATCTTCAGCAGGTGATAGACCAGCCGCCTCATGGTCTCCACCGTATCGTTGATGTCCTTCAAGAGTACCGTCTGACTACCCAGGGGGATCCCCGCGTCGGCCAGCATGCCGCAGGCCCGGTAGCTCTCCGGCGTGCATTCGTCCGGGTGGGTGAAGTGCAGACTCATCCACAGGGGATGGTGCTTTTTCAGCATCCGCGTAAGCTTGGGGGTGATGCGCTGGGGCAGCACCGCCGGCACCTTGGTGCCGATGCGGATGATATCCAGGTGGGGGATCGACCTCAGCCGGCCCAGCAGCCAGTCCAGCCGGTCATCGCCCAAGGTCAGGGGATCTCCGCCGGAGAGGATGACATCGTGGATAGCCGGCGTGGCGGCGATGTAAGCGATGGCCCGCTCCAGGCGCTTGCGGCTCGGGAAAATGCTTCTCTTTCCCACCACCCGGGAACGGGTGCAGTATCGGCAGTAGGTGGAGCAAAAATCGAGCACCAGCAGCAGCGCCCTGTCCGGGTAGCGATGGACCAGGCCGGGGACCGGACTCTGTGCCTCCTCATGGAGCGGGTCGTCCGCCTCGCAGGCCATGCGCAACAATTCTCCGGTGGTGGGGATAACGGTCCGGCGAAGGGGCTGGGCCGGATCATTTGGTGATACCAGGCTGGTGTAGTAGGGCGTGATGCCGAGGGGCAGTTTGGTCTCCGGCTGGGACAGAGCGATCCGCTCGTCCGGGCTCAATTGGATCATCGATGCCAACTGGGCAAGTCCGTTGATACGGTTGCCGATCTGCCATCGCCAGTCGTTCCATTGCTTGTCTGTCACCCCAGGGTAAAATCGTTTTCGAAACGCGCGTGTTTCGGCAGAAGAGCGGTTTGACCGGGAAAGCTTCGCGCTGGGGGAGGTATCCAGGGGAATGAGGGGCGCCACTTCCGTCAGGCAGGCGGATGGCGGGTGAGAACTCGGAGGCTCCTCGACCTTCTCATCGCATGAATCTTCTACGGTCGGATGCATCTGGATGCGTGTTTGCATGACGTTTCCTTCTATCGTTCCATCTAAAAGAGGTTATGGGTGACAGCGACTTTCCTCCGCCAACCAGCGCTTAATCAAAAACAATGCCAAGCTTGTAACGCAATGAAATGTAACCAAAAAATCAAATAACTGAGTCGATTGAGAACTGCTAATTCCGTTTTTGGCGGCGCGGCTTCCAGGCTTCCTTGGGCGATGTGAGCTGATTAGTTGGGTCTATGGGGGTGGGGTAGGTGCGCGTAAAGGGGCGCTGCAATATAACATATTGTATAAATACAATAAAACAAATACAAGAACCGCTGATTCCTCTTATGGGCAAAACGGAACTGGAATGACTGTATCTATTTGGGGTTGCTGGAAAAGCGAACGCTTGGTAATCAATGAACAGCAGCCGTCCCCGTGAACAGCATTCCATTCCGGCGCGGCCCTGGCGAGTTGTTCCGGAACACCCTGCCGGTCGATTTGCCATGAATTGCCGAAGGAAGGGGGGTACAGGTCCCACTCCCCGGGTTACGATACGATGATCTAAGAACGAGGATGACATGACCCTTCCTATCGTTGCCCTCTATTTTGCAGTTGGCGGCGTTGCCGGCGTCCTGGCAGGTCTTCTGGGCATCGGCGGCGGGCTGATTATTGTCCCCATGCTGGTTTTTTGCTTCTCCTGGCAGGGCATCGGCGGGGATGTGCTCATGCAAATGGCCCTGGGCACCTCCATGGCCAGCATCGTATTCACCTCCGTGGCCAGTTTCAGGGCCCACCACCGCCGGGGTGCCGTTCATTGGCTCGTCGTACGGCGCATCGTGCTGGGCATCTTTACCGGCACCTTTCTGGGAACCTGTGTCGCCTCCAGGATGCCCTCTGCCCTGCTAAAGGGCCTCTTTGTGGTCTTCCTCTTCTACGTCGCGGTTCAGCTGATCATTGAAAAGGCGCCGGCACCCTCGCGGCAGCTGCCGGGCCCAGCGGCCATGTTCGGCGTGGGAAACCTCATCGGTGCCGTATCGAGTCTAGTGGGTATCGGAGGCGGCACCCTTTCGGTGCCCTTCATGCTCTGGTGCAATATTCCCCTTCATCCTGCCATCGGCACCTCCGCCGCCATCGGATTTCCCATAGCCGTTGCCGGCGCCGTGGGATACCTCTACAATGGTTGGCGGCACTCGGGGCTTCCCGCCCATTCAGCGGGGTTTATCTATCTTCCGGCGCTTATCGGGCTGGTCTGCGCCAGCGTTCTGACTGCGCCACTGGGGGTCTGGCTGGCTCACCGGCTGCCGGTCGATCGGTTGAAGCGCATTTTCGCCCTGCTGTTGATGGTGGTGGGCATCCGGATGATAGTCGGAATCCTCGATTAAAAGCTAAAGGCTGACGGACAGGTCAAAAATATCGGTCAAGAATCCGTTGACAAGTGATAGACGATGGTTAAATTAGTATCCGAAAAATCCAAAGACATCGCCCCATCACGCCCGGTTTTCTTCCGGGCGAGGGCACCATTTTCACGGCAGTATTTCATCGATCATCACTGGACAGGTAGGGGGAATTTCCCGATCTGCCGGCGATTTGCGCTAACCCATAGGCACAGGTGATTTAGGAGGTGAATCAAATGAAGGTGAGACCCATAAACGATAGGATTCTGGTGGTCCGAGTGGAAGAGGAGAAAAAGACCCCGGGCGGGATCATCATCCCCGATTCGGCAAAGGAAAAACCCCAGGAGGGCAGGGTCGTCGCCGTCGGTCCGGGAAGGCGTGACGAGAATGGCAACCGGATCGCCATGGAGGTGAAAACGGGCGATCGGATTCTCTTTTCCAAGTATGGGGGGACGGAAATCAAAATTGACGGCAAGGAACATGTTTTTATGCGTGAGAACGACATCTTGGGTGTATTGAACGATTAAGGGAGGGGACACGCAATGCCTGCAAAAATGATTGTATACGGTTCCAGTGCGCGTAAATCCATGCTCCAGGGGGTCAACACCCTGGCCAACGCCGTCAAGGTGACGCTGGGGCCCAAGGGGAACAATGTGGTTCTGAACCGGTCCTTCGGATCCCCCACCGTCACTAAGGACGGCGTGACGGTGGCCAAGGACATCGAGCTGGCGGATAAATTCCAGAACATGGGCGCGCAGATGGTCAAGGAGGTCGCCAGCAAGACCAGCGATA
>CAYOXD010000062.1:0-17242 GCA_964407825.1 uncultured Desulfobacterales bacterium | reverse complement strand
CTCCGGCTGGCGGGGCAGCATTGACAACATCATCGGCGAGACGGTAAAAGAGATGGAGCAGCGGTTCGGATCCCGGCCCCGGCACCTCATCGCCGGCATCGGCCCCTCCCTGGGTCCCTGTTGCGCCCAGTTCATCCACTATCGGCGGGAAATTCCGGCGTCCCACTGGCACTATCGGATCCAACCGCACTACTTCGATTTCTGGGCCATGAGCCGGGATCAACTGCTCGGGGCCGGGTTGCGGGAAAACCATATCGAACAGAGCGGTCTTTGCACCCGATGCCGGACGGATCTTTTTTTTTCCTACCGCGCCGCCAGGGAAACGGGCCGCTTCGCCTCGGTGATCGGGCTGGCCGCAGATAATGGACCCACAACACACAGGTATCCCCGATGATCCAAGAGCAGGCCACCGTCCTTTGGAACCGGCAAAGACGGCCGGGCTATTTCAGCATGGGCCTTTCCTGCGCCAGCTACGGCGAAGCCATACCGGGACAGTTCGTCATGCTCCGGGTGTCGTCCCGCAACGCCCCGCTGCTCCGCCGCCCCCTTTCCATCCACCGGTTGATCACGGAGGGGGAAAGGACCCGTGGCATCGAGTTTCTCTACAGGGTTGTGGGAACCGGCACCGGGCTTCTGGCAAAGGCCCGGCCGGGAGACGACATCGACATCCTGGGCCCCATTGGAAATGGCTTTTCCATCTCCAGCCAGCACCGATGCATCTACCTCGTGGGAGGCGGCATCGGAGTCCCGCCGCTGGTCTTTCTGGCCACGGTGCTGCGCAGCGCCGGCGGGGAGGCAGCGCCCCGGTGCCGAATGTTCCTCGGCGGCCGGTCCAGGGAGGACCTCCTGTGCGCAGAGGAGTTCGAGGCGCTGGGCATACCGGTGCGCCTCACCACGGATGACGGCAGCGCAGGGGACAAATGCCTGGTAACCCACCCGCTGGAGGAGGCGGTGAAGACAGCGCCTCCGGATATCATTTACGCCTGCGGACCGCTTCCCATGCTCTCGTGTGTCGCCGGCATCAGTCGCAAGCATGGCGTCCCCTGCCAGGTGTCCATCGAATCCATGATGGCCTGCGGCATGGGGGCTTGTCTGGGATGCGCCGTACAGGGCAGCGGCGAAAAGGACCGCTACTGGCATGTCTGCAAGGACGGGCCGGTGTTCGACGTCTCGTCCCTATCCATATGATCCCCCATTTCCGGTGGCCCAAAAGCACGGAAACATTTGCATTGACTTGCCCCAATATCTGTGGTACGAGCTGAGTCTTCATCGATAATTTTCGCAAATATCGATAACGACCTGAAAGGACAGCGTTCTTTTGAAAAAAGAAACCCGGCGAGCGATGAAGGACCTGGCTTTTTACAGCAGCCTCGGCATCTCGGTGGCCCTCTCGATCTTTCTCGGGGTTGCCTTGGGGCTGTATCTGGACAGCAGATTCGGCACCCATCCCTGGTGCCTTTTTATCGGACTGGCCCTGGGAATCGCTGCTGGGTTTCGAAACATCGGGCTGGCCATAAAAAAAACCAGGAATGCGGATTCCAAAGAATGATAAAAACACACGGGATAGGGAAACGGTGAATATCCAGCAACGCCTCATACAGTTTGTCACCCGATCCAACTGGGTGATCTTCGCCGTCTCGAGCATCCTCGGCTTCGCCCTGATGTCCCTGCCGTTTGCCACCGGCATCTTCTTTGGCGGTCTACTGGTAACGGTGAACTTTCACCTGTTGGCCAAAACGCTGAAGGCGGCACTGACGCCTCCCCATATGGCCTCCCCCAATGCCGTGCTCGCAAAATACTATTTTCGTTTCGTGGTCAGCGGCGTCATCATTTTTGTCTTGATCTGGGAGCATATCGTAAATCCCGTTGGACTCATCATTGGTCTTTCCGTGGTGGTGGCCAGTATCATGTTGGCCACCATGCGCGAAATCAAACTTTTACTCTGCAAGGAGGCTGTGTAAAGTGGGACATCCGTTTCTGTTTTTAGTCAATTTCTGCGGACTCTTCGGCGAAAGCGTGGGTAACTTCGCCCATCATTATCCACATGTCATCTATTCCTGGTTCGTGATGGCGCTGCTCATCCTTCTAGGAACCCTTGCGGCAAAAGGGATCGGAATGGTGCCCTCCAAAATGCAAAACCTTTTCGAGGTGATCATCTCCGGCATCGAGGAATTCTATGTGGACATCACGGGTGAGGAGGGCCGGTGGCTGTTTCCCGTCCTGGCCACGGTCTTCATCTATATCGCCGCCTGCAACCTCATCGGCCTGATCCCCGGGTTCTACCCCCCCACGGCCAACCTGAATACCACCCTGTCCTGCGCTCTGGTGGTGGTGATATTCACCCACATCATCGGCGTAAAATACCACGGGGCCAAATACATCAAGCATTTTCTGGGACCCGTCTGGTGGCTGATCCCGATCATCTTCTTCATCGAAATTATCGGACACGTAGCCCGGATCATGTCCCTGTCCATCCGTCTTTTCGGCAACATGATGGGACACGAACTGGTTCTGGGAATCCTTTTCATGCTGGCCGGCGGCTTTCTGGCGCCGCTGCCCATCATGGCCCTGGGCATCTTCGTCGCCTTCGTGCAGGCTTTCGTATTCTTCCTGCTTTCGGTCATGTACTTCACCGGTGCCATGGAACACGCCCACTGATCACGCATAGCCGTCTAAACGATAGTTTTTTACGTTTTTCTGATATTGGGATTTTGGAAGAAGCCTAAATTCAATACATTCTAACAAGGAGGAAGAGGTAAACATGCAAGTACAAGCACAAGCACTTCAATTCTTCATCGCCTGCGCCACCGCCGCCGGTTTCGGTATCGCCATCGCAGCCTTTGGCTGCGGCATCGGACAGGGTCTGGGGCTTAAGTCCGCCGTTGAGGGAATCGCCCGGAACCCCGAGTCTTCCGGTAAGGTGACGGTTACCCTGCTGATCGGTCTGGCGCTCATCGAGTCCCTGTGTATTTATGCCCTGGTTATCGCGCTGATCCTGATCTTCGCCCATCCCCAGGCATCCACGATCGCTGGCCTCCTGAGCTCGGCCGCCGGTCACTGATCCACCTGGATCCACTGAAGTAAAAAGAGGCGGTGCCGATGTATCGGCACCGCCTCTTTTTTTATTTCAAACAGGCGCTGAGGAAGCGGCCCGTATGAGACGCCTCCACCGCGGCAACAACCTCGGGCGTCCCGCATCCGACGATACCGCCGCCGGCCTGTCCTCCCTCCGGCCCCAGATCGATGACGTGGTCCGCCGATTTGATCACATCCAGGTTATGCTCGATGACGATTACGGTGTTTCCGGAATCCACCAGCCGCCCCAGGACCTGCAGGAGCTTTCGCACATCCTCCATGTGAAGTCCGCAAGTGGGCTCATCGAGGATATACAGGGTCCTGCCGGTGGCGCGCTTGCTCAGCTCCCGGGCCAGCTTGATCCGTTGGGCCTCTCCGCCCGAGAGCGTAACGGCGGACTGCCCCAGCTTGATGTAACCCGCCCCCACATCCACCAGGGTCTGAAGCTTTTCCCGGATTACCCGGATCTTTTCGAAAAACGCCAGGCACTGGTTGATGGTCATGTCCAGGACCTCGGCGATGGTTTTTCCCTTGTAACGGATTTCGAGGGTTTCCCGGTTATACCGCCTGCCATGGCAAACATCGCAGGTGACATAGACATCCGGCAGAAAGTGCATCTCGATCCGCAGAATCCCGTCCCCGCCACAGGCCTCGCACCGCCCCCCCTTGACATTGAAGCTGAAGCGGCCGGATTTATAGCCGCGCATCCGGGCATCAGGGGTTCTGGCGAAAAGATCCCGGATATGAAGAAAGAGCCCCGTATAGGTGCCGGGGTTGGACCGGGGGGTCTTGCCGATGGGGCTCTGATCGATGTGCACTACCTTGTCGATATGTTCCAGTCCAGAGATTCGACGATGCCGTCCTGCCCGAACGGGGGAGTGGTACAGGTGCTGGGCCGCCAGGGGATAGAGGGTTTCAAGCACCAGGCTGGACTTGCCTGAGCCTGACACCCCCGTGACGCAGGTCAGGGTTCCCAGGGGAAAAGTGACGTCGATGTCTTTCAGATTGTTTTCGCATGCCCCCTCCAGGAACAACTGCTTCCCGTTGCCGGATCGCCTTGCCTCCGGGAGCGGCACCTGTTTTTGGCCTGAGAGGTACTGGCCGGTCAGGGAACCTGCCGCCCCCATCAGGCCCTCCGGAGGGCCTGAATACATGAGATGGCCACCGTTGACGCCCGCCCCCGGCCCCATGTCGATCACGTAATCACAGGAGCGGATGGTGGTTTCGTCATGCTCCACCACCAGTACCGTGTTGCCCAAATCGCGCATCTGCACAAGGGTATCAAGGAGGCGCAGGTTGTCCCGCTGATGAAGACCGATGCTTGGCTCATCCAGGACATAGAGAACGCCTGTGAGCTTGGAACCGATCTGGGTGGCGAGTCGGATCCGCTGGCTCTCGCCACCGGACAGGGTTTGGGCCGAACGGTCCAGGGTCAGGTAGGAAAGCCCCACGTTCTCCAGAAATCCGAGCCTGGCCACGACCTCCTTAATGATGGTCCGGGCAACGGCCCCCTGCTTTCCGGGCAGGGAAAGCCGAGCAAAGAACCCGGACGCCTCTGCGATCGACATGGCCGACAGCTCGTGGATCGCCACGCCCGCCACCTTCACGGACCTGCCGGCGGGGTTCAACTTCGCGCCTCCGCATTGGGAGCAGGGGCAAAAATTCATGAACCGGGTGATCTCCTCCCTGATTTTGGGAGAATCGGTTTCCCGATACCGCCGCCTCAGGTTGGGGATGATCCCCTCGAAGGGTTTGGCGTGACGGTAGCGGCGCGCCTTGCCCTCATAGGAAAAGGGAATCTGTGTCTCCCCGGATCCATGCAGCAGCACCTGTTTCAGCCGTTCCGGCAGAGCCCCGTACGGCGTATTAATATCGGCCCCGTAATGGGCGGTCAGGGCCTCCAGAAATTCCATAAAATGGACGGAGTTGCGACCGGCCCAGGGAGCCGCGGCCCCCAGGCGCAGGGTGAGCCGAGGGTTCGGAAAAATGAGCTCGGGATCGAATTCGGTGGTAACCCCCAGGCCATCGCATCCCGGGCAGGCGCCATGGGGGGAATTAAAGGAGAAGCTGGCAGGGGTAAATTCCGGATAGCTGACCCCGCAGGTGGGGCAGACCGCCTTTTCACTAAATGAAAGGGGCTCTGCCCCGCCGCGGCCATCGGCATCCTTCTGAATTTCAATGAGAGCTCGTCCACCGGACTGGGCCAGGGCCAGTTCCAGGGAGTCGGCCAGCCGATTGCCGATGCCGGGCTTGACGATGAGCCGGTCCACCACCAGTTCCAGGGAGGGCTCGGCGGCCTTGCCCGCCAAGGCGGGTACCGCCTCGATATCATAAACCCGCCCGTCCACCCGGAGGCGGGCGAACCCCTCGCGCCGAAGGCGTCGAACCCGCTTTTCATAGCCCCCCCTTCCCACCGGTTCCAGTGGAGAGTAGAGGATGAACCGCGTCCCCTCTGCCAGGCCCATGATCCGGTCCATCATCTGATCCAGGCTCTGGGCGGCGATGGGACCGCCGCATCGGTGACAGTGGGCGATGCCCACCCGGGCGTAAAGAAGCCTCAGGTAGTCGTAAATCTCCGTTACGGTTCCCACCGTGGAGCGCGGGTTGTGACCGGCTGTCTTCTGCTCGATGGCAATGGCGGGCGAGAGCCCCTCGATGAGGTCCGCATCCGGTTTTTCCAGCCGCTCCAAGAACTGCCGGGCATAGGCACTGAGGGATTCCACATACCGGCGTTGCCCCTCGGCATAGAGGGTGTCGAAGGCCAGACTCGATTTACCGGAACCGGAAAGGCCCGTCACCACCACCAGGGCATTGCGGGGGATATCCACGTCGATCCCCTTTAAATTGTGCTGCCTGGCACCGCGGATGAGAATCGTGCCCGAAGCGCTCATTTTCGAAGATGCCCGGCCTGAACGGCCGCCATCCGAATGGCCGCCTGCAGGCTCTTGGGATCCGCCCGGCCCGTCCCGGCAATATCGTATGCCGTGCCGTGATCCACTGAGGTCCGTATGATGGGAAGCCCCAGGGTCGTATTGACCCCCTCCTCGAAATGAAGGAGCTTGAAGGGAATGAGCCCCTGGTCATGATACATACACACCACCGCGTCATATCGACCGGCTGCGGCATGGTAAAACACCGTATCCGGTGGAAAGGGCCCCGTGACATCCATGCCGTCCCGTCGGGCCGCCTCGACGGCAGGCTGGATCAGACGCGGCTCCTCGTCCCCGAAGAGGCCCTCCTCGCCGGCGTGGGGGTTTAGGCCCGCCACGGCCACCCTGGGCACCGCCAAGCCGAATCGGTCCCGGAGAGCGCTGACGGTGATGTGGATGGTCTCAAGGATGTTCTCTTCGCTCAGAACCTGCGGCACGCGGGAGAGAGCCATGTGAATCGTCACGAGGGACACGCGCAGACGCGGCCCTGCCAGCATCATGACCACCCGGCGGGCGCCGGTGCGCTGGGCCAAGAGCTCCGTATGCCCCGGAAACGCAACGCCGGTGCCGGCCAGGGCCTTCTTGTTGATGGGGCAGGTGACCATGCCCGCCAGCGTTCCTTCGAGGGCGAGATCCGCGGCCCGTTCGATGTAAGCCACCATGGCCCGCCCGGTTTCCGGGGTCGGCCGGCCCCAGCCGATGCGCTCCGTCGCCAGCCGGGATACGGTCAATACATCCATCGTTCCTCTCGTATAGCGCCCTTCCCCTGGCGCCGTCACGGGATTGAACGCCAACCGGCTGCCCAGGGCGGAGGACGAAGCCTTCAACCACCCCAGGTCCCCCAGCACCAGGGGACGGCAAAGCTCGTAGAGTCCGCCCTCCTCGAAGGCCTTGATAAGGATTTCCGGACCGATCCCCACCGGATCGCCCATGGTAACCCCGATCACCGGCCGTTCCTTTGTCCCGCCCATCCCCGAGCCTCCCCAATATAAATGACTCGTTTCCGGGGAATGTTTTGCCTCCTGGCACAGCAAACTTCATGCCGGGTTCCGGGCTCCCCCAGAAAACAGCCTCGTTAAAAATTGTCGATATTCGTCAAAAATAAGAGGTAATAAGACTTAAGCAATTTGTCAAAAAGCCGTTCATCAACTCCGATCTGCTTAAAATCCCTAAGGAAAATCCGTAGCCAACAGGGCCTTAATCCTTCAGGCCTGCCATGTTAATTATAAATTTTTACAATTGCAATCAGCAAGTTAAACATTGTTCATAAGTGGCTAACACAGCCCTCACAAACCCGGATTATTCAGGATTGACTCTTTTCGCCGCTTCCCGTAGAAGCCAGTTGTTCAACGCAAAAAACGACGATAATTCATCGGCATCCTTCCAAATTAAAAATTTTAAGCTTTCAATCGCAATCATATTGCCATCGGCAACGGAATATTAATCATCTTCTAAGCGAAAGCGATTTAGAACCAATGAACGCACTATTTCAGAAAACCAAGATCGCCTGCCAAGAACAGCTCCCTGCCCACGCTTACAAGATGTGGATAGACCCCATCGAATGGGGCGGGACGGACGGCGATCAGCTCGTGCTCACCGTCCCGAATGCGTATCTGAAAAAGCGTCTGCTGGATCAATTCGCCGACCTGATCCTGGCCGAGTGGGAAACCCTCTCGGGAAAGACTATGAAGTTACAGGTTGAGGTGAAGAAAAACAAGCAAAAAGCCGAGGCCGGCGCAGCGGCCAGGCCCCCGAAACCACCGGTGCAGTTGGATCTTCCCAATATGCGGCTGAAACCCTTCAGCGGCCGGCTGTTACGCCGTGATTTCACCTTCGACCAGTTTGTGGTGGGCACGAACAACGATTTCGCCTTCAGTGCCGCCCTGGCCCACGCCACCCACATTCGAACGGAACAGCACGCCCTGATGCTGCTGTCCCAAACGGGCATGGGAAAGAGTCATCTGTCCCAAGCCGTCGGGCACCACATCCTCAAGGAAAGGCCCCAGGAACGGGTATTCTATATGACCGCCGAGGACTTCACCAACGAAATGGTCCAGGCCCTGCGTCAGGATGATATCGGCAAGTTCAAGAAAAAATATCGGGATCAATGCGACACGCTGCTCCTGGAGGATGTCCACTTCCTCAGCGGCAAGAGCCGCACCCAGGACGAACTTTCCGCCACTCTGGATTACCTGAGCGATACGGGAAAGAAGATCATCTTCTCCAGCTGCTTTGCACCGGCGGAAATCCCGAAGATTTCGGACCAGCTCCGCTCCCGGCTCTCCTCGGGCCTGATCACCCGAATCGAAACTCCCAATTTCCGGACCCGGGTCCGCATCCTCGAAAAGAAGGCCAAGGGAAAGGGCGTCACTGTCCCCATGGAGGTCCTCCATTATCTGGCAGGAGAGCTTGCCGAAAACGTCCGGCAGCTTGAGAGCGGTCTCATCGGCGTTTCCGCCAAGTCCTCCCTGCTGAGCAAAAAAATCGATCTGAACCTTGCGGAAAGTGTGGTCAAGCATATCGTCAGTCAGCACAAGGCCATCACGGTCGATACCATCAAGGAACTCGTCTGCAAGCAATTCAGCATCACGGCCAAGGAAATCACTTCCAAATCCCGGAAGCAGCAAATCGCGCGCCCTCGGCAAATCGCTATGTTTTTGTCACGCAAATTCACGGACTTGCCGCTTCAGGCCATCGGAAAGAGCTTCAACCGCTATCATGCCACTGTCATCCACGCCATCCACACCGTGGAAACAGGGATCAAGGAAAACAGTGTCCTGAAACAGCAGGTCCGTTACCTGAGCGACAAACTGGAACACGGCACCTTTTGAATATGATCCGTCATGCCCCTCGATAAGCGCGTATACCGGATGCTCGAAAGGCAGGTCGGCAAAGGCCACTGCTCCAGCGCACCGGAAGATCTCGCCTGTTATGCCTATGATGCCACCCGGCAGGTGCATCTGCCCGATGCGGTGGTGTTTCCGGACAGCGCCCGCCAGGTCGCCGGCATCATCAAGCTGGCCAACCAGGAAAACTTTCCCGTCATCGTCCGGGGCAGCGGTACCGGCACCACGGGCGGCGCACTGGCAGTCAGGGGCGGCGTGGTTCTGGTTACCAGCCGCCTCAACCGCATCCTTCAAATCGACACGGAAAACCTGGTGGCCCACGCGGAGCCGGGCGTTGTCACCGGCGCCCTTCACGAGGCGGTGGAAAGGCTCGGACTGTGCTATCCACCGGACCCTTCCAGCGCCGAGTTTTCAACCCTGGGGGGCAACCTGGGAGAGTGCGCAGGGGGCCCCCGGGCAGTTAAATATGGTGTCACCCGGGACTACGTGCTGGGTCTGGAGGCGGTTATCGGAACAGGAGAGCGCATCCGCACGGGGGTCACGACCACCAAGGGGGTGGTGGGATACGATCTGACCCGGCTCATGGTCGGCTCCGAGGGAACCCTGGGGGTCATCACCCGAATGGCCCTGCGGCTAATCCCCAAACCCGAATCCGTCGAGACGTTGAAGGTGGTGTTCCAGCGGATGGAAAGTGCCGCAGAGACCGTGTCGGCCATCATCCGCGCGGGTTGGGTCCCCAGGGCCATCGAGTACATGGACAAGGCCTCCATCCGCTGCGCCGAAGCCTATCTGCATGCCGGCCTGCCGGTGGATGCAGGCGCCCTTCTCATCATTGAAGTCGACGGGCAAAAGGACCAGGCAGCCCGCGAAATCCGGGAAATCAAGCAGCTATGCGAATCCAGGGGCGCCCTGGAGGCGGTCCTGGCCCGCAACCGCTCGGAGGCCGAGGCGCTCTGGAAGGCCCGCAAATCCCTCTCAGCGGCCATGTACCAGTACGGACCGGACAAGATCAATGAGGACATCGTGGTTCCGCGCAGCCGCATACCGGACATGGTGAGAAAGATCGAAGCCCTGAAGATACAGACGGGCCTCACCATGGCCAGCTTCGGTCACGCGGGCGACGGGAACATCCATTTTCATATCATGCTGGATAAACGGGTGGAAAGGGATATGGCCCGGGCGCAGGCCGCGCTCGATGCCCTGTTTGACTATACCCTGGCCCTCGGGGGAACGATTTCGGGCGAACACGGCATCGGTACCACCAAGGCGGCCTATTTCAGCCGGGAAATCGGCCCCATTGAGATCCGGCTCATGAAGGAGATCAAGTCCCTCTTCGATCCCCGGGGGATACTGAATCCCGGCAAGATATTCGAGTGAGTCCTTAGTTCACCCTCACGAAAATGCCGTCTGCACCCACCAGGTCCTCCATCACTTCCATGCGGACCTTCTGTTCATTTTCAATGGCGCAACGCAGCATCAAGGCGCAGTGTCTCGTACAGATCTGATTTTTCCGATTGAAATTGCCGAAACACCCCAGGCACTCGTCCAGGGAGGCCGCATCGCTGTTCACATCTTTCCCCATTTCACTCCTCTGCCCCTAAAGGGCCGGTTGCTTCCCAGGCTCAGCAGAATTCCCGGATCTTACGCAACCTTCAGTATAGCCGAAAGCCCGTCATGAATCAAACCGTTTGTGGCCAGGATCTCTTTCATCTCCATTGAAAACGGCCGATCTGAAAAATCCGTCACCTGCCCGCCGCTCTCCGTCACGATCAGCGCCCCGGCAGCCGTGTCCCAAGGTTGCAAATTCTCTTCCCAGAATCCCTCAAACCGTCCACAGGCCACATAGCACAGGTCCAGAGCCGCGGCGCCCAGCCGTCGAACCCCCTGAGTGGCCCGGAGGCAGTTGGAAAACCGCGGCATCAGGGTTTCCATCCGTTCCTTCAAATCGTAGGGGAACCCCGTGACCAGGAGGGAATCGGGCAGCGAGGCCTGGCGGGAAACCTGGATGGGTCTATCGTTCAAGGTGGCTCCCCTGCCCTTTACGGCCGCGTAAAGCTCACCGCTGGCGGGGACCAGCACCAACCCCACCACCACCTCCCCCGCCAGGGCAAAGGCAATGGAGACCGCATACTGATCCAGCCCGTGGGCAAAGTTGGTGGTGCCGTCGAGGGGATCGATCACCCACCGGCAGTCTTCACGGCCCGCGACCCGTCCGGATTCTTCCGCCAGAATATCATGATCCGGAAATGCGGAGCGAATCGTTTCCAGGATGACCTTCTCCGAGGCTGTATCGGCATCGGTGACAAGATCGATCGCTCCCTTCTTGTGGACCCGTAACGCCCCACTGTGAAAGGACCGCAACACCTCGCCCGCCCTTGACGCCGCATGGGCGCCCACTTCCTTTACCTGATCGAAATCCATATTGGAAACACTTATAAAAATTCGGTCTCTAAAAGTCAATTCAATTTCCGGATCATCCCCTCCATCTGTTCGATGAGGGGCATGAGGGTGCCGGCATCCCGGGCGCAAATAAACACCCCCTCCACGCGGCCCTTCAGGATGGCCAGGGCCTCCGAATCCAGCAAATCCTGCTTGTTGTATGCGCAGATGCGAGGAGTGGCGGCCAGATCCAGATCTTCCAGCACCCGCTCAACCGATTCCATATGGGCATCGAACCGCGGATTTGCCACATCCACCACATGGAGGAGCAGGTCCGCACTCTCCAACTCCTCCAGGGTGGCCCTGAAAGCGGTTACCAGCTCCTTGGGAAGATCCCTGATAAAGCCCACGGTGTCGGTGATGATCACCTCCGTATCCCGCGGGAAGCGCAGACGTCGGCTTGAGGGATCGAGGGTCGCGAACAGACGGCTCTCCGCCAGCACCCGGCTGTGGGTAAGGGTGTTGAGAAGGGTGGATTTGCCTGCGTTGGTATATCCGATGATGGAGATGACCGGGACCTCCCGGCGATCGCGACGAGCCCGGCGCTGGAAGCGCTGCCTTCTGACCAACTCAAGGTCCTTTTCCAGGCGAACGATCCGGTCCCTGACCCGTCGACGGTTGATTTCGAGCTTGGTCTCCCCCGGGCCCCGGCCGCCGATGCCGCCGGTGAGCCGGCTCATGGCCGTGTTCTTGGTGACCAGACGCGGCAGCAGGTATCGAAGCTGGGCCAGCTCTACCTGGCGTTTTCCCTCCCGGGTCTGAGCCCGCTGGGCAAAAATGTCCAGGATGAGCTGGGTACGGTCGATCACCTTCAACTCGATAAAATCGGTAATGCCCCGGATCTGGGAGGGGTTGAGCTCCTGGTCGAAGACCAGCAGCGAAACGGCCTTTTGCAGGGCGAAGATGGACAACTCCTGCAATTTGCCCCGACCCATCAGGTAGCGGGGGTCGGCCCTGTGACGCATCTGGAGCCGAACCCCGGCCACCTCGATACCGCAGGATCGGGACAGCTCCTCGAGCTCCTTGAGGCTCTCCATGGCCTCCTGGCGCGAGCCGGTGGCGACACTGACCAGAAGCGCGCGTTCCGCGCCCTTGACTGCCTGGGCCGCCCGGGCCGCCTGACCGATCTCCCCCTCCAGGGCCTGGATCATCTCCAGACAGTCGATATCCAGCTGGTAAGGGCCCAAGGGCGCCATGATCTCAACCGGCTCGCCAGCGGCCGTATCCGGCAGGATGTGGGCGATATGGACCTGGTGGGGAAGGCCTCCATCGCCGATAGTGACGGCGGCCATCAAATCCAGCCGCATCAGGGAAAGGTCCGTGACATCGTCCCGGCTCAAGGCTTCATCGGCTCTCAGGTGCGTATGAATGCAGCGCAGCCCCCGAAGGCGCCCCGGTGCGCTGTGATACCCCGGTGTGTCGGGAATCACGATGCCATGGGAATCCCCCACGATGACTTGGACGATGCGGCCCTGTCGGTTGACCAGAAGGGCCACCTGGCGTCTCAGCTCATGAGAGAGAGCGGCCAGATCCCGGCACAGCTCGGCGGTGATGAGAAAGGTGGGCGGGATTCGGCGGCGGTAGAGATTTTCCAGCCTCCGCAGCTGGTCCGCCTTGAGCCCGCTGGTATTTCCATGAAGTGGCTTCATCTGCCCCCTTCAGCTCCGGCCGTGCCGCTGCACTGCCTCATGGTCCCACGGATGGCGATACCCGTCAACCGCCATCGTAATAATCGGAAGAGGCCAGATTCTCAAAACGCGTATAGGACTTTAAAAAGGCCAGCTGGGCGGTGCCGATGGGACCATTTCGCTGTTTGGCGACAATGATTTCGGCGGTATTGACAAGGGGGTTGTTTTCCTCTTTATTGTAAACCTCGTCCCTGTAGATGAAGGCCACCACGTCGGCATCCTGCTCCAGGGCGCCCGATTCGCGAAGATCCGAGAGCTGGGGCCGTTTGTCGCTGCGCTCCTCGAGTTTTCGGTTGAGCTGGGAAAGTGCGATGACGGGGATATCGAGCTCCTTTGCCAGGGCCTTGAGAGAGCGGGAGATTTCGGAAATCTCTAAATCCCGCCGCTCGGACACGATGCGGCTCTTCATGAGCTGGAGATAATCGATAATGATGAGTCCAAGCCCCTTTTCCATTCGCAACCGCCGAGCTTTGGCCCGCACATCGAGGGAGCCGAGGTTGGGGGAATCATCTATATAGACCGGGGCCTCGTAAAACACATTGGCCGCCTCGTTCAGCTTCCGCCAGTCCTCCCCGCTGAAAAACCCGCTCCTGAGCCGGGAAGAATCGACCCGGGACTCCGCGCAGAGCATGCGCATGGACAGCTGTTCCTTGGACATTTCCAGGGAAAAAACAGCCACCGGCACCTGGCTCTCCACGGCGGCGTTTCGGGCGATGTTCAGGGCAAAGGCGGTTTTTCCCATGCTGGGCCGGGCGGCCAGGATAATGAGGTCAGAGCGCTGGAACCCGGCGGTCATGTCATCCAATTTGGCAAAGCCGCTCGGAACGCCGGTCAATAGGGACTTGTTGGCCTGGCGCTCCTCCAGTTCCTCGAAATTGGTGCCGACGATCTTGCCGATGGGGTAAAAGGCCGGCTTGATCTTGTCTTCCGAGATTTCGAAGATGCTGGCTTCAGCGAAATTGATGACCTCGTCCACCTCCCCCTGGTGTTCGAAACATCGCCGGGCTATCTCGCTGCTGCGCTGAATCAGGCGCCGCAGGACCGCCTTATCGTGGATAATCCGGGCATAGTGTCCGGGATTGACGGCCATGGGCACCGAGCTGACGAGACTGGCCAGGTAAACGGCGCCGCCGACTTCCTCCAGGACCTTCCCATTTCGCAGGTGATTGGTCAGGGTCACCAGGTCGATGGGCTCGTTTTGCGCGTACAATTCCGTAATGGCGGAAAATATCTTCTGATGGGCCGGACGATAGAAGTCCTGCGGCGTCAACACCTCCACCACGTCCTGCAGCGCCTCGTTGTCAATGAGGATGGCGCTGAAGAGGGATTCCTCGGCTTCGATGCTCTGGGGCGGCAGATGGGTCAGCGACGGGTCATTGGCCATCGGCCGTCAGTCCTCCTCAGGCACCACCTCGACGGTGATCTCAGGCTCCACATCCTTGTAGATCCGGATGGGAATCTGATAGGTGCCCAGTTGCTTGAGGGGTTCCGCTAGAAGCACCCGACGTTTTTCCACATCGATCTTCTGCTCGGCAAGGGCCTCAACGATTTCGCGCACGGTGACGGACCCATAGAGACGATCCCCCTCGCTGACCTTGGCCTTGATGGTGCAGGAGACGCCTTCGAGCTGCTTGGCCATTTCCTCGGCCTGGGCTTTTTCCTTGGCGATCTGGAGGTCGAACTTTGCCTTAACAGACGCCATGAGCTTCAGGTTCTGCGGGGTGGCATCCAGCGCTTTCCCCTGGGGCAACAGATAATTCCGCGCATACCCCTTGGCCACATTCACTTCGCTTCCAATGGTTCCGAGGGATTCAATGGTTTCCCTTAAAATGACTTTCATGATAGCTCCTCCACTCAGGAAACGCCGTTGGTTTCCGTAGGTTGCTTTAATCTTCTGATATCCAGCCACATATCGAAAATACCCAGGCCTATAACGAAAAACAATAGGGGCTGAAACATAACGAAAAACAATATGGGCTGCCATAATACGATGAGGATGAGACTGTACAAAAACCAGCGCAGGATGCGGGGCACCCGTCTCTTCTCGAACTGATGAGAAACGATGGCAATGCCCTGGAAAAAATAGGCCGTCAGCACGATGTAAAGGCCGTTGACCCCCACGATCCTAAGATCGCTGGAGGGGATCAGCATCAGGATGCCGCAGCCGATCAGTCCCCAGACCAGGGGTTCAGGCGCCTTCCACCGGTTCAGCGACTCGAGGGCGGGCATCGCAAGCTTCCCCGCTCTCAACCAGGGCCTTGCCATCAGCAGGCAGGCCCATGCCCCGACCAGGGCCATCGCGGCCCAAAGACCGGGAAGCGTTCGAATCAAGATGTAACGGGCATGGTCGAGCGCGATGGAAAGGGTTTCAAGGGATTCCTGGGGAACCCCCATGTCCTTATAGGAATCCCGAAAGAAATCCCGGTATAGGTTCAGATCCGCCGTAATATGGGTGGAAATAAATTCCTTGAGGCCGACACCCGTATCCTGCGCGTAGTAGAACAGGATCCCCACGCCGGCCGCCAACGCGGCGCCGGCACTGATGCCAACGGCCTTTTCTATCGAAAGGCCGCTGTCGAGACACTCTCCGAGAACCAGTCCCAACACCAGCTGCTCGAGGAAAACGAACAGATCAGCCCCTGCGACGCCCAGCACCAGTCGCCACAGAATCACGGCCCCGGCCGTCGCGGCCAGGGCCATCTGTCTGCCGAGTTTGAGCCGGTAGTAGAGGGCCGGCAGCGGAATCATGAATATGCCCACCACGGGTACGGGTACCCTCGTCGCAACGATGAATACCAGCGCTGTGGTCAGGGCCGCCCGAAACACCTCTCTGGTGGCCTGTCCGCTTATCACCTGCACCCCACGTGCATTCTCATTTTTCTCGGTTGTTGGCACATCCCCTCATCAATGGGGCATGGATCCGACAAAGGGCAGAAGCGCAATGGTTCTGGCCCGTTTGATGGCCGTCTGAAGCGCGCGCTGGTGTTTCGCGCAGGTACCGGAGATGCGCCGGGGGATGATCTTCCCCCGTTCGGAGACAAAGTACCGCAAGGACTTTGTCTCCTTGTAATCAATCTCCAGGCTGCTGTCCGCGCAATATCGGCACACCTTCCTGCGATGAAAAAACCGTTTTTTCCTTCGGGGGGCACCATTCCTGGCGCTTTTGCCCCGGCCCCTGGATTGGGTTGCCTTCGCCATGTTATGCCTCCTCGTTCTCTTTTTCGGTGTCGGTGGTTGAAGTCTCGGCATCGGTGGTCGAGGTCTCGGTATTTTCAGCCGCCGGCTGGTCTTGTGCAGGAGCCGCCTCAGCACTCTTCTGGGCCGCCTCCGCCTGTTCCGCCGCCGCCTTGGCCATCTCCTCCTTGATCTGGTCCAGATCCGCATCCTTTTCCAGAACGATGGTCATGAACTTCAACACGTTGTCGTCGATCCGGAAGGAGCGCTCCATCTCATCGACCAGCGCCCCCTCACCGCAGTAATCGAGCCGGACGTAATATCCCCGGTTTCGGCCGCGGATATCATAGGCGAGTTTTCTGGCGCCCCACTCATCGCGTTCCACGGCCATCCCCTTGTACTGCTTGATGAGCGCATCCAGGCGCTCGAAAAGCGCCCCCCGCTGCTCATCGGCCAGATCGGGGTCGAGAATAAAGATTGTCTCATACCTTCTCATAATGCCTCCTTGTGGGTATAAAGCCCCGGATCTTCTGCCGGAGCAAGGAAAAACCTGGATTCAAATCTAAAACTCGGATAGTTAACACTCAGGGGAGAAGGGTGTCAAGGTCTTTTTGGGGGCCACGCAGGGCGATCGCATGCAGCATCCTGCCGCGGGAAGGGCACTGGGTTTCAGCAATTGCCATGGAAGTAGGAACCAAAAAAAAGCGGCCAGCCCAAGGCTGACCGCTTTGAAAAGCCGACATCCGTTCAAATAGCGGATAATTAAGTCATCACTGCTGTATTCGCTCGCCAGATAATTTATTCATCGCTGCCGTGTTCGCTTCTGAAATCAGTTCAGCTCTCGCTCCTCTCTGTCGGCCACCTCCTGTGTTCGTGGGCGTATAGGGTGGTGGGCCGTATTGGAATCGAACCAATAACCTACTGATTAAGAGTCAGTTGCTCTGCCTAGTTGAGCTAACGGCCCGTCACTCTCGATGTACTCAGGAAACGGAAGTGCTTTTATCAAGTTTGCCGCCACTTGTCAAATCCAAATCTTGATAAAATCATTTTTTTTCGATCCATCCACCATCGGCGCCCCGGCCATCCGCGC
>CAYOXD010000061.1:0-17618 GCA_964407825.1 uncultured Desulfobacterales bacterium | reverse complement strand
TGCCAAAAGTCGGTAAAAAAGTCATGACGGACAAGGGCATGGGCAAGGTGATCCGGCACAATGTGATCGGCAATCGCATTGCCATTCGACTGGAGGGGGGCGTAGAGATGGAAATGGATGTCGCCGCATTTAAAAATATGATGAAACAGGAGTAACGATGTCGGACACCTTTTATATCACCACCCCCATCTATTATGTGAACGCCCGCCCCCACCTGGGGCATGCCTATACCACCATTGTGGCGGATGTGGCCTGCCGGTTTCACTCCATGAAAAAGAGCGAGACCTTTTTCCTCACCGGTACCGATGAGCATGGGGACAAGATCGTCCGGGCGGCCAAAAAGGAGAGCCTCTCTCCCAAGCATTACGTGGACAAGATCAGCCGCCTGTTCCGGGACCTGTGGCCCGAACTCAATATCGCTCATTCGGCCTTTATTCGGACGACCGATCCGGCTCATATGACCGTTGTGGAACAGATTCTGCAGAAGATCTATGACCAGGGCGACATCTATTTCAGCGAGTACGAGGGGCAATACTGCTTCGGCTGCGAGCGCTTCTATACGGAGCGTGAGCTGGTCAACGGCAAGTGTCCGGACCACGACACCGAGCCGGAAATCATTCGGGAGTCCAACTATTTTTTCAAAATGAGCAACTACCAGGACTGGCTCATCGGGTATATCAACGAACACCCGGACGTGATCCGCCCTGAGCGCTACCGGAACGAGGTGCTCTCCTTTCTGAAGGAGCCCCTGGAGGACCTGTGCATATCACGGCCCAAGACCCGTCTCCAGTGGGGCATCACCCTGCCCTTCGACAAGGACTACGTGACCTATGTCTGGTTCGATGCCCTGATCAACTACCTCAGCGCTTTGGGCTACCCAACGGATCCCCGGTTTGACAAGTTCTGGCCCTCGGTGCAACATGTCGTGGCAAAGGACATTCTCAAACCCCATGGGATTTACTGGCCCATCATGCTCAAGTCCGCCGGCATTCCCATGTACCGCCATCTCAATGTTCACGGTTACTGGAACATCGATGAGAGCAAGATGAGCAAGAGCCTCGGGAATGTGGTCGATCCCCTGGAACTGAAGAACGATTATGGCCGGGATGCCTTTCGTTACTTCCTGATGCGGGAGATGTCCTTCGGACTGGATGCGGGTTTTTCCGAAGAACAGCTGGTTCAGCGGATCAATTCGGATCTCGCCAATGACCTGGGCAACCTGTTTTCACGCGTCATTGCCATGGCCCACAAGTATTTTTCCGGGGTAGTGCCCGCGGTGGACGACACGGTGGAGGATAACCTGAAGCTCGGGCTCCAGGGCGTGGCCGGAAAGACGGTTGCCGAGTACGATATGGCCATGGAGGCGTTCGCCTTCAACCGGGCCCTGATGTCTGTCTGGGAGTTCATCAACCAGCTCAACAAGTATATCGACATGACCGCCCCCTGGGTGCTGGCCAAGAAAAAATCGAGCCGTAAGGAACTCGAAGCGGTGATCTACAATCTGTTGGAGGGGCTTCGGATCATCTCCGGCCTGATTTATCCGGTGATGCCCGAGACGGCCAGGAAGATGCAGACGCATCTGGGTATGGATCCGGATATGCCTTTTTACGCCATCTCGCAACTCAAGGCCTGGCGGGTGACACAACCGGGAACGCAGCTTCCCAAATCCATCGTGCTGTTTCCGAGGATCGACAAAAAATCCGCATCGGCGGCGACCAGCGAGGCTGACCGGCCGACCGCCGCGGAAAATGATGAAAAGCCGCAGATCACCCTCGACGATCTGGCCAGGGTGGACCTGCGGGTAGGCACTGTGGTAAAGGCAAGGGCGATTCCCAGGGCCAAAAAACTCCTGGAACTTGAGGTCGATCTGGGCTCCCACCGCACCATCGTATCCGGTATTGCCCAGCAGTATGACCCCGAAGCCTTGATCGGCAGGCAGGTTATCGTGGTGGCCAATCTCAAGCCTACCAAGCTCATGGGGGTTCTCTCCCAGGGGATGCTGCTGGCAGCGGTGGATGACAGCGGTCCGGTCATTGCGACCCTAGACCGGCCGGTAAAGGCGGGGACCCGGCTGAGTTGATGAGAAGCACGTTCGCGGTTCACTAACAGAGACGGTTCAATGATTTCATGAAGTTATTGACGCCTAAGATGGATAGCCGTTCCTACCGACAAATGCACTGGCGGCATGCGCAGCGTCTGTTCAGGCGCAGGGCCTTTGCCGAAAGGGCCGCACCGCGTGTCCTTGCCCTCATGTTGGCGGTGTTCGTGGTGTGGGGGGGCGTTCGGCTTGCCCCGACGGTCCTTCACGGATTCTCCGTTCGTTTTTCAACTCCCGGCCCTGGTGATTCCCGGGCAGGGAAGGCGATCGCACCCGGCTCGAAGTCCGATCCGCGGCCCTCGTCGATTACGATGCAGGAACTGCAGGTTCCCCTTGAGCGGGCACATTTGGCCAGCCACTCGGATTCGGAGCTTGACCTGACCTTGAAGGGCGAACCGGTGCGGGTGGATACCAGTCTCGATGTCTCGCTTCAGAACTACCTGCTGCAGCATTTCTCCCATTCCATTGCCAGGACCACCGGCATCGTGGTGCTGGACCCGAACTCCGGCCGGGTGCTGGCCATGGCCGGTTTCGACAAGCAGCACGCCGGAAAAAACCCTTGCGTGGAGAGCCGCTTTCCGGCGGCCAGCGTTTTCAAGATCGTTACGGCCGCCGCCGCCATCGACACCTGCGGGATGAAGTTGAATTCCACCCTTACCTTCAACGGCCGCAAGTACACCCTGTATAAATCTCAGCTCAGGAACCGGACCAACCGCTACACCAACCGGGTTACCTTCAGGCAGTCCTTTGCCCAATCCATCAATCCGGTTTTCGGGAAGATCGGCAGCCAAAGGCTGGGGCCTGAGGTTCTTGGCAAATACGCCAATGCTTTCAGATTCAATCACGACTTTGATTTCTGCCTTCCCGTGTCGCCCAGTGATTTGGTCCTGACCGACAACAAATACCAATGGGCGGAGGTCGCCTGCGGATTCAACCGGGAGACCACCCTGTCCCCCCTGCACGCCGCACTGATTGCCTCTGCGATCGTCAACCAGGGCCTCATGCCGGCGCCGAGCCTCGTGGAACGGGTGGTGGATCAGCGCAGCGGCGCTTCCCTCTACACGGGCCATAAAGCCTCCATCGGACGATGCATTGCCCCTGGCACCGCCATCAAAATTTATAAGCTGATGGAGGGAACGATTCGCTCCGGCACCTGCCGCAAGCCTTTCCGCGGGTACCGCAGGGATCATATTCTGTCCAAGCTGTACATCGGCGGCAAGAGCGGAACCATCGACAACAGAGCCCATAACGCGCGCATCGACTGGTTCGTGGGCTTCGCCCAGGAGAAGGACGGCGGCAGCGCCATCGCACTGGGAATCCTGGTCTGTCATGGGCGCTACATTGGAACACGGGCCAGTCAATACGCCCGGATGGTGATCACGCACTATTTCAGGAATTATTTTTCAGCACTCCGGGCCTCGGCCAAGGGGGAGTCCCAGGGGTGAGAGGAGAGGCAAAATGCCGGGGTTCGAAATTTTCGGGGATGAGGAAAGAAGGGAGGTGGCGGATGTCCTCGATACGGGCGTCCTCTTCCGATACGGTTTCGACGGCGCCCGCAAGGGACATTGGAAGGCCAGAAGCTTTGAAGCCCTGCTGGCCGAGCGGCTCGGCGTGCCTCACTGCCACCTGTGTTCGAGCGGCACCGCAGCCCTGAGCATCGCCCTTGCGGCCTGCGGCATCGGCGCGGGCAGCGAGGTGATCGTTCCGCCCTTCACCTTTCTGGCCACCATTGAATCGGTGCTGAACGCCGGTGCGGTGCCGGTGTTCGCTGACATCGACGACACCCTCTGCCTGGATCCCGCGGCCATCGAGGCGGCCCTCACCCCCCGGACCCGGGCCGTAATCGTCGTTCACATGTGCGGTGCCATGGCCCGCATTGACGAGATCAGCCGTCTCTGTGGTGAAAGGGGGCTGGTACTGATCGAGGACGCCTGTCAGGCCCTTGGGGGCGCCTTCGGCGGGAAGGCCCTGGGGACTTTCGGTCACATGGGGTGCTTCTCTTTTGATGCCGTCAAGACCGTGACCTGCGGCGAGGGCGGCGCTGTGGTGACCAGCGACCCGGAACGGTATCGCCTGGCAGACGCCTACGCGGACCACGGCCACGACCATCTGGGGAATGACCGCGGTCTCGAGGGGCACGAGATCCTGGGGGCCAATTACCGGATTAGCGAGCTCAATGCTGCCGTCGGCCTGGCCCAGTTGCGGAAGCTGGACCGGATGCTGGAAATCCAGAGGGCCCATAAGCAGGCCATCAAGGACGCCCTCGGCCGCTATCCGGTGGTGGGCTTTCGGCAGGTTCCGGATCCGGACGGGGATTCGGCCACCTTCCTTTCCCTCCTTCTGCCGGACGAAGCCCGCGCCCGGAAACTGGCGTCGGCTCTGGCTTCGGCCGGGGTGGACGGCTGCTTTTACTGGTTCGACAACAACTGGCACTATATCCGAAAATGGGAGCACCTGCGGGGCCTGCGTACCGCTGCGCCGCCCACATTGAAGCTGCTGGATACCTTTCCTGGCTACGATGGGCTCAGCCTCCCCCGGTCGGATGCCATTATGAGCCGGACCCTGTCCGTGCTCATCAAGCTCTCTTGGACCGAGGACCAACTGGAGGAGCGTATCGCGGCGATGTGCCGGGCTGTGGACGGTCTTTAGCATTACCCCGTTTATCGCAAGTTGTCTTTGCCCTTGCCTCTTGTCCTTTCGTTGTCGTAATCGTAGTCGGAAATCGGAGAGAAGATGCACTTCCCTCACGGACAACCGGATGCCTATCGGCCAGAGACCCGTTGCTGCGTGCGCCAAGATAATTCCGCCGATCGTCGTAGCACGCAATCTCGAAAAGGCGGGGGCGGTCGTCGGGACCAGGGGGGGCGGCGGTTCTGAATGGCGAGAACGACAGCGATCGACTACGATTACGATTACAACAACAATCACTGATGATGCTGTGGAGCCGATATGTTTAGAAATTTTAAAGTGGTATCCCATGTGGTCTT
This sequence comes from uncultured Desulfobacterales bacterium, assembly GCA_964407825.1. Classification (GTDB taxonomy): domain Bacteria; phylum Desulfobacterota; class Desulfobacteria; order Desulfobacterales; family JAFDDL01; genus CAYOXD01. The sequence goes on along the minus strand of CAYOXD010000061.1, from coordinate 12,533 downwards.
TGGCCGCGGATGCTTTTCGCAGCTGGATGAAATCCTGGCGCCCAGACGGGGCGCCGACCGTTCGTGCGTGGCCTTTCTGGTGGATGATGTCTTCAAGAGCCAGGGGCTGGAGGCGCGCTTGCCGCTTCTGGGGGACGATCTTCTCCTATGGGTGAATGTGGATGACGAACCCAAAACCCGGTACGTGGATGCCCTGCGTGACGATATCCTGGCCAGGACCGTGATGGGAGGCCCGGGGAGGCTACCCGACGGGGTCATTGGGATTGGCGGGGGGGGCACCCTGGATCTTGCCAAGGCCGTTTCCCTCATGCTCACCAACCCAGGTGGTTCGGCCGACTATCAGGGCTGGGATCTGATCCGACATCCGGCGGTGTATCATGTGGGGGTTCCCACCCTGTCTGGAACCGGGGCCGAAGTGTCCCGGACCACTGTCCTGACGGGGCCGGAAAGGAAGCTGGGCATCAATTCGGACTACACGGTATTCGACCAGGTGGTGCTGGATCCTGAATTGATTGAAACGGCCCCCGCTGAACAGCGCTTCTATACCGGGATGGACTGCTATATCCATTGCGTGGAGTCCCTGAATGGGACCTATCTCAATGAATTTTCAAAGGCTTATGGGGTGCAATCCCTGGCACTTTGTCGGGAGGTGTTTCTGAACCCGCGTCGGCCTGAATCCGAAGACAAGCTCATGATGGCCTCCTATTTCGGGGGGATGAGCATCGCATACTCCCAGGTGGGGGTTTGCCATGCCCTGTCCTATGGGCTGTCCTATGTGCTGGGGCTTCACCACGGGATCGGCAACAGCATTGTTTTCGACTATCTCGAGGAATTCTATCCCGAGGGGGTACGCGAATTCCGTGTCATGCTTGACAAGAACGAAGTCACGCTGCCCAGGGATCTGGTGGCGGGAATGCGCCGGGAAGACATGGAAAAGATGATCGATGTGGCGCTTTTTCTGGTCCCCCTGTGGGAAAACGCCCTGGGACCCGATTGGAAAAAGGTGATGACCCGGGAGCGCATCCGGGATCTCTACGAAAGGATGTGACATGAGCCGACTCTTCGATTCTATCTGCGAGGGATCCTCGCGATGGCTGGAGTGCATGAAACGCTGGGTCCCCTCCGGCCTCTACTTCGGACGGCACTTGCGTCAGGTGCCGCCAGGCGCGGTGGTCCTGTTTCCGGTGCAACCTGCACGGCTGAACTGCGGGCTGTCGGGACTCATCGCCATCAAGTCCCGGGGGGACGCCGCCGGGGAAGTGGATCTTGGAGTCTTGGAAAGGTTGCTCTCAGGGATCGAGGCCCATGGCCTGGCGTCCTGCCTGGAGGCCGGATGGCCCCTGGAGGGCCGTTATCTCGACGGCCAGGAGACAGTGGCGAAGCTGCTGGATATGGCCCGGGCCTTGAAGCGGGGCGCGGCCTTTTTCCAGATTTTCACCCGACCGCAAATCCGTGGGGAATTGGCCGCCCAGGCCTCTCGCCTCTCGAAGCTCCTGGCCGGGGAGGAGGAAAAGCTCGCCGAAACCCTCGGGACCCTGGATGTCGAGGCCGCCCCCCTTGTTTCCAGTAGAATCGATGACCTGAAGGATGCCCTCTGGTGCCTGACCGCGGAAACCCTCGACAATGTCCCCCGCATCCAAGATCTGGCTGGCTCGGGGACGGACGGGCTGAGTCTTTCCACCCTTCAGGTCCTGAAGCAGGTCAACACCGTTCTCAACAGCATCGACCGCCTTGAGGTCAGGGGCCGTGATTCAGCGGGGATCTCCATTCTCCTGACCCTGGACGCCGCAGGTTACGAGCGGTTCAGGGCCGATGTGGCGGGGGACGACGGCGACCGGCTCCTTTCGGCCTTTGCCGACCGTGAGAAGATTCCCCACCTGCTCAATGGCAGCATCGACATCCATTCCCACCAGACAGAGGACGGCTCCGAGAGGAACAGCGTCTGCCTCACTTACAAGGTGGCCGCGGAGATCGGCAGTCTGGGAGACAATATCCGTTTTTTGAGGGATGAGATCGGCAAAGATCGGATTTTCCAGCTCCTGGCGTCCAGCGCCTACCTGAACTACTCGGTTTTCAGCCATACCCGGTGGGCGTCCGTGGGGGCCATTTGCGAGGCCAACTGCCACCCGGTCGACAACCGGGCCGTGGGTGCTACACCTGTGGGGATCCTCCATGCCTGTCTCAACGGGGACATCGACAACTACCTGGCCCTCAGTGAGTCCCTGGCGGAAACCGGGGTGCGGATTCCAGACGAAATCACCACCGATACAAAGATCATTCCCCTTCAGATTCAGCGATACGTTCAGGAGGGCCACGGGATCGAGGAGGCCTTCCGTCTCGCGGTGAATGATTTCGATGGCTCCCACGCCATCGCCCTCCAGACCGATCTGGCGCCGGACCGGCTGTTCCTGGCCCAGCGGGGCAGCGGTCAAGCCATCTTCGTCGGTCTGGCGGACGATCATTACATGGCCACTTCAGAGGTCTACGGGTTTGTGGAGGAGACCTGCCGCTATCTCAAGTTGGACGGAGAGCGGGTAGCCGAGGGGAAAACCGGTCCCACCCAAGGGCAGATTTTTATCCTGAACCAGGACAAGGGCGGGGAACTGGCGGGAATCGAGGCCATGTATTACGATGGCACCCCCATCCGCCTCTCGGAGGCCGACATCAAGACCACGGAACTCACGGCCCGGGATATCGACCGGCAGGGCTTTCCCCATTATTTCCTGAAGGAGATCTCCGAGGCGCCTTCATCCGTCGAGAAGACCCTGCACAACCGCTGGAAGACCGGCGAGGAAGGCGGTCGGATCCTTCACCGGGTGACCCTGGATGAGACCATGGTGCCCGGGTCCATCCGGGACGCCTTGACGGGCCGTGGGGGCGCGACCCCCATTCAGCGGATCTTCTTCGTCGGACAGGGCACCGCGGGGGTGGCGGCCAAGGCCTGCGCGGACATCCTGAACCATTATCTCAAGGACCCGGTGCTGCCCATTATGGCCCTGAAGGCGTCGGAGCTCAGCGGTTTTCGCATCGATGGCAGCGAGCGGGCGTCCCAGAGTATGGCCAATACGCTGGTCATCGCCATCAGTCAATCCGGGACCACCACCGACACCAACCGCACCGTGGATATGGTGCGCGCCCGGGGGGCCCATGCCATCGGCATCGTCAACCGTCGGGACTCGGACCTCACCTTCAAGGTCAACGGTGTGATTTATACCAGTTCCGGTCGGGATATCGAGATGTCCGTGGCCTCCACCAAGGCCTTTTACTCTCAGATTGTGGCAGGTGCCCTTCTGGGACTCTATATCGCGGAACTCAAGGGCAGGCGGAGCCCGGGATTCATCTCCGAGGAGATCGACCGCTTGCTGGAATTGCCCGGTCACATGCGAAAGGTGCTGGCTGACACCAAGGCCATTGAACGCTCTGCCCGGCGCTACGCCCAGTCCAAGATCTACTGGGCGGTGGTGGGCAGCGGCCCCAACAAGGCCTCGGCGGACGAGATCCGCATCAAGCTAAGCGAGCTGTGCTATAAAACCATCTCATCGGACTACGTGGAGGATAAGAAACACATCGACCTTTCCTCCGAGCCACTGATCCTGGTATGCGCCGCGGGGACCAAGCCCGACGTCCTGGGGGACATCATCAAGGACACGGCCATTTTCAAGGCCCACAAGGCGACCCCACTGGTCATCGCGGACGAGGGGGAGGATCGTTTCGCCCCCTATGCCGATGCCGTCTTTCATGTCCCTCCGGTGCCACAGCACCTGGCGCCGGTCCTGAACACCCTGGTGGGGCACGTGTGGGGCTACTATGCGGCCCTTTCCATTCACGAGGGCTCTCGGTTTCTTTATGAATACCGGCAGGAATTCCAGCGGGTGGTGGACAGGCATGCCGCCGAAGGCCTGGATGTATTCGAGGTGATTTTGGATAAGTCGTTCCGGGAAACGGTGGCCCGGTTCTACAACGAGGTTCGTATCCGGCGGCGGGAGAAGGAGTCGCCGACCCCCATCGCCCTGGCCTCCGACATTATCCTTTTGCTGAAATACCTGTCCGGACGCCTGCCGGCCGCAGATTTCGAACTTGATTTCGGGGTCAAGGGAACGGCCCGGAAGATGCTCGAGACCTTTTTCGAATACCTGGGCCGCTCCATCAATGTCATGGCCCGGCCAGTGGATGCCATCAAGCACCAGGCCAAAACCGTTACCGTGGGTACCAGTCGCATCATGGAGAAGGTGGAAGGCATTCTTTTCGATGCCCTGGCCGAACGGGGGATCGGGGTCGCCCAGCTGATCAACAACAACATCATCGTGCTGAAAAACCTCCAGGGCATCGTGTCCAAGGTCAACGGTGCCATCCTCTACCGGATTGCCGGTCTCAACATTCTGGGGGAGCTCACCGAGGACAGCACCATCGAGGTGCTCGAAAAGAGCGGCAGTCTGGAACCCATTCCCTCCCGGGTTGAAGCGGACAAGCGTTTGAAGGGGACCAAACGGATCATCGTCCGCCAGGGCAATGTATATATCGGCAAGGGCCGCAAGGACGATCGGAGCATCATCGTTATCCCGGTGATCTCGGCCTCCCCGGACACCCCCCACCTTATTGAGTTCCTGCTGCTGCTGAATATCTCCTTCAAGGAGACGGTGCCTCTTTCCGCCAAGGTCAAGGCCCTGGGGGGGAAACACGAGCATATCAAAAATATCGTTCAGGAAAACAGTGTCCTATGGGATGATAAATATCTCGACTTCGTGGAAATGGAAGAGCTCTTCGGCCGTTCTGCGGAGAAGGTCGGGGAGCGTATCGTCCAGCGGATCGGATTGACTACCACCTGAATTTTCAGCCTATAAAGAGAACCGACAGCAGCCGGTTCTCTTATCGACAGGACCCTTGGTTTTTGGCGTGGTATTTATCAACTGCTCCCGATGCTTGCCAGTGGTAAAGGCCGGCTTGCACAAATGGAACGGCCTTTGCTGTTTCTCCTGACGGACGCCTCCCTCCGGCTGCAGCGTAATATGGGGGGTTGACTTTCAGGCCTCGATTAGGCATAAATACCCTCTTCTCCGGGGGCTTTTATGGTTACTGGAGGTAGACGGTTGGCTCCGTATCGGCACAGACCGGGTCATAATGACCTCCAGGTCGGTCGAATCGAGGGGCTTTGGGTTAGGCGCCCCTGGCTGAGATTGGGTTCGGGGGATTTAATCTGATATCCGACAGGGGGCTTTATCTGGTGCGCCCCGGTTGCGCGGCCCCTGTCGGAATGTGTTCAAGGAGGCATCATGAGCCTTAACCTGGAAGGGCTTCCGGGTACCGGCACGTTCGTTCACGGGGTTCATCCACCGGAACGAAAACAGTTTTCCATGGATGTGCCCATCGAAGTGATCCCGGCCGCAGGCAGCGTGCTGTTGCCCCTCATGCAACATGTCGGGGCGCCCTGCGAGCCGGTCGTAAAGGCGAAACAGAGCGTTGTTTACGGAGAGATGGTGGCGGATGCCAAGGCATTCGTTACCGCCCCCATTCATTCGCCAATCACCGGGACCGTTCAAAAATTGACCACCACCACCCTGCCCAACGGCCGCCATGTCCCGGCCCTTCCCATAAAGGCTGCGGGAGAGCAGATTTCCGCCGAGGCGCTCTGGGAGGACATGTATGGTGGAGAGTGGTCGCTCGAGGCGGCCGCGCACGAGGCACCCGAGAAGATTGCCGCCGCTGTCCGGCAGGCCGGCATTGTCGGCCATGGCGGCGCCGCCTTCCCCACCCATGTGAAATTCGCCAGAAATGAGAAAAAGCCGGTCGACACCATGCTGATCAACGGGTGCGAGTGTGAACCGTATCTGACCGCCGACTACCGATTGATGCTGGAGGCGCCCGAGGCCATCATCGCCGGTGCGCTCCTGGCAGCAAGGGCCGTGGGCGCCGAGACCATTGCCGTGGGCATCGAGGACAACAAGCCCAAGGCGGCGGAGATCCTCAAGGCGGCTGCATCGGGCACGCCGGTCAAGGTCTGCGTGGTCCACACCAAGTACCCCCAGGGAAGTGAAAAACAGATGATAAAAGCCCTGACAGGCCGGGAGGTCCCAGTGGGCGGCCTTCCCATGGATGCGGGGGTGGGGGTTGCCAACGTCGGCACCGCGGCGGCCGTGGCCCGGGCCGTGCTGCGGGGAAAACCGATCACCCACCGGGTGGTGAGCGTCACCGGTGCGGGTATTGTTCAACCGAAGAATCTTCTGGCACCCATCGGCATCTCCCTGGGCGAATTGGTGGAACACTGCGGCGGTCTGACCCGGGATGCCGGCAGGCTAGTGGCCGGCGGACCCATGATGGGATTTTCTTTTACGGATTTGGGCATGCCCGTGACCAAGGGAACCAGCGGGATCACGGTCATGACCGAGGCGGATGTCCGCAAAGCCGAGGAAACGCACTGTATTCGCTGCGGCCGGTGCGTGGACGTCTGCCCCATGAAGCTGGTGCCCACCAAGCTGGCCCTGGCCAGCAGGCAGAAGGATCTGGAACTGGCCGATCGCTATCATATCATGGCCTGCTTTGAATGCGGCTGTTGTGCCTATATCTGCCCTGCCAATCTGCCGCTGGTGCAGCTGATGCGGGTCGGAAAGGCCCTCATGATGGCCAAACGATAGGGCACCCCCTATTTTAATTTGACCCCTGATTCGTGGGATGGAGCGAGACTGAAAATATGGAAGCGGAATCAACCACACCAGCACTACACGTTGCCCCTTCACCGCATCTGCCCGGCACCGGGCGGACCACCCAAACCGTTATGATGGATGTGCTCATCGGCTTGGCGCCGGTGGTGCTGACGGCGCTGTACCTGTTCCACTGGTACGCCGTCAAGCAGGTCGGGCTCTGTGTGATCACCTGCCTCGTTGCGGAGGCGGCCTTAACCAAGATGCGGGGCAAGGAGCCGCAGCTGAAGGATCTATCCGCCGTTGTCACGGGCGTTATCCTGGGGCTCTCCCTGCCCGGACCGGCACCGTGGTTCATTGCCGTCATCGCCTCCTGCGTGGCGATGGGCTTCGGGAAAATCATTTTCGGCGGCATCGGCATGAACCTCTTCAATCCCGCCATGGTGGGAAGAGCCTTTGTCATGATCAGCTTTGCCAGCCTCATGGGGGCATCGGGCTATGTGAGCGCACACCCGGCGGTGGACATCGTTTCCCAGGCAACGCCGCTCACGGCCTTCAAGGAGGGTGGCATCACCACGCCGCTGCTGGCCCTGCTGCTGGGCAAAACCAACGGTTCGCTGGGGGAAACCAGCGCCATCGCCTGCCTGCTGGGCGGAATTTACCTGTGCATCAGGCGCACGGCCTCCTGGGAGATCCCCGCCGGGGTGATCCTGAGCGCCTGGCTCATCGCCTTCCTGAATAACCTCACGAACATGAATGCGACCTGGACTGCCATGCACCAAATGCTTGGCGGCGCCCTTCTGTTCGGTGCTTTTTTTATCGCCACCGATCCGGTCACCAGTCCGGTTACCGCCAAGGGCAAATGGATCTTCGGCATCGGCGTCGGTGCCCTCATCATGGTGATCCGGCTCTTCAGCGGATACCCGGAGGGGGTCATGTTCGCTGTTTTGCTGATGAATTCGGTGACCCCGCTCATCAACCGGTGGACGATTCCGGAGCCCTTCGGGGGAATTCCCAAGGCGGCTTGAGGGGCGGGTGCCGGTGCACCAGCAGTCCTGGCGGGTGCACCCAGTGGTTTTTACGAAATGATTGAGAACAGATGAAGGAAGAGCAACATGGATGCTGAAAATACGGAAGCCTCCGCACCATCGTCCGGTGTCAAGCAGAATTTCCTGGTGCAGGCATGGCTGGTGCTGGTGCTGGTGATCTGTTTCGGTTCCGCGCTGGCTGCCATTCAAATGAAGCTCGGGCCCATCATCGAGGCCAACAAGCTCAATGAGACGCTGCAAAAGGTTCCGGAGCTGATCTTTGGCGCTGCTGAGGCGGCCAAGCTGCAAAAGACCCCCGGCCAGTTGACCGTCATTCCCCGTCAAATCGAGGTGAAAAGGCCAGATCGGGTGGCCTATTACAGCGTTTATGAGGCCGAACTGGCGGGTAAGTGCTCGGGGTGGGTGGTCAAGGCCAAGGGCCAGGGCTACGCCGATACCATTGAGCTGTTGATCGGACTCGATGCTCATGCCCGGAACATTACCGGCCTTTACATCCTGGGGCAGAAGGAAACCCCTGGACTCGGCAATAGAATCATAGAGCCGAAGTGGCGGGACCAGTTTCAGGGAAAGAACGCCTATGCGCCGATCAAGGTAATAAAGTCCGGGCCCACAGGCCCCAATCAGATCGATGCGGTTTCCGGCGCCACCATCTCGTCCACCAGCGTCTGCCGGATTGTCAACACGGCACTCGCGGATCTGAAGGGCAAACTCAACTGATTCTTTACATCCGTTCCTGCGGTGCGGCCGCTGCCTGCGCGCCGCTCCCGGGGATGCCCGGCACCGCCGGACCAGGAGGAACATCGTTATGGCTGAAGGCCCCACCCCATTGGAGAGATTCATTCAGGGCATCCTGCCGGAAAACCCGGTCTACCGCCAACTTCTCGGCATGTGCCCGACCCTGGCCGTGACAAACGGACTCAAGCCTGCACTGACCATGGCCGCCGCGGTGGCCTTCGTCCTGTTTTGCGCCAACGTGATGATCAGCCTATTGCGAAACCTGCTGCAGCCCCATTTGAGAATCGTCATTTTCACCCTGACCATCGCCACCTTCGTCACCATTGCCGACCGGTTCCTGGCGGCCTATGTATACCAGATGAGCAAGGCTCTCGGCCCTTACATCCCGCTGATCATCGTCAACTGCATCATCATCGGCCGGTGTGAGGTCTGCGCCTCCAAGCAATCGGTGGTGACGGCCGGAGCGGACGCCATCGGCCAGTCCCTCGGCTTCGCCCTGGCGCTGGCCAGCCTTGCCGCGGTCCGTGAAATCCTGGGTACCGGCATGCTCTTTGGCATTCAGGTGCTGCCGGCAGCCTGGCCGGATTGGGGGGTCATGGTGCTGCCGCCGGGCGCGTTTCTGACTTTCGGTCTCCTGTTGGGGATTGCCAACTGGCTGAGTACGCGCAAGTCGGGCAACCGGTGACTTTTTCCGAATACCAACCTGCAAGAGGGTGTGAGCTATGCATTATGTGACTGATATTGTGCTGATCGCCTTGGGCGCGGCCCTGATCAACAACTTCGTTCTCTACTATTTCGTTGGCATCTGCCCCTTCATCGGGGTTTCCAGGCGCGTGGAAATGGCCTTTGGCATGGGATGCGCCGTCACTTTCGTCATCTCCATCGCCGCTCTTCTCAGCTGGACCATCACGGTTTTCGTCCTAAAACCCGGTGCCCCCCTGACCACCTATCTTGCCGGTTTCTTCATGAGTTCCAAAGACGCGGCAAACGTCGATCTGACCATTCTCTGCTATACGGTCTATATCTTCGCCATCGCCTCGTCGGTTCAGTTCGTGGAGATGTATGTGCGTAAATTCTATCCCCCCCTCTACAAATCCTTTGGGGTGTATCTGCCGCTGATTACCACCAACTGTGCCATTCTGTTCGCCTGTCTCACCATCATGAGCCATGTGGTGGGGGTCGACAATCCGGCCGATACCTGGGATCTGGGTCGCTCCATGACGCTGGCGGTGTTCGGCGGGATCGGTTTCACCATCGCCATCGTGATCATGGCGGGAATCCGGGAGGAGCTGCAGCTCTGCGACATTCCAAAGGCCTTTAGGGGGGCCCCCATCGCTTTGATAGTGGCAGGTATTCTGGCCCTGGCGTTCATGGGGTTCACCGGCGTGAACAACGGGCTTCGAAAGGCGCTCACACCGGCGCCGGTGACGGTTCAGACCGCCAGCATGAATGCGGAGGCTGCGAAAACAAACTGAACAGGGTGTGTTGTCCCTTGGGGGGCCGATGGCTGAAAACCGATTATGCCTTGGGGAATGGACAAGGATCAACAGGCGTCACCGGCTTCGGCGGTGGTCCTGATTGAATGGAGGATGCAATATGACTTGGGTAACTGTGGGCCTTTCCGCCAGTACTCTGGTGGCCATGGCGGTGATTTTCGGGTATGTGCTGGGCTGGGCCAACAGACGGTTTCACGTGGAGGTGGATCCCCGGGTAGAGGCGATCAACGAGGCCCTTCCAGGGGCCAACTGCGGTGGCTGCGGCTATGTCGGCTGCCAGGAATATGCCGAGGCCGTCGTGATGGGTGAGGATGTGCCCGTCAACCTGTGCAATGTGGGGGGTGCCAGTTGCGCGGCGATGATCGCCAGCATCATGGGGGTCGAGGTGGAGGAAAGCGCCCCCTATCGGCCCATTGTTCACTGTGGCGCTACGCTGGACATGCGCCTGAACCGGCACGAATACCGGGGGGAGCGTCGGTGTTCGGCCGTGAATCTGGTGGCGGACGTGCAGGGGTGCACTTACGGATGTCTCGGATTCGGGGATTGCGAGACGGCCTGTGAATTCGATGCGATCCACGTCATCGACGGGCTCGCCACGGTGGATTACCGAAAGTGTGTGGGCTGTCAGGCGTGCGCAAAGGTGTGCCCGCGCCACATCATTACCATGGCCCCCTTCAAGGCGGCCCAGATGCTGGCGGTCACCTGCTCCAATACGGACCCAGGACGGGAAGTGAAGAAGGTCTGCCAGGTGGGCTGCATGGGGTGCAAGGCCTGTACCCGGGTGTCCAACCTGTTCAGCGTGGAAAACAACCTCTCCTCCATCAATTATGAGATGTACAACGCCGAATGCCTGTTGGATATGGTGGCTGCCTGTAAGAAATGCCCCCAAGAACGGCTGGTATTCGTGGGGCAGCCCACTGATGTCGATTTGAAGAAGGTCGAAGACGAAAAATTGCCGGATCTGGTGCTGCCGTCCTTTAAAACCACGGTGGACGATACGGAGTGGCGAGGCTAGGGGCCGCTTGCCTCGATTGGCCTTCGCCTCTCATTCGATGGCAGGGACTTGAGGGATGAGAGGATCACCTGCTTGGTCCGCTCGATGATCTTTTCATAGTATGTGCTGTTGCGTTGCAGGTAGTAGGAGGTCTCGATCCCCAGGGATGGGTGCTTGGCGCCTTTCAGGAAACGTTCCAGTTCCCTTGCCGATGAGAGCTGACGGGCGTAGAGTTCTCCCCAGCTGTTTTTATACAGGACGCCGAAGTCGTTGATGTTTTTTTCCCAATAGAAATTCTCGAAGCTGATCACCACCAACAGCTTGGTGAGGTGTTCCTTTTTCAGGTATCTGGCCAGCTCGATGTCTTGGGTGTCGAAGGTGCCGAAAAATTCGCCGAGTTTCCTTCCCAGATTGACGATTTCCTGCAGGGTGACGTTGGACGGGTTCGGTTCCATGCGCAACTTGTTCACGTCGAAAAGCCCGTTCCATACGATGAATCCGATGATGGACAGGATGTTCCCACCGCTTGCCAGGGGGCGCTCCTTGTTGTTCCCGGAGAATACCTGCCATCGGTCGTCCTCCAGACGGATGGTCAGGTGGGTCAGGTTGAGGTTCTCGAGGGGTTTTTGAAGAACACGGATCTTGTCGTTTTTGCGCTGATGGCTCACGAGGATTTTCCGACCCACAATGGTGAAATCGCGCCTGTTGAGGGTCGACGCGCTTTCCGCATGGGCGGCGGTGATTTCCCGGTAGCTGTCCATGAGCAGGTGAAACAGCTGATTCCCCAGTTTTATCTGTGAATTGAAATCCCACATGGGAAATTGGCTCAGGCGGATGCGTTTTCTGATATCGATGGGGTACTGCTGGAAGAGCTCCTTGACCAGTTGATTCTTCAGCGGCATGCGGCTGGAGTGGGGGATGATTTCGCAGCGGATATAAATGCAGTTTTTCAAAAATTCCAAGGTTTCGGGTTTGCCCATGGCGTGGTAGTGGCTCAGAATGCAGTGAAAGGTGAACACGCTGGGGTCCGGAAACAGCGCGTCCTCGTCGGTGCTCAGAACCGCTTCCCGGAATTGATGACAGATGGTCCGCTCCTGGGGGCGGTCCAGAAGGATTTTGAGGAGAATCATTTTGAGAATGGATTTCAACGGCCGCTTCAGGGCCTTCTGGAGCTGCCAGAGGGCCGCACCGAAATATTCCGAGCCATCGATCTGCTGGAGATCACCAAAGTCGATGATGTCGAATTCTCTGTACTTGCTTGCCGCCAACGCCTTTTGGGCCTCCGCGTAGGATAGGGGGTCCCGTTCGTCCTGACAGAGCCACCAGAGGGGGATTTTTCCGCATATAACGATACAGGTCCTGTAAAATTCCTCCTTCAGGACGTTTAGCTGAATGCTGCCGGAGCTCTCCGAATCGACGCTTCCAAACCGGTTGTTCCGGACGTCCTCCACATCACAGATGAAAAAATGAACCTGCATCCGAAGGTGCATGTCCAACCAGTCCTTGATTAGATTGAGCTTCTGATGTAGCTGGCGCCAGGAGTCCTCATCGAAGTGCTGCCTGTCACAGCAGACCCAGATGTCGCAGTCGGAGCTGCTGGTCTGGCTGACCGATCCGATGCTGC
>CAYOXD010000060.1:0-17731 GCA_964407825.1 uncultured Desulfobacterales bacterium | reverse complement strand
GTAATCGCAGCCACCATCCAAAGTTAAGCCCAACCCGGTTATTCATCTACCGCCGTCCGATAAAAAAACCGGCTCCATCGGAAGCTACCCGAATGAAGCCGGTTTCAGGCAAATGATCGATCCGCTGTGGCTAGGCCACCTCGGCCTCCTTGGCCTCGGTCACCTCGTCCCTGTTGTAGCAGATGCGGCAACAATTCAGGCAGCGGTTGGATTCGTACCTGGCATCGGCCTCGGTAATGACAAGATCCGACTCGGCAAAGGATCGTATCCGCTCCTTGACCTCCATCTCCGGCATGGGCGTGCGCTTGCAGGGGCTGAGACCCTCGACGCTCTTGAACAGCGATTCCGGTATGTGCTTTTTCCGAAGCGATTTCGGAACCGCCGTTACCTCCTCGCCGGCGAGATACAGGTGGATCGCCCGTGCGGCCCGGCGGCCGCCGCCGATGGCTTCCACCACCAGGGAGGCACCGGTAAAGGCGTCCCCCGCCGCAAAGATGTAGGGAATGGAGGACTGCAGGATCTCGGGATCCCCGTCGATGGTGTTCCACCGGGTGGTTTTCAGCTCCGCGGTCTGGTTCCCCTCGGAGATAAAGGAGACATCCGGCCCCTGGCCGATGGCAGTCACCAGCATGTCCACTGCCATGAGGGTCTCGGATCCTTCGATGGGAACGGGCCTGCGCCTGCCGCTGGCATCCGGTTCACCCAGCTCCATCTTCAGGTATTCCAAATGGGTGATGCGGCCTTTTCCGTCGCCGACGATCCTGGTGGGAGCGGCGAGGAAGTGGAACTTGACCCCCTCGTGCTCGGCGGCCTCGATCTCCACCAGGTTGGCGGGCATTTCCGCCCGGGTCCGGCGGTAGACGATGGAAACCTCTTTGGCCCCGAGGCGGATCAGGGTCCGCACACAGTCGATGGCCGTGTTACCGCCGCCGATGACGACGCACTTCTTGCCAATGGGGTAGGCTTTCACATCCTTGCCCTGCTGCTGGTAGACGGCGAAACGGGTCAGAAAGTCGATGCCCGTATAGCATCCCTTCATGTCCTCCCCCTCAACACCCAGCTTGTAGTCTTTCCAGGCGCCAACGCCGAGGAAAACGGCGTCGTAACCAGAGTCAACAAGGGAGCTGATGGTGAAGTCCGATCCCAGCTTGACGCCGAGCTGGGCCTCGATGCCGAGGTTCAGGATCCCGTCGGTTTCCCACTTGAGGACTTCCTTGGGTAGGCGGTACTCGGGAATGCCGTACCGAATCATACCACCAAGTTCCGGCATCATATCGAAAATGGTCACGGCGTGGCCCAGACGTCTCAGGAAAAAGGCGCAGCTCAGGCCCGCAGGCCCGCCACCGACGACGGCCACCTTCTTGCCCGTGTCCGGCGCACAGGCGACGGGAAGGCGCTTGCCGTGGTTCATCTCGTAATCGGCTACGAAACGCTTCAGCTGATTGATGGAGACCGGCTCGTCCTCGATCCCGCGGCGGCAGTAATTCTCACAGGGATGCGGGCACACGCGGCCGCAGGACAGGAGCAGCGGATTTCTCTCACGGAGAGTATGCACGGCGCCTTCATAGTCCCCCTCCCGGATCTGTGCGATGTACTTGGGGATGTTGATCTCCGCCGGGCAGGTCTGGGCGCAGGGGGCCAGGGCATCATCCTCCTGGTTGAAGTGAAGGAGCCGCTCGCTCATGGTCCGCACATGCAGGATGTCCTTGGGGCAGGCCTTCTCGCAGGCCCCGCAGCCGACGCACTTGATCTCGTTCACCACCGGAAACCCCTCGGGTCCCATGTGGATGGCATCGAAGGCGCAGGATTTCACGCAGTCCCCCATGCCCAGGCACCCGATGGTGCAGACCCGCTTTCCGCCGTACATGGCCGAAAGGGCCCGGCAGCTCATGACACCCATGTACTGGTAACGGTCATCGGCACGGAATCCGCCGCTGCATTCGTTCTTGGAGATCTTGGGCTCGGCGCTTCCCGGGTCCATCCCCATGACCCCTGCCACGGCAGCGGCCGCCTCGGGTCCCCCGACGGTGCAGGTGCTGGGGGCCGCCTTGCCGGCGACAATGGCCACCGCCGCGGCCGAGCACCCGGCATAGCCGCAGCCGCCGCAGTTGGCGCCGGCCAGAAAGGATTCGACTTCCGCGATGCGGGGGTCTTCATATACGTAAAAAACTTTTGCGGCCACGCTCAGAATGATGCCGCAGACGGCTCCGAGCGCACACATGGCGATAGTGGCTTCGATCACGTTAAAAACTCCTTAAAGTGAAATTTGGGCCTTATAAATCCAGGGGCACCCTACACCATGCCCTTGAAGGCAAAAAAGGTCAACGACAACAGGCCGGCCGTCACCAGGGCGATGGAGGTATCCTGGAGGGGCCTGGGCACCCGGGCCAGCAGGATGCGCTCCCGGACGCCGGCAAAAAGAATCAGCGCCAGGCCGAAGCCGGCGGCGAACCCGAAGGAGGCCACCAGCGCCTGCATGAAGGTGTACTCCTTGTCGATGTTGATCACGCAGGCGCCCATCACGGCACAGTTGGTGGTGATGAGCGGCAAGAAAATACCCAGGCCCGCGTAGAGCGCCGGAATGCTCTTTTTCAGGAACATCTCGACGAACTGAACCAGGGCCGCGATGACGAGAATAAAGGCGATGGTGCGCAGGTAAACCAGGTTGAGGGGCACCAGGAGCCAGTAATAGATCATCCAGGTGATGACCCCGGCCATGACCAGAACGAAGACAACCGCCATGGCCATGCCGACGGCCGTTTCCATCTTCTTGGAGGTGCCGAGAAACGGGCAGTTCCCCAGGAACTGAGCCAGCAGAATATTGTTGACGAGGATACAGCTGATGAGAAGGACAATGAGATGACCCATTTTTTAGACTCCTATTTTTTCCCCACGATATTCATTATGCACAGCATGAGGCCCAGGCAGATGAAGGCGCCCGGAGCCTGGACCATGAACGCGAAGGGATGGTACGACAGCCCGAAAATATGGTGAATCACGACTCCCTTCCAGATGGTCAGCTCGCCTGTTCCGAGAATGTTCCGCACGGCGCCCAGCGCGGCGAGGGACAGGGTGAAACCAAGGCCGATGCCAAGCCCGTCCGCAATGGATGCCACCACGCCGTTCTTGGCCGCGAATGCCTCGGCGCGGCCCAGGAGAATGCAGTTCACGACGATCAGTGGAATGAACACCCCGAGACTCAGATAGAGGGGGTAGGCGAACGCCTTCATCAGCAGTTCGACCACGGTGACGAAGGTGGCAATGACGATGATATAGCAGGCGATACGCACCTTTGACGGGATGATCTTGCGCAACATGGAGATTAATATGTTGGATGCCACCAGAACGAAGGCTGTGGCCATCCCCATACCGAGCCCGTTCTCCACGGTGGTGGTCACCCCCAGGGTGGGACACAACCCGAGCACGAGCCGGAACGGCGGTATCTCCTTCCACAGTCCTTTAGTAAATTCCTGAGCTAATGACTTGGCCATGCCTCTACTCCCCTATTTTGAATAGTCCTTTAATTTCGCGATCAGCTGTGGTTTGATTCTCTGGTAGATGGTGGCTGCTTCGGTCGCGGCGGCGCAGACTCCCCTGGAGGTAATGGTGGCACCGCTCAGGGCGTTGATTTGGCCGCCGTCCTTGGTGACCTTGAGGGGCGCCGTTGCCGGAAGTCCCTTGAACTGCGCCGTGAAATTGGGATCGCTCTTGGCCCTGGCCCCGAGGCCCGGCGTTTCGCTGTGGGTGGTGACCCCTGCCCCAATAAATTTATCGGTGTCAACGTTGATGGCTGTCATCAGTCCGACGTCGGAGGCGAACCCCTTTCCCGTGACCTCGAAGGCGATGACGTCGGGCTTGCCGTCGAAGACACCGACGAAGATGTTTCGCTCCACATCGCCGTCCTTGACCTTGAACCGGTCCTTCAATGGATCGTTCGTTGCGCCCTTGAGGAGTTGGTGGATCACCGGGCCCTTGACCAGGTTCAGCTCCTGCATTTCAATACGGTCCTTGGTTCCATCCCGAAGCGCCGCGAGAAGTCCTCCGGAAAGTGAGCTCAGCACCGTCAGCACCACGATCATCTTGATCATATCTTTCATATCAGGCCACCTTTCCGATCGCTTTCGGCCGGATCTTGTCCAGAAGCGGATTCACGAGATTAATAACGAGTATGGCGAAAACAACGCCGTCCGGATAGATTCCGATATCCCGGATCAGAACGGTCATGACGCCTCCCAGGGTGCCGTATATCAGCATGGGGACGGGGTTGACCGGGGAGGAGGAATCCTCGGTGGCAAGGAAAAAGGCACCGATCAGAGTGTAACCGGAGAGCAGATGGATCATCGGCCCGCCGTATTTTATCGGATTGGCCATGTGAAACAGGGCGGCCGTTACAGCGATACCCACCAGAAACGAGAGGGAAATCTCCCACCGGATGAATCCCCTGAGCATCAGGTAGAGCCCACCCGCCACAAGCCCCAGCCCGAAGGTGGCACCGATGCCGCCCACCTGCCGGCCGATGAAGAGGTCCATCGGATTGAACTGTGTCGTAGCATGGGCGCCGAATGCCTTCAGCGCCACGAGAGGCGAGATGGTGAGGAAACTGAAATTGAAGTTGGCCAGCATGGCGTCGAAATCGAAGAGGTTCTTCCAGGCCACCATGAGAATCGCCACCGCAACCATGATCGGGTTGAAGGGGTTGGCACCGATGCCCCCATAGATCTGCTTGCCGATGAAAATCGCGATGAAAGTCCCCACCAGCACCGCCCACCAAGGCATGGTGGCCGGCATCAGCATGGCCAGAAGCAACCCGATGAGTGCCGCGTTGCCGTCTCCGATGGAGATGGGCCGCTTCGCCATCCGGTTGAAAAGATATTCCCACATCATGGCTGTGGAGACGGACAGGGAGACTACGGCCAGGGCGGGTATTCCGTAAGTCATGATCCCCATCAGGACCGCCGGTACCGCTGCCAGCATGATATGATAGTTTCTTTCCGAGATGCTGTTGCCGCAGTGCCAGAACGGCGCATGTGAAACGATAAATTTCTTTTGACTAATCATTATTCGCCTCCGCTGTTTGGACTCGGCTCAGTTCGTATTTCGCCAACCGGATGTATTGAAAGATGGGAATCTTCGCGACGCAGACATAGCTGCAAAGACCACACTCAATACAGGAGTAAAGATCGTATTCATCGGCCCCGGTCTGGTAGGAGGCTGCCTCCAGAAACCGCACCAGCATGTTCACCGGCATCTTCGCAGGGCACACCCGGACGCACTGGCCGCAGTTGATGCACGGATAGTCGGAAACCAGCGGGACATCCGCCTTGTCCTGGAGCATGATGGCGTCGGTGTCAGGCTGAACCGGATGGTTCTCGGTGTACAAAGCGCGGCCGGTCATGGGCCCGCCGACGATGAGCCGATCCATCTCGGACAGGCTCTCCTGGCAGGCGGCGACGAGGGTTCGGATGGGGGTGCCGATACGGACCTCCAGGAGGCTCTGGCTGCCATCCTTGTGGATCAGGGTGAGGATCTTCTTGACCGGTACACGGCCCGTTTCATAGGCTTCGCCGATGGCGGCGACCGCCTCGGCGGTGAAGAACACGACCCCCATGTCCTCCGGGCACTTCCCGGCGGGCACTGTTGTCTCCAGCACCCGATGCATAATGGCGAGGGGGTTGGCCGACGGATAGGCGATGTCCACGGCCTTGAGTTCCGCGTTGATATGCCCGTAGCTCTGGAAGCGATCCCGGGGAATGGCCAGAACCACGCGTTCTACGCCCGTGATCTGTTTGAGGATGCCCACGCCTTTTTTGAGCGCCTCTGCCCTGTTCGTGGCGGCGAACCGGTTGGTGGCCACCAGGATATCCTGGTCCTCCGCGGTGACGACGATGGTGTCAATGGTTTTTTCGGAATCCGAAAAAACCGAAAGATCGGGGCTACCGGGAACAGCCATCAGGTACGCCTGGGCCGAGGCCAGGGTGGGCTCCCCAGCCAGCGGCTCGAAGGTCTCATCAAACTGATCGGTTTTCTCCGCATCGATGGAGACCGCCACATAGGTTTTTCCGAAGTCGCTCTCGTACAGGGAAAGATCGGATACGACGCCGGTGACACTTGAAATCGCATAGTGCCCGGCGCTCTCGGACAGCGTGATCTTCTGGCCGGTCTTGACGGCATCCCCCTTTTTAAGCACTTCCGGATCGACAGCGGACAGGCTCCCCTCGATGAGCAGGGTCACCTGGCTGGGAGGAGTAATTGATTTTGGGGCCGGGAACACTTCCTGGGAAGGCGGATAGAGCACCCGGGGTTTCGACAAACCGAAAAATGCTTTCTTCATCATAATTCAACCCTATTCATTTGGCGCGATGGGTTTAACTGGTTCAACCAAACCTTCGACAATCCGATGGGAGCCTATTGGATATGGCACTGCGAGCATTCCACCGGTCCCGACCCGAAATTCTTATGGCAATTGATACATTGGGCATGAAAGGCATCGGCTCTCTTCACAACCTTCGTGCCTTTGAGATCTTCGGCTTCATGGCAGTCATAGCATCCGGTGGCGGCAATTTTGCCAGCCTCGGGCTCTTTGTGACAGGAACCGCAGGCTCTCGTTTCACTTCCATCTTCCGGGTGGTGGTGACAGTCCCTGCAGGAAACGGCATACCCGGACGCATCCAGATGCATTTGATGGTTGAAGAGCACCCTGCCGGCGACGGTATGATACATCATGCGCAACGGTCGTTCGGGCGCCTTGGCCGGCACCGAGTAGCAAACAACTCCCACCGCAAGCAAAGCGACTGCCAAAACGTAAGCCAGTTTCAGTTCTTTCTTTACCATTTTTTCAAACGTCCTTTGTGAGTTAGATCGTTAACGCATCGCATGGCAAATCAAAGGACGGTGAGTATCATAATGAGCCGATTCTTTCAAGTTCTTTTTGTTTTCAGGAAATCGGTTGAAAAAAGATTTGACATGGCCGAAATTTCCAATTACAGTTCTTAATTCGCAACTCTAAGAGTAAGGCAGCGGAAAGCCGAAGCGGCGTTTCCTTGCTGCAGATCCGATCCTTGAAGGAGGTTATAAAGAAATGAAATGCACAACCATTCGTGAGGGTGTCGATTGCCCTTTCATGACCGCAAGGGGATGCTCCTATAAGACCGGCGCCTGCCTCGAAGCGCTCGAAGCCTGCGACGGATGCGCCCGGAGCAAGGAATTCAAGACCGGCTGGTACTGCACCACATGCCCGGACCCCTCTGCCAAGTGGAAGCACGGCCACTGCAACATGGCCACCCACGTCAACCTCGCCACGGAAAAGAAGGCAGCGGTCAAGCTCAATCCCCTGAAGGCATCCAAGCGGGGAGGCCGTTGATGCAGTTTTAAACAGATTGCCTCAAAACCCGCTCGCTTCTGAGCGGGTTTTTTTTTGAAGGAGCGATCACCCATGAATCCCATCGCCAGCGAGCTTAATCAGACCTTGCAGACCTCGGCTCCCGATCTTTATGAGATGCTTTCATCCATCGGGAAGAATCTTTTTTTCCCCAAGGGGATCCTGAGCCAGAGCGCAGAGGCAAGGGAAAAGGCCCATCGGATCAACGCCACCATCGGCATTGCCACCGAGGCGGGAAAAACCATGCATTTCCCCTCGATCATGGCGGGCCTCAACGGCATCGAACCCGAGCAATCCCTCACCTATGCCCCTTCCTTCGGCATTGCGCCCCTGCGGAGGGCCTGGGCCGAAAGCCTTCGGCGGAAGAATCCTTCCCTCTCGGAAGCCCGGTTCAGCCTGCCTGTCGTGACCAACGGCATCACCCACGCCATCAGCGTGTTTGCCGACCTGTGGGTCGATCCGGACGATGTGGTGATCCTTCCGGACATGATGTGGGGCAACTACAACATGATCCTGAGTGTCCGAAAGGCCGCTCGGATCGTGACCTATCCTCTCTTCAGCCAAACCGGCGGCTTCAACCTGGAAGGCTTTGCCGAAACGGTCCACCGGGAGGCCCGGACCCATCGAAAGATCATCGTGCTGCTCAACTTCCCCCAGAACCCCACCGGATACACCATCAGCAAGGCGGAGGGAGAAGAGATCCGGCGGATCCTGACGGAAACCGCGGCGGCCGGCGGCGCCCGTATCATCGCGGCCCTGGACGATGCCTACTTCGGTCTCTTCTACGAGGAGGATACCCTCAAGGAATCCCTCTTCACCCGGCTCTGCGACCAGGACCCGCGGCTCCTTGCCATCAAGCTGGACGGTGCCACCAAGGAGAGCTTCGCCTGGGGGCTCCGGGTGGGCTTCATCACCTATGGGTCGAAGATCGCATCCAATACCGAGGCGGTATACGAGGCCCTAGAGAAAAAGACCGCCGGCGCCGTGCGCGGCTCCATCTCCAATGCCTCGCACCTGAGCCAAACCCTGGTTCTGCGGTCCATGGAGAACGAGGCCCATGAAAGGGAGCACGCGGAGAAGTTTGAAATCCTACGTTCCCGGGCCGAACGCATCAAGAAAATTCTCCGGGAGGACCGCTACCGGGGCGCCTTCGAGGCCTACCCCTTCAATTCCGGATATTTTATGTGCATCCGCCTGAAAAACGTTGACGCGGAAACCTTGCGATGTCATCTATTGGACCGATACGGCGTGGGTTTGATCTCCATCGGTGCCGAGAACCTGAGAATCGCCTTCTCCTGCCTGGAGGAGGCTGACATTCCCTTGCTGTTCGACACGATTCTAAAAGGAATCGAAGATCTTGAATCCTGAAACTATGGCCGTGAACATTTTCCCCACAGTTGGGGTTAGGTGCCCTGGCGAAGCGCTATGTCTCTGCTGACAAAGATGAAGAACATAAGGAACCGCCTTTTCCCCAGAGAGGGTTCCTACGGTGTCGCCCATGCCGGCAAATGGGCCGTCAACTTCCTGATGATCGGGGTCATCGCAGGCCTGGGCTCCATCCTGTTCCAGACCCTCTGCGAAACCGGCTCGCACTATTTCATGGATATGTTGGCGGGATACCGGCCGCCGGCCCCGGCCAGCGAACACTTCCTTTTCACGCCAACCGCCACCGTCTTCAACCGGTGGATCCTCTTTCTCCTGCCCGCGGCGGGAGGGCTGCTGAGCGGGTGGCTCGTGTATACCTTCGCACCGGAGGCTGAAGGTCACGGAACCGATGCGGCCATCGAAGCCTATCACCAGAAGGGGGGATTCATTCGCAGCCGTGTCCCTTTCATCAAAACCATCGCTTCAGCCCTGACCCTCACCACCGGCGGCTCAGGCGGCCGCGAGGGCCCCATCGCCCAGATCGGCGCCGGTTTCGGCTCCTTTCTTGCCACCCGGCTCAAGCTCTCCAACCGGGAGCGACGCATCATGATGGCAGCCGGCATGGGCGCCGGCATCGGGAGCATCTTCCGCGCCCCCCTGGCGGGCGCCCTCTTCGCTGCGGAGGTCCTGTACCAGGATCCGGAGTTCGAGTCGGAGGTCATTCTCCCCTCGGGCATCGCGGCGGTGGTCGCCTACTGTGTCTACTGTCTGTTCTACGGGTGGGGGTCTCTTTTCCACACGCCCGGATTCAAGTTCGAAAATCCCTTGGAACTGGGACCCTATCTGGCACTGGCCCTGATTCTCGTGCCCTTTGGCGCGCTGTACGTCAATTGCTTCTACGGCGTCACCCGGATGTTCCATTCCTTTAACATCCCCAACCATATCAAGCCGGTCGTCGGTGGCCTGTGCACCGGCGCCATCGGCCTCTACCTGCCCTTTACCATGTCTTTCGGCTACGGTTATGCCCAAAAGGCCCTGGACAACGAGTTGGGGATCACGATCCTATTGCTCTTGGCCGTCGGAAAAATCATCACCACCTCCTTCTCCATCGGTTCCGGTGGCAGCGGCGGGGTTTTCGGCCCCTCGGTGGTCATTGGCGGTGCCGTGGGCGGTGCCGTGGGGCAGGCCTTCAACATTCTCATGCCGACGGTGGTCACCGAACCGGGTGCCTTCGTGGTGGTGGGAATGGCCGGCTTTTTCACGGCGGTCTCCAATACGCCCATCTCCACCATGATCTTCGTGAGCGAGATGACCGACTCCTATCACCTGCTGCTGCCGTCTCTTCTGGTCTGCTCGGTGTCATACCTGGCATCCCAGCGCTGGACCATCTATCACCGGCAGGTGAAAGGCAAAATCCAATCCCCCGCCCATGCGGGGGAGTTCTTTCTCGATATCCTTGAGACCATTCACGTCAGGGATCTGATGGGCGTGGTCCAGAAGGTCCAGATGATCCCCCAAAGCATGCCCTTCCTCCAGTTCAAACTCTTTTTTTCCGGAACCAAGCAGCATTACTTCCCGGTGATGGACGACAACAAACGCCTCACTGGGATTTTTTCCAGCACGGACATCCGAGAGGTTCTTTTCTCACAGGAAATCGAACACCTGGTGGTCATGAAGGATATCTGCGCCACGGACATCATCTTCACCACGCCCCGGGAGGATCTGAACAGCGTCCTTCAAAAGTTTACCGTCAAGAACATCGATTCCCTCCCCGTTGTCAACGACGAAGACCACAGCACCCTCATCGGCATGCTCAGCCGTCGGGAAGTCATCGCCTTTTACAACAACCGGATCAATGACATGAAGCATCAGGCGGCCTGAGAATCAGTACCGCACCCCCACAAGGCACAACCCCTGCGCCGGCGACGTGGCCGCAGCGGTGGAGCGGTCCCTGGCATCGAGAATGGTACAAACCCCCTCCGGTGCGATTTTCCCCCTTCCCACCGCCACCAGGGTCCCGACGATATTTCTCACCATGTGCTTCAAAAATCCGTTGGCCGAAACCGTCAAATCGATCCGGCCATCGCCTGTGCACGCAAGCCCCGCATCGATGAGGGTCCGGATGGTGTGAATCCGCGGGCTGCCGGCACCCTCAAAGGACTTGAAATCGTGGGTGCCCACCAGGTGCGCCAGAGCGGCCCGCATGGCTGGCACATCCAATGGTTGTCGAATGTGCCAGTGGTACTGGCGGCCGATGGCGGCCGGGCAGAAGCGGTTGAGGAGTGAATAACGGTAGGTCTTCTCCCTGGCGTCAAAGCGCGCGTGAAAGGCGGCCGGCGCGGTGCTGCAGTGCACAATCGAAATGTCTCCTGGCAAAAGTGCATTCAGGGCCCTGAGCACAACGTCAGCCGAAAGCGTCGACAGGCACCTGAAGTTGGCCACCTGGCCCAGGGCATGAACCCCCGCATCCGTCCGTCCGGATCCGATTAGTGACACGGCCTGCCCCGTCAGCCGCCGGATGGCCGCCTCGATCCGGCCCTGGATGGTGTCCTCCCGGGCCTGCCGCTGCCAGCCATGGTAGGCGGTGCCGTCATACTCAATGATGAGCTTGAAATTAGTCTCGGTGGGACGCATGGGGGCCTCACAGCCGGTCACAGGGAATATGGGCCAGGGCTTCCTCCCAGATCTCATCCAAATTCTCGGCGAAGGTTTCCATGGCGAACTTTTTGCCGCAGGACCTGCAGCACAGCTGAACGCGGCCTCAGGTCGGCTTCAAAAACAGGGGCCCGCCGCAATCCGGGCAGACGATGTTGAGTGTATTCATAATATAATACCCAAAGATTAGCTGCAATTTCCTATTCGGTATCGGTATCGAAATCGTTCCCGGCATTCGATACCGATACCGATAGCGTTGGTCAACGTGGGGGACAGGCTGTTTCCCCAGCCGATAACGCCCGCAACGCCGCAACCAGCCCCCCCATGTCCGGCGGAAGCGGCGACTCGAACATCATTTCCTCCTGCCTGAGGGGGTGGGTGAAGGTCAGCCGCCAGGCGTGGAGCATCTGCCTCGAAACGCCTTCCACAAGCCGCGCCGCTGCCGGCGATAGACTGACGGCTCTTGCCACACCGCTCTTTCGCCCGCCGTATACCGCATCCCCCACCACGGGGTGGCGCATCGCAGCGCAGTGAACCCGGATCTGGTGCGTCCGTCCGGTCTTAATGCGGACCCTCAGGAGGGTCAGGCCACCATACCGGGCCTGGATGCGCCAGTGGGTCTCGGCATGCCGGCTCTTTCTGCTTCGGGTGCTCATCCGTTTACGATCCACCGGATGACGGCCGATGGGCAGCGTCAGGACGCCTTCGGCTTCCCGGGGCGTTCCATGGACAAGGGCCAGGTACTCCTTCTTCACCTGTCGGGATTTGAACTGATGGGCCAGGTGCTCCAAGACAGATGCCGTTTTGGCGATCACCAGGGTACCCGAGGTATCCCGATCCAGGCGATGCACGATGCCCGGTCTCAACTCGCCGCCGATGGCCTCTATGGGGGGGCAGTGATGAAGCAACGCGTTCACCAGGGTACCCCCGGGGTGTCCCGGCGCCGGGTGCACTACGAGCCCTGGCTGCTTATTGATCACGATCAGGGCCTCGTCTTCGAAGAGCACCGCGAGGGGGATCGGCTCCGGTGCATAGTCCGGCACCTGGGCCGGCGGCAGCTTGCCCTGGATCCGGTCGCCGGCCTGCACCCGGTAGGCGGCCTTTTTAACGCAGCCGCCAACGCGCACAAGGCCTTTACGTACCAATTCGGCAGCATAATTTCTGGAACAGTCAGGGAGGTGGGAGGAAATCAGGAAGTCGAGACGTTTTCCGGCATCAGGCGCTTCGGCGGTAATTTTAAAGGCCTTGCTGTTCTGATCCATCTTGGGAATGTAAGTTATTCTGGAGTGAAGAGGGCTTCGATCTCTTCCAGGATGATCGCTTCATCCAAATCCTTCGCGGTGGAAAGCTCCCGGATTAGCAATCCTTGGGCCGTGTCGTACAGCTTGCGCTCCCCAAAAGAGAGGTCCTTGTTCAACTTGAGTATGTAAAGATCCCGGAACACCTCGGCCACATCCTGAAGGCTGCCGGTCTTGATCTTTTCCATATATTCCCGGTAACGCCGATTCCAGGTCTGGTTGTCAATGGGGGTTTCCCGGTTCTCCTTCATGATCTCGTATACCTTCGGGATATCCTCCTTCTTGATGATGTCCCGAAGCCCCACGGACGCCACGTTTCGAGTAGGAATCATGATAACCATCCCGTTCTCGATGATCTTCATGATATAGAAATCATGGGTTTCTCCGTTGACTACCTTGCTCTCGATGGCATCGATCCGCCCCACGCCATGGGCCGGATAAACCGCAAGATCTCCCACTTCAAATTCCCGTATCTGTTGACCGTCGCCGTTCACATGTTCGCTCATTCATCTACCATTTTGTTACACGCATATGCGTTATACCCGTTGAAACTTCTGACAATATGTCGGCATTATAACATTCAGGCGGATAACAATCAATAAAAAAGGATTGGCGCTTCCGCACCAATCCTTTTTGTCGATTTTAAGCTATGTAAACGTCGGGTTACATCAGGAAAGGTACCATCAGCAATGCCACCACGTTCAGGATCTTGATCATCGGGTTGATGGCGGGGCCAGCGGTATCCTTGTACGGGTCGCCGACGGTGTCGCCGGTAACGGCTGCCTTGTGGGCATCGCTGCCCTTGCCGCCCAGATGACCGTCTTCAATGTACTTCTTGGCGTTGTCCCAAGCCGCGCCACCGGTGGTCATGGAAATGGCCACGAAGATACCCGTCACGATGCTGCCGATCAGCAGACCGCCCAAGGCCACCTTGCCCAAGAAAAAACCCACCAGAATCGGGGCTACCACGGGCAGCAGAGCCGGAAACAGCATCTCTTTCAGGGCGAACTTGGTGACGATGTCCACGCAGGCGCCGTAATCGGGTTTCGCGGTGCCTTCCATGATGCCCGGAATTTCGCGGAACTGACGACGGACCTCATCCACGACCGCGCCGCCGGCATGACCGACCGCCTTCATGGCGATGGAGGCGAACAGATAGGGCAGCAGACCGCCGATAAAAAGCCCCACGATAACGTTCACGTTGGACAGATCGAACCTGATGGCGGAATTGGCCCCATGCAGGCTGAACTCCTGCACATAGGCGCCAAAGAGCACCAGAGCGGCCAGACCGGCGGAGCCGATGGCGTATCCCTTGGTAACGGCCTTGGTGGTGTTTCCAACGGCATCCAGGGGGTCGGTGACGGCACGGACGCTCTCGTCCATCTCGGCCATCTCGGCGATACCACCGGCATTGTCAGTGATGGGACCGTAAGCGTCAATGGCGATGACCATACCGGTCATGGAAAGCATGGACATGGCGGCCATGGCGATGCCGTAGAGGCCCGCGTAGTGATAGGCGATCAGGATGCCGACGCAGATGGCTATAACCGGTGCCGCGGTGGCCTGCATGCTGACGGCCAGACCCGCGATGATGTTGGTGCCGTGACCGGTGGTGGAAGCCTCGGCAACGGATTTAACCGGGGAGTAGATGCCGGTGTAGAACTCGGTAATGATCACGATGAGAACCGTCAGGACCAGCCCCACCAGCGTACAGTAGTAAATGTGCATGGGAGCAACGGTCCCCATGGTGGGCATCAGGTTCTTGCAGGCATAGAAAAAGGCGACGGCCGCGATGATGGCGGAGCCGAACATCCCCTTATAGAGAGCGCCCATGATGTACTGGCTTCTGCCCAGCCTGACAAAAAAGCAGCCGATGATGGACGCGAGAATGGAGATGGCGCCCAGGACCAGCGGAAATTCCGTGGCCATTGCTACATTGGGGAACAGCAGGTGCCCGATGAGCATGGCGGCAACAGCGGTCACCGCATAGGTCTCGAACAAATCTGCCGCCATACCGGCACAGTCGCCCACATTGTCGCCCACGTTATCGGCGATAACGGCCGGGTTTCTGGGGTCGTCCTCGGGAATCCCGGCTTCGACCTTCCCCACCAGGTCCGCACCCACGTCGGCGCCCTTGGTGAAGATACCACCGCCCAGACGGGCGAAAATGGAGATCAGACTGCCACCGAAACCGAGAGCCACCAGAGCAGTAACATCATGGGTGGCGGTGTAATAGCCAGCCGTAACGGTCAGCGCCAGACCGGCAACGATCATACCGGTCACGGAGCCGCCCTTGAACGCCAGGCCGAGACCGGCGGCCATGCCCTTCTTGGCAGCTTCGGCGGTTCTCACGTTCGCCAGCACCGATACCCGCATGCCGATATAACCGGCCATGAAGGAAGCGGTGGCGCCCAGCAGAAAACCGAAGGCGGTCTTGGCGCCGAGCGTGGCAAAAATAATAACAAAAATGACGGCACCGGCAATGCCCATGCTCTTGAGCTGCCGGTTGAGGTAAGCGATGGCGCCTTCCTTGATGGCAGCGGCGATGCTCTGCATCTTCTCATCCCCTGCGGGGGCCGCTTTGACGATTGTTGCAAGAACGATTGAATAGAGCACTCCAATCACACCCACCAGCGTACATACCAACGGTATATTACCCTTCAATAATTCCATTCATTCCTCCATAGCATTGTTGTCGCTGAACCTAATTAATCTTCTTATTGAACCTGTTCATCCCCACTGTCGTACCATGACGAAGCACCGCCACCACAGCTTCCGCGGCCTGCTCAATGATCCGGTCCAGCTGCCGGCCCTCAGCTCCGCTGAATCGGCCCAGCACGTGGCCGGTCATATCCCTCTGGTCCCCCGGTCGGCCGGCACCCCGCCCGACACCGATGCGAACCCTCACGAATTCACCGGTGCCGAAGGCTTCAATAATCGATCTAACACCCTTGTGACCGCCATCGCCTCCTTTCTCTTTGATTTTTATTCTTTCAAACGCCAGGTCAATGTCATCGTGAAGGACCAACATCTCCTGACTTGGTATTCGGAAATAATCGGCCAATCGCCTGAGCGGCGGCCCGCTTCGGTTCATGAAGGCCTGGGGTTTGGCCAGAAGGACGGGGATTTGCTCAATGGCGCCCCGCCCGAATATGCAGTCGGGCTTCTTGCCCGTCAGCGAAATGGCATACCTTTCCGCCAGGTAATCCATCACCGCAAACCCGATATTGTGGCGAGTGCGGTCGTATTCCCTGCCCGGATTGCCGAGCCCGGCCAGAAGGTGAAGCGCTGCATCCTGCATGATCGGTAAGCATCGAAAAAGGCGCCAGCCCTATTCGGCGGCAGCCTCCTCGGCTTCCTCCCCTTCCTCGGCCTCCTCCTCACTCACCTCCGTTTCAGCCTTTCGGCCCAGAACCGTCAGGATGGTGAAATTGACATCGTGGGGGACCTCAGTGTCCTCTTCCAAGTGAATGTCCTCCACATGGATCGCGCCCCCGATTTCAAGGCTGGTGATATCGATCTCGATGGATTGCGGGATCCGATCCGGATAGCAGAAGACCTCCAGTTCCCTTCGGATGACCTGGAGCATGCCGCCCATTTCCACACCGACGCTCTTGCCGGTGGCGACCACCGGGACCTTGGCGAGCACCTTTCGGTCCATGGACACCTCATACAGGTCCGCATGCAGATAAGCACCCGAGAGGGGATCGGTCTGAAGCTCCCGAATCATGGCGTTCTTCACGCCGTCGGCCCCCTCCACCACCAGGTTCAGCACCACCTGCGCGGCCTTGTTGTGCTTTAGAATCCCTTCCAGCTCCCGATGCTCGACAGACAGCAGGGTCGGCTCGCTACCCGGTCCGTACAGAACCGCCGGTATCCGTCCGGTCCGGCGAAGTTGCCTAGCCGGTCCGTTGCCCGTGGTATCCCTTTTATTGGCTTTCAATTCGACAAGTTGCAAGAAACCTTCCTCCCTTGTTTCGTTTCACCCTAAACAAACAGCGATGTCACCGAGTCTCCCGTATGACTTCGAATAATGGCCTCTCCGAACAGCTTCGAAATGGACAGCTGCTTGATCTTTCCCGTTGCCACGGCTTCCGGACTGAGGGGAATCGTGTCGGTGACCAGCAGGCTGCTGAGCGCAGAGTCGGAAATCCGCTGGACCGCCGGCCCCGAGAGTACCGGGTGCGCGCAGCAGGCATGAACTTCCCTGGCCCCCTTGCCTATGATGGCCGATGCCGCCTCCGTCAGGGTGCCGGCCGTATCCACCATGTCGTCCACGATCACCGCCCGTTTGCCCATTACATCGCCAATGACGTTCATGGCCCTGGCCTGATTCGGTCTGTCCCGGCGTTTGTCGACGATCCCCAAACCCGTGCCCAGTCGTTTGGCAAAAGCCCGGGCGCGCTCGACGCCGCCGGCATCCGGAGAGACGATCACCAGATCCGACTCGGCTTCTTCTTTCATTGATTTCATGTACTCGATCATCACCGGAGCGGCAAAGAGGTTGTCCACGGGGATATTGAAAAATCCCTGGATCTGACCGGCATGAAGGTCCATTGTGATAATGCGGTTGGCGCCCGCGCTAGTGAGCAGATCCGCCACCAACTTGGCACTGATGGGGACCCGGGGGGCTACCTTCTTGTCCTGACGGGCGTATCCATAGTAGGGAATCACCGCGGTAATCCGGCGTGCGGAGGATCGCTTGAAGGCATCGATCATCAGCAGCAGTTCGACCAGGTTCTTGTTCACCGGCAGACAGGTAGATTGGACAACAAAAACGTCCTTGGAACGAACGTTTTCGTCAATCTCGATCTGAATTTCCCCATCGCTGAAGGTTGTGACCTTTGCCCCCCCCAGCGGCCTGTCCAGGTATTCGCAGATGGCGGTGGTCAGCTTTGGATTTGAGGTTCCGGAAAAAATAATCATGTTGTCCATCACGTCTTCCTCTCAGCAGCCCGGTGAAGGCCTTGATCCCTGATCGCTGGCTGGGGCGGGAGGATTCGAACCTCCGAATGCAGGAACCAAAATCCTGTGT
>CAYOXD010000059.1:6291-18482 GCA_964407825.1 uncultured Desulfobacterales bacterium | reverse complement strand
CCCGTACAGGGAACGCGCACGATTTTCACGCTTGCCGGGTAGTCCAGCCTCATCGAACCTGCCAGGTCCGCAGCGGAATACCCTCAGAAATTGCAGCAAAACGCGATGATGATCGGCTTGAAATCCTCCTGACTCATAGGACGCCCTCCAGCAATGCTTCCACTTTACTGAGGATCTGCTCATCCTCGTACCAGTTGAGGGCAATGGCCTTGGCCGGGCACTCCGCGGTGCACACCCCGCAGCCCTGGCACAGGGCCGGATCGATTTCGCTGACCCCCTCCTCGTTGATCCGCGGCACATGGTAGGGGCAGGAGCGCACGCAGACGAGACACGCGGCGCATTTCTCCTGCATGACGCTGGCCGTCACGGCCGAGAGGGTCAGCTCCTCCTTGGACAGGAAGGTCGCCGCCCGGGCCGCCGCCGCCAGGGCCTGGGAGATGGACTCGGAGATGAGCTTGGGGCTGTGGGCCGTGCCGCAGATGAAGATGCCCTCCGTGGCCACATCCACGGGCCGCAGCTTCACATGGGCCTCCACGAGGTAGCCCTCGGCGTTCCGGGCCAGCTTCATGATGGAGGAAAGCTCCTCCGTGTCCTCGGGCTCCACCCCGGCGCTCAGCACCAGAAGATCCGTGTCCACCTGGAGTTTGCGCCCCAGGACATGGTCCGTGAAGGTCACCGTGACCCCCGCCTCGCCCGGTTCGGCCTGGGGCGGATCCTCGGGATCGAACCGGAAAAAGAGCACGCCCTTTTCCCGGGCCTTGGTGTAGTAATCCTCCAGGAGCCCATAGGTGCGGATATCCCGGTAGAGGATAAAGACCTCGGTCTCCGGGTTCATCTCCTTGATGTGAAGCGCGTTCTTGATGGCTGCCTGGCAGCAGACCCGGGAGCAGTTGGGCCGCTCCTCGTTCCGGGAGCCCACGCACTGGATCATGACCACCTGGCGAAGGTCCTTGGCCGCATCGGGCTCTCCTAACCGGCGGGCGAGCTCGATCTGGGTCATCACCCGCGGATCCTCTCCGTAGTGGTACTCCTTTGGCCGGTACTCGTGGGCGCCGGTTGCCACCACCACGGCGCCGTGCTCGATCTTTCGCTCGTACATGCCCGGGCCCACCAGCACCTCGGTGGTGAAGTTTCCCTTGTACCCGGAAAAGCCCACCACCAGGGCCCGGGTGAGCACCTGGATGCCGGCGTGGGCCTCGACCCTGGCAACGAGATCGGCCAGGTAGGCCTGGATGTCCGCGCCCTCGATGGTGGCCATGAGCTGGCGGGCCAGCCCCCCGAGCTGCTCCTCCTTTTCCAGGAGAACGGTCTCGAATCCCTGGTCCGCCAGGTTCAGGGCCGCGTTCATGCCGGCGATCCCGCCGCCGACGACGAGGGCCCGCTGGTTGACGGGGATCTTCTTGTCCCAGAGCTGCTTTAAGGTGACGGCCCGGGCCACGGCCATTTTCACCAGGACCTTGGCCTTCTCGGTGGCATCGGCCGGGTCCTGGCCGTGGACCCAGGAGTCCTGGTTTCGGATATTGGCCATCTCGAAAAGATAGCGGTTGAGGCCGCAGGCCTCGAGTGTCTCCATGAAGATGGGCTCGTGGGTCTTGGGGGTGCAGGCCGCCACGACGATGCGGTTCAGCTTGTGCTCGAGGATGAGCTGCTTCATGCGCTCCTGGGAGTCCTGGCTGCAGGTGAAGAGGTTCTCTCCGGCAAAGGCCACGTGGGGCAGGCTTTCGGCATAGTCTCGGACGGACTTCACGTCCACCACGCCGGCGATGTTGATGCCGCAGTCGCAGACGAAGACGCCCACCCGGGGATCTGCCAGGGCCACGTCGATCTCCTGGATCTCGGGCGGCAGCACGGTCTGGGTGTGCCGGCCGCTCGCCAGGATGGCGCCGGCCGCGC
This sequence comes from uncultured Desulfobacterales bacterium, assembly GCA_964407825.1. GTDB lineage: Bacteria > Desulfobacterota > Desulfobacteria > Desulfobacterales > JAFDDL01 > CAYOXD01. The sequence goes on along the minus strand of CAYOXD010000059.1, from coordinate 16,589 downwards.
TGGCGGCCGCGCTGGCCTCCACCACCGAGGTGGGAATGTCCTTCGGCTCGCCGAAGATCCCGCAGGCAAAGACCCCGGGACGCGATGTGGCCACCGGTGTGAAGGGCGCCCGCTCGGCGAAATTGTATTTATTGAGATCCACATTCAGCCGCTCTGCCAGGGCGATGGTCTCCTTCGGGACCTGGAGTCCCACGGAGAGGACCACCATGCTGAAGATCTCCTCCTGGATGGCGCCCGTGTCGTCCACGTAGCGGATCCGGAGGTCCCCGGAATCCCGCAGGGGATCGATGGTGTGCACCCGGGCCTTGACGAACCGCACCCCGACCTTGTCCTTGGCCCGGTTGTAGTAGCCCTCGTAGTCCTTTCCGAAGGTTCGGATGTCCATATTGAAGATGGCGCAGTCCAGCTCCTCGCCCGCGTGGTCCTTGGCCATCATGGAATCCTTGACGGCGTACATGCAGCAGACCGACGAGCAGTAGCCGTTTCCGCAGCGGTTCGAATCCCGGCTTCCCACGCACTGGAGCCAGGCGATTTTCTTGGGCTCCGCGTGGTCCGAGGGCCGCACCAGATGCCCCATGGTGGGGCCGGAGGCGCTTAAGATCCGCTCGAACTCGAGGCTCGTCAGCACGTTGGGATGGGTCTTGTAGTGGTAGAACTCGTCGTATCCCGAAGGATCGAAGGGCTCGCTCCCCGGACAGAGGATCACCGATCCCACGGTGAGCCGCCGCTCCTGGGGCTGCTGGTCGTGGCAGACCGCGTTTGCCAGACAGGCGTCCACGCACTGGTAGCACTCGGAGCAGTAGCCGCAGTTGAGGCAGCGGCCCGCCTCGTCCTTTCCGGCCGCCTCGTCGAAACCCAGCTCCACCTCGTCGAAGTTGCCGGCCCTTGCCGCCACCTCGAGGTGCGGCATGGGGGCCCGGGCCTTGGAAACAATGTCCTCCGGGATGGGGCGGTAGTCGGGGGACTCCACCACGGCCTTTTCCCGGTCGAGGGCCATGTCCTCGCCGTCGAAGTAGCGCACGACGGACTTGGCCGCCTCGCGGCCCGCGGCGATGGCGCCGATGGCCACCCAGGGGCCGGTCTGAAGATCGCCGCCGGCGAACACGCCCTCCCGGCCCGTGGCGTAAGTCACGGGGTCCACCTCGGTGGTGCCGTAGCGGGTGAGCTGGATGCCGGCCACCTCCTCGATGGCGGAAAGATCCGGCCGCTGGCCGATGGCCGGGATGATCTGGTCCACCCCGAGATCGAACTCGCTGCCGGGGATGGGAACGGGCCGCTTTCTGCCAGAGGAGTCGGGTTCGGTGAGCTCCATCTGGAGGCAGCGGAGGCCCGTGACGCGGCCGTCAGCGGACAGCACCTGCTGGGGCGCGGTGAGATACCGGATCTTCACCCCCTCGGTCTCGGCCGCCTCCAGCTCCTCCTCCCAGGCGGGCATCTCGGCCCGGGTCCTGCGGTAGAGGATGGTGACCTCCTCGGCGCCCAGGCGCACGGCGGCCCGGGAGACATCCACGGCCACGTTGCCGCCGCCGATGATGGCCACCCGCTTCCCCACGGGCGCCTTTCCGGCGAGGTTCACCTCCCTTAGAAAGTCCACGCCCTGGCGGACCCCCTGGCTGTGCTCGCCGGGAATTCCCAGCTCGATCCCCTTGTGGGCGCCAAGGGCGAGATAGACCGCCTTGTAGCCGTCGTTCAAAAGATCGTCCACCGTCAGCTCGGGCCCCAGGGGCGTATTGCACCGGATCTCGACGCCGAGGTTGGTGATCACCTCGATCTCCCGGTCCAGGATCTGCCTGGGCAGCCGGTGCTCGGGAATCCCCACCCGGAGCATGCCGCCGGCCTCGGGAAGCGCCTCGTAGATGACGCTCTTGACCCCGCTCCTGGCCAGGTGGTAGGCCGCGGACAATCCCGCCGGGCCGGAGCCGATGATGGCCACCTTTTCGGGACGCTCGGGCAGGCACTCGATGGGGATCTCCCGGGGATCGAAGCGGTCCGCGGCCAGGCGCTTCAGGTCCCGGATGGCAACGGGGGAGTCCACCTCGCAGCGGCGGCAGGCATCCTCGCACCCGTGGGGGCAGATCCTTCCCAGAACGCCCGGAAGCGGCAGATCCTCCATGATGATCTGGAGGGCCTCCTTGTATTTTCCCTGCTTGACCATCTGCACATAGCCCTGCACGTTGAGGCCTGCCGGGCAGGCCAGGCGACAGGGCGCCTTGTCGCGCTTTTCAATGGCGAAGGCGCCGGGGATGGCCTGGGCATACTGCTTGAAGGCGGCCTTGCGCGTGGAGAGCCCCTCGTCGTAGTCGTTGGGCAGTTCCACGGGGCAGACCTTGGCGCACTCCCCGCAGCTGGTGCATTTTTGCAGATCGATGAACCGGGGGCGCTCCTGAACCCGGGCCGTAAACCGGCCGGGCTGCCCGTCCAGGGACATCAGTTCCGAGTTTGTCAACAATTCGATATTCAAGTGCCGGCCGACCTCGACCAGTTTAGGGGAGATAATTCACATCGCACAGTCGTTGGTCGGAAAGGTCTTGTCCAGCTGACTCATGAGCCCGCCGATGGCGGATGATTTTTCCACAAGGTAAACGTAGTAACCGGCGTTGGCCAGGTCGAGAGCGGACTGCATCCCGGCGATGCCGCCGCCGACAACCATCACGGACCCGACGGAACTCTGAGGCATGATTGTCTCCTTATGTTGAGGACGGTGAGGAAGGTAACGATTAATTTTCTGAATCTCATTTATTTCTTTTGTTACTCTATATTGTATGGCATAAATTTAGTCAAGAAAAAAATCCGGCCGCACAGCGCCTGCCGGCCGGCCGGCAACGTGGTTTCAGACCTGTTTTGAGACCGGGCTGGATTCCATGGTAACCTGCTGGAAATTCGTCATCTTCACATCTACTCGGAGGCAGATGAAAACCGGACTTCCACGAGCCTCGAAAGCCGGCTCCAGGCGTCCCGCCGCGAAGGCCAGGGCCGCCGGCCGTGGCAATACCCCCCACCCCACCCCCTTCAACATCGCCCTCGTGGGCGGCGGCGACCTATGCCGGGAGATTCTGGAGCGGACCTGCTTCGATGACCAGCAGCACGGGATCGGCGCGCCCATCGTGGCGGTGTCGGACCCGGACCCCCGGCAGCCGGGCCGGCACCTGGCCCAGCAGTTGGGGCTGCGGACCGTCGACGACTTCCGCACCCTCTACGAGGCGGAGTACCGGATCGATCTCATCATCATCCTGACGCCGGATCCAAAGGTCCTGGACGAGATACTGGGCACCCGCCCGCCCCGGATCCGCATTCTGTCCTACCCGGTCTTCAACCTCTTCTGGAACGTCATCGGCCAGGAGGAGCGAAAACTCCGGGAACAGAAAAAGGCGATGGAGACCATCGTCGACGGGATCCAGGACTTCATCCTGGTCATCTCACCGGATTTGAGCATCCTGGAGGCAAACGAGTCCTTCCTCAAGAAGATGGGATACAGCCATGACGAGGTGGTGGGGATGAAATGCCACGATGTCTTCCACCACTGCGGCTCGGGCGAAGACCCGGACATGGCCGACTGCCCCCTGATGGACGTGATCCGCAACAAGCGTCCCACCGGAAGGCTGCGGAGCCACGTGGGAAAGGACGGCGAGACGCGCCACTATGAAATCAACGTCTACCCCATCTGGGAAAAGGACGGAAAGATCACCAAGTTCATCCACATCAGCCACGACATCACGCAGCGAAAGCGGGAGGAGGAGGAAATCACCCGGCGCCTGGAGCAGATGGTCCAGGAGCGGACCCAGGAGCTGGAGGAGGTCCATGACAAGCTCCTTCACCAGGACAAGATGGCCTCCCTGGGGAAACTCGCCGCCTCGGTGGTCCATGAAATCAACAACCCCATGGCGGGCATATTGAATCTCACCCTGCTCATCCGCCGCATCCTGGAGGAGGACGCCCCCTCCAAGGTCAATGTCCGCAAGATCCAGGACTACCTCAAACTCATGGAGACCGAGACCCGGCGAACGAGCCGGATCGTGTCAAACCTCCTGGCCTTCTCCCGCCAGTCCAAGATGGAGCTGAGCCGGGTCAACCTGAACCGGCTCATCGAAAAGACGCTGATCATCAACGTCAACCTGCTGAAACTGGGCCGGGTCCGGGTGGAAAAGGACCTCGACCCCCGGCTGCCCGAGGTCATCGGCTCCGACGATCAGCTCCAGCAGGTCTTCATGAATTTCATCTCCAACGCGGTGGAGGCCATGGAATCCAGCGAGGCCGGGGTGCTGCATATCCATACCCGGCCCCTTGAAAATAAGGACCAGGTGGCGATCCTCTTCCGGGACACCGGCATCGGCATCGAAAAGGAAAACCAGGCCCGGCTCTTCGAGCCCTTCTACACCACCAAAAAGAAGGGAAAGGGGGTCGGACTGGGGTTGTCGGTGGTCTACGGCATCATCCAGGACCACGGCGGCACCATCGAGGTGGCCTCCGAGCCCGGGGCTGGAACGACTTTCAAGGTGACGTTGCCGGTGGAGCCCCCCCCGTGATGCAATGAACCCGTTGCCCTGGCCCTTTTCGTTGTCGTTGTCGTTGTCGTAATCGTAGTCGTCTTTTTGTAGTCATAATAAAAGCCACATTCGGAGAAAAAAATGCACGGTGTCCACAAACAATCTTACGGCTAAGCAACGACAACGAGAAAAGCAAGGACAAGGACAGCTGAATTCTGTTGATATGACAGGGAGGGAGAAGCCGATACCATGAGCACGGCGAATATTCTGATCGTGGACGATGAGCTGGTGATGCGGGAATCCCTTGCGGGCTGGCTGGAGCGGGACGGCCATTACGTCCGGACGGCCACCAGCGGGGAGCAGGCCCTGGAGATCTTCAAGGAGAAACCCTTCAATATCATCCTGCTGGATATCAAGATGGAGGGCATGAGCGGCCTGGAGGTGCTGAGACGCATCAAGGAGAGCGAGACCCAGACCGCCGTGGTGATGATCACCGCCTTCGGCTCCATCGCCACCGCCATCGAGGCCATGAAAAACGGCGCCCAGGACTATCTGCTGAAACCCTTCGATCCGGACGAGCTTGGGCTGCTGATCGAAAAGGTGATGGAGATGCAGGCCCAGAACCGCGAAAACCAGTACCTCCGGGAGCAGGTCAAGGACCGCTCCCGGTTCGAGAGCATCATCGGCCAGTCCGCCCCCATGCAGGAGATCTTCGATCTCATCGGCAGCGTCGCGCCCTCGGACGCGACGGTGCTGATCACCGGCGAAACGGGAACCGGAAAGGGCCTGGCCGCCAAGGCCATCCACACCCGCAGCCATCGCTGCGATGGGCCCTTCGTCACGGTCAACTGCGGGGCCATCCCCGAGCATCTGATGGAGAGCGAGCTGTTCGGCCACCAGCGCGGGGCCTTCACCGACGCCAAGGAGACCAAGCGCGGACGGCTCGAGCTGGCCCACGGCGGAACCATTTTCCTCGATGAAATCGGAGAGATCGGCATGCGCATGCAGATCGATCTGCTGCGGGTGATGGAGGACCGCGTCTTTTACCGCGTGGGCGGGACCCAGCCCATCGAGGCGGATTTCCGCGTCATCGCCGCCACCAACCGGGACCTGGAGGCGGCCATCCGGGACGGCATCTTCCGGGAGGATCTCTACTACCGGCTCAACGTGTTCTCCATGACCATGCCCGGCCTCAGGGACCGGAAAGAGGACATCCCGCTGCTGGCGGAGCATTTCCTCTACCTCTATACCCGGGAGATCAACAAGTCCGTGGACAAGATCAGCCGGGAGGCCATGGACGAACTGATGCTCTATGGATGGCCGGGAAACGTGCGGGAGCTTAGAAACGCCATCGAACGGGCCGTGGTGGTCTGCAAGGGCCACATGATCGAGCTGGAGAACCTGCCCATCGTCTGCCAGGCCCCGGGCCGGCCCGGCGCGGGCGCCACCCTGCGGGAGATGGAAGAGGCCCACATCGCCGAGGTCCTGGGCCAGCAGGACTGGAATATCGCCCGGAGCGCAAAGGTTCTCGGGATCGACCGGTCCACCCTCTACAGCAAGATCAACCGATACGGCATCCGGAAGCCCCGTTGAAGCCCCCGGTCCCGCCCCATAGCATCGCCGTTTCCCCCATCGGTGATTTCGACCCGGAGCTGATGGACGGTCTGTGCGAAACGGTCCGCCGGGCCTTCGGCCTCCCGGCCCGGGTGCACCCGATCCTGACGGAAATCCCCTTTGCCTGGAATTCCGAACGCCGGCAGTACCACAGCACGGCGGTGCTGGAAAGGCTCGCCGAGCTGGCGCCGGACTGGGCCGTGAAGGTGGTGGCCCTGGTAAAGGTGGATCTTTTCATTCCGATCCTGACCTATGTTTTCGGCGAGGCCCAGCTCCGAGGCCGGGCCTGCATCGTGTCCACCCACCGGCTCAACGCCGCGCCGCTTCCCCCCGCCCTTTCCCCGGAGTCGGTATTCCGGTCCAGGCTGGACAAGGAGGTGATCCACGAGCTGGGCCACACCTTCAACCTGCGTCATTGCAAGGACCCGACCTGCATCATGCACCACTGCCGCACCGAGTGCGACGTGGACCGGAAATCAGAGGATCTTTGCCGGTACTGCAAGGTGCTGCTCTCGGACGAGTATCAGCAGATGGAACGCCAGCGCCTGATCCAGGGCTTTCAGAAGGGGGGGGTGAAGTAAAACCGATACCGATTGCCAGCCGTTAGCCGGTTCGGAAAAACCGACGCAGTACGCGATTCCAGTCCATCTGGGGAAGATTTCCGGAGACGTCCTCGGCCAGAAATCCGCCGTCCGTCGCCAGGGGACCGCAGCACGCCTCGATCTCCCCGTAGAGCGCGTGCAGCTCCTCGCCGAAAAACGCCGGCGTCTCGCCGCCCATCATGAGCCCCTTTAGTTCCTGCCGGAGGTTGTCGGCGTGCAGCCGCAGCACCCACCCGTCCGTATAGGGGGCGCTGTGGGCAGGCCTCCCCCGGGAGTCGAGGGACAGATTCACATCCGTAATGACCCCGCTCAAGGGGGACACCAGGACGGTCTGCCGGCCGCCCCGATGGACCCGGATGGCGGGCTGTCCCTGGGAAACCCGCCGGCCGAGAAGCGGCGCCTCGATCCGGTCCGGTGGCCCCAGCAGACGCCGGGCGAAATCATCCACCCCCACCCGGACCGTATCCGCCGTCTCGAGCCGGGCCCAGGTATGGCCCGGATGCAGGTAATAGCCCTGGGGAACCTGGATGCCCTCGACCTCCATCACCGCCACGGGCCGGATATCGGCGTAGACCGAGAACTGATCCTGGAAGTACTGGTCGAATTCGCAGTCGCCGCACCGGTAGGCGTGGGTGCAGGGCCGAAAATCGATCCGGCCCTTCATGGCGTGAAGGCAGGGCTGCCGGTTCGCCGGGAGGCTCTTCAGCTTCTCCCGCCAGCAGACGATCCGGCTCCGGGGCCCCGTGGGCCGGATGCCGGAGCGCCGGAGCCGATCGTTCTCATCGGCGGCCCGACGCATGACTCGATCGAACCGGCACGCCGGACAATCGTAATCGAGGGTGCAATCGTGCCGCCTCACCACGCCGGCCTGCTGCCAGAGGCACGCCGGCACCGCGCGGGAATGAATGTCCTGGGTCTGTTCCATGGGAACCATCCTTTTCCGGTACCATCCCGGATGCAGATCGACATCGGGACCGGGATCGCTATCGGGATCGCTATCGGGATCGTTTGCAGCTTTCGATCCCGATAGTCGATTATGAGAGACGGCAAGCCGGATGCCGGCCGCCGGCGTTACGATTTGAGGAAGGTCCGGGTCAACCGGTCCCAGTCCAGCACCGGAAGGGCGCCGTAAATATCGCCGGCCAGAAATCCGCCGTCGGTTGCCAGCGGGCCCGCCGCATCCTCGATGATCTGCTCGAGCCGCGCCACTTCCTGCCCCATCCAATCCACGCTCGCGGCGCTGTCCATGAGGCTGTTCACGGCCTTCTTGACATCCGGGGCATGGACCATGAAGAGCCAGCCCTCGTCATAGGGGGCCTGGGCGCTGAGGTTCGGGTTTTCCCGCACCCTGGCGTTGACGCTTGTCACCACCCCGCCGAGGGGGGCGAGCACCTCGGCCTCCCTGCTCCCGCGCTTGAAGCCGAAACCCGGCCGGTCCGGTTCCATCTGGTAGCCCAGAAGCGGCAGGGCCATGGCATCGGCCTTTCCGAACACCTTGGCTGCGAAATCGTCCAGTCCCACCCGGATCTCGCCGCCGCTTTCAATGCGGGCCCAGGCATGGCCCAGATGGAAATAATGGCCGGTGGGCAGGGTGATCCCCCGCACCTGGCCCTTTTCGCAGGCCAGGGAGCCGGCCATCGGTGACCAGACGTCCTCGAAGTACTGATCGAAATCGCAGTGGCCGCACTGGTAGTCGTAGGCGCAAGCGCGGCTGGCGATCCGGCCGGTCAGACTGTGGCGGCAGAGCCGCTGCAGGTCGGGCCGCCGTCTCATGGCCTCCTGCCAGCTGATCTGTTTTCCCTTGGCCACCTGGCCCTGCATGCCGCGGTCATACTTGCAGCGGGTGCAATCGTAGAAATTATTGCAGCTCTTGAAACCAACCACCCCGGCCTGCATCCAGATGCAGGGGTGTTGGGCTGCCGCGTCCCTGTCCGGCTTGACGGTCCAGGCCTGACCGCCCAGAACGGAATCGATGCCCTCGGCGCCGCCCCGGCGACCGCGGGAGTAAGTGGAACCGTAACCCACATGACTGCGTTTGCCTTCTCTGACTTGTTCGGCCATTTTTCCACTCCTTTGATGAGGTGTCGTGGTTTTGACCTCTCATAAGAGCAAAACGAATGCCAAAGGGCCCCGTCGGCGCAAACTTCGTGTTATTATGTTGATATAATTAAATAAAATTATTTGAACCCGGTTGCCCGACTTTCCCGGGCCTCCAGCCGTCTGTTGCATAATCCAACAGGCAGACCCGGCGCGGCGGCCCCTTCTTGCGTGAAATTGTTATTTTTTTGTTTTATATACAGGAAGTTGAATTGGTATGAAGTTGTGTGGAAGGTTGCAACACCCGCTTTCTTGATTTCCTACAGCGCGTCCCCCCCGCTGTCGTTTTTCATCGGGGTCGGGATCGGTATTGCCCTGCTCCTAGCCCCCCTTGCGAGCCACCTTATTGATATACTCCAAGTCCTTCCCCTGGGTATTTTTCGTCCCGATGGCGAGGATCTCCACCCCCTGGGTGTGGGTTCGCCTGAAGTAGAGCCGTCCGTTGTAAGAGAAGAGGACCTCGAGGACCGTCTCCCTGCCCTTCTTGGAGAAGACCTTCCGCTTGATGGTTACCTGATCGGGCTCGTCGTTGAGGCGGTGAATCAACTCCTCGGCCTTTATGCGCATGTCGTCTGGAAGGGCCACAAACCCCTCCAGGGCCCGCTCCATCAACTCGATGTTCTTGTAGACGGCCTTGAATCGCCGCGCGATCAGCTCGACCTCCCGGACCCGTTGGCGATGCCCTTTTTCCAGTTCCGCCTCGTAAGTCGCAATCTTTTCCCTCAGCTCCTCGATCTGTGCCATCTGCTGCTGCTGCTGAGCGGCCCTGTCCTTCAATTTGGAATCCAGGGCGACGATCTCATCGAACATCTCCGTCTCGCTCCGGTTGGCTTTGGCCTTTTCGCTCTTCAGGGTGGCCTTCACGCGCCCCAGCTCGTCGGTAATGGACTGCCGCTCCCGTTCGATGGCCTGGAGCCGATCGTTCATTTTCCGCTCCTGATCCCTCAAGCCCATCATCTCTTTATTTCTTGCGTATTCTTCATCCCTTGCCTTCCGGATGCCCGAACGGTAGGGCCGGTAGAGCAGGACAACGGAGAGCAGAATATACAGGGCCAGCATCCCGAGGGCCAGCGGGCTGGCAAACCCGACGTTCACCTCCACCGCAACTTTCAGGCCCTGGTTGATCAGGGCATAGTTTGCCGCGGCGACGGTCATGTAATCCCGTGGCTGGACCGAGGTACTCACGTCGGAATAGGTTGCCGGGTAAAGGATGGTCCCCCCCTGGGTGGTCACAAGGACGTGGGTCTTGGCCACCCAGGAGGGAAGTGCCCGGGTCTGCAGAAACCGATCGATGTTTTGCCGGATCACATTCTTCAGGTCGCGGGATCCATTCAGCAGGGGCGTCACGTCACCGATATAGATCTGACGGATATCCTTCGTATACAGATGGGTGAGATAGCCCTGCAGGCCCTGGACCGACAGACCATATAGGACGGCCGGAAGAAAAATGCACACCACCAGCCATTTGAAGGGGACATATTTCATGCTGATTCCACCCTGC
>CAYOXD010000059.1:0-6191 GCA_964407825.1 uncultured Desulfobacterales bacterium | reverse complement strand
TCGTAGTCGTAATCGGCAGTTGCCCTTGTCCCTGCCCTTCTCGTTGTCGTTGTCGTAATCGTAGTCGTAATCGGCAGTTGCCCTTGTCCCTGCCCTTCTCGTTGTCGTTGTCGTAATCGTAGAGGGACAACCTACAGATCGGCAAGGCGCTTGCGGGCATCCGCCTCACCGGCAAAATGCTGATTGAGTTTCAGGGCCTTTTGCAATTGCGTCTTGGCCCGGGAGACGTCTCCCTCTCTCAGATAAGCCAACCCGAGATGGTAGTAAACGGGGGCACTGCCCGGCATCTTTTCAAGGCTCTCCGTAAATTGCCCGATGGCGTTGTCGTACAGCCCCTTCTGGTAATATACCCACCCGAGGGTATCCATGATCCGGGGGTCCTGGGGCGCCTTCTCACTGGCCTTCGTCGCCATGGTCAGGGCCTCTTCCAGATTCCGTTTCTCCTGAGCCAGCAGATAGGCAAGATTGTTCAGGGCAGGCACCGAATCGGGGTTGATATCGAGCTCCGCGCGATAGTACTTCTCCGCGAGATCGGACTGGCCTTTTGCTTCGTAGATAGTCCCGAGGAGGAGATTCATGCCCGGCTGCCGGGGATTTTTCTTCAGACCGGCCGTGAACTGCGAAATGGCCTCGTCCGTTTTGTTCTCGCGCAGATACAGTTTGGCCAGTGAATAGTAGGGGGCCATGAAGTTGGGATTTTTCTCCAGAGCCGTCCGATAGGCCTTCTCCGCCGCGTCGGCATCCCCCTTGCGAAGGAAAACCGCTCCCTTCAAGCTGTAGACAACCGCCTGCGGCAACGAGACATCCTCCACCTTCACCAGCTCGCTGTCGCATCTGGCCAGGGCATCGTCCAAGGCGCCCTTCTCCACGAGCAGAGAGATCAGGTTGGTAAACACCCCCATCAGCCGCGGATTCAGCGCCAGGGCTTTTTCCAGCTGCGCCATGGCCTGATCCGGTTTTTTCTCCAGACGCAGGACCATCGCCAACCGGGCGTACCCCATCGGATTGCCGGGGGCCTGGGCCACCAAGGCCTCGAACTGGGTTCGGGCCGCCTTCAGCTGTCCCTGGGCCAGGTAGATATTCCCCTGAAGCAGTTTGGCTTGGAACAGATTGGGCCTGTCCTTCAGGACCTCGCCGCACAGGCGCTGGGCGATGTCGAAGTCCCGGTGGCGATAATGAAGGTCCGCCAGCAACAGTTTGGCCTTATAGTGGTGAGGGTTCAGCTTGACGGCCTGCGAAAGGGCTGCTTTGGCGGCCAGCAGGTCTCCTTTGCCCATGCAGGCCAGCCCCTTTAAATAGTGGGGCATGGCGGCGCTGGGTTCATCCTTGATCAAGTCTGCCAGGATCGACAGGGCCCCGTCATAATCCTTCTTGAAGATGAGGAGCTCGCTTTTCAGCATCAGCGCCGGATAGTACCGGGGATTTACCTTCAGAACCTCTCCCAGGAAGTGCCGGGCCTTTTCCGGTTGACCGTGCTGGAGATAGTGGTTGGCCAATGCGCTTTTCACGGCCAGGTCATCCGGCTTTTTCTCCAGGGCCTTGAGGTACATCCCGAGCGCCTCGTTCTCCTTGCCGGTTTGATCGTAGAACTGGGCGGCGGCCAGGTAAGGCCGGACCGCATCGCCGCCGATCGCAATGGCCTTCCGCAGGGACGCCTCGGCGGCATCCAACCGGTGCCGCCTGGCAAGAAAGGTTGCCTGCAGGAGGTAGAGATCGACATTCTTGGGTTGGGCCGAAATCGCATCGTTAATCACCGCCTCGGCCTTATCGAACTGCCCCTGGTGCTGATAGAAATTCAGAAGGACGAGGCGGAGCTTGAGGGCCTTGGGGTTCTTGGCAATGGCTTCCTTCAGGAGCGATTCGGCGCCGGCCGGGTCATTCTGGCGCAGGGCCAGGCGGGCAAGCCCCAGGTAAGCGGCCGGTTGCTTCTGATCCAGCTGCAGGACATGCTGGTAGATCTGTCGGGCCTCATCCTGGGAACCGCTGCGTTCCTTGAGTCCGGCACGCAGCAGCAACCCCTGCGTGTTGTCCGGCGCCAGCTTGAGAGCCTCGTCTATCTTTTTTTCCGCATCCTTATATTTCTTCCCCAAAATATAAAAGGTGGCCAGTTTGAGCTTCGGATCGACATCCTTGGGTGCGAGGTTTTCGAGGCTTAGAAGGCTTTTAAAGGCTTCGGGGAATTTACCGAGTTTGAGCTGGGTATCCGCAAGCAGCTTGAGGGCAGGTACAAAGCGGGGATCCACCTGAAGCGCATTTTTCAGCTCCAGTTCGGCCTTATTGAATTCACCCTTCTTATAAAATTGCGTGCCCTTTTTCAGGAAGGCCGCCTTTTTTTCCGCTTTGGATGCGCACCCATGGCACATCAGCATCACGACCGCCAATACCAGGATCAATTTTCTGGGTAACCTCATGCCTATTCCTCCCGATGGTGAGAAAGCTCGGTGCCTCCATGGCGTCATCATCTGCTTGGCAATAAACGGTATTTAATTCAACACGATCGAAGCCGAATTGTCAATTGCCGATTTACCAGCGATTCTAACTGAACAAGGTTCCCCGCACCTGGCCGAACACGGCATAGTCATCGCAACGATACGCAAAAATTTTGTTTTACCCGAGGCCGAAAGGCTTATGAGATTTGGTGATTGGAATTCCCCTTCTTACGGATTCGTAATCCGGATTACCCCATTGCCGGGCCACAGCAGCCGGCATCCCGGCCCGAGGGCGGAGCGGACCCGCAGCCCCTTACTTCCATCAGTATCGAATGTAACCCATTGGTACAATACTACTTTCATTCGAATTGGCCCCCTCCCGATCCCGCCAGACGATGCGGTTCCATACCCAATCCGAATGGATATGACGGGATGGCATTATGTTTGCTTTGGAAGACTGGGGTAAGGAGACGCACTGTTGCGCATCTGTCAGGAGGTCAAATGGAAACTGTATTGCTATCGATACCCTACTTTATCATTTCAACCCAGCAGCACATGGACGGTGTCTGCCAGCTGCATGCCTTGACACCCTTCGGCCGTATCGACATCTCCGTCAAGCGGATCGACGGTGGACAGCCATCCCCCCTGGCGGACGTGTGGGTGCAGGGGGATCTGGGCCCCTGGATACTGGACCGCCGGATGCCGAACGCCTTCAGGGACGCGGTCTTTCATCTGGCGGGCACCATCGCCCTGTCGCAAAACGGCTGCTGCCTCCACCGCCGCTCCCGTCTCGTGGTTCATTTCCAGAATGAAGACAGCCACCTGACCATGACCGGGTTCCTGCCCCCCCCTGCCTCGGGACCACAGGCCGAAGCTGAGGAGCCGACGGGACCGCATTACTACCATTGGCTTCATCCGGGGGAGAAAAAGCCCCTGCCGGCCGCCGTTTGACATCCCCCTGCCTTTGGATCAGGCCCTCTGGCGGCCCGCTGGGAGAAAGCCCGGTGCATCATCCCCGGTGCTTTCGCCAACGGGGGTGGGTGATAGCATATTTCTTGATTTTGTAATTCAGGGCCCGGGGGCTGATGCCAAGGCTCTTGGCCGCATCCTTTTGAATCCACAGGCATTCATCCAACGCCTTGATGAGGGTCTGCCTCTCCTGGAGCGCCAGGGAGGACGCCTCGGTGGGAGGGGCACCGGCGGGCGCTGCCTCGGGCGGCGCCGAATCCGGAGGGGGAAGGCATTCCGCGTCGATACGGCCCCTGTCCGTGAGAATGACGGCACGCTCGATGGCGTTTGCCAACTGGCGGATATTTCCCCGCCACGCCCCGGTTTGCAGCACGGTTATCGCCGCGGGCGAGAATCCCTCGATGTGCTTTCCCACGGAACGGCATGCCTTCAACAGCAGGAATCTGGCCAGCGGCTCGATGCACAGGCGCCGTTCGCGGAGAGGGGGCAATCGGACGGACAGCACATGGATCCGATAATAGAGGTCTTCACGGAAATCGCCTGCCGCTATCATTCGTTTCAAGTCGCGATTGGTGGCCGCGATAATCCGCACATTGGAGCGAATCGTGCGGTTTCCCCCCAGCCGCTCAAAGGCCTTCTCCTCCAGAACCCGCAGCAGCTTGGCCTGCAGGGTCAGGCTCATCTCCCCCACCTCGTCCAGGAAGAGCGTGCCCCCATGGGCCTGCTCGAAGCGGCCCACGCGCTGCTTGTCCGCACCGGTAAAGGCACCCCTTTCATGGCCGAAAAGCTCACTTTCCAGCAGCGTCTCCGGGATATTGGCACAGTTCACCTTGACAAAGGGACGCGCCTTGCGGTGGCTGTTGAAATGCACGGTACCTGACAGGAAGCTCTTGCCGGTCCCCGTCTCACCCGTCATGAGAATGGCGGCATCGGTCTGGGCGAATCTGCGCAGGGTTTGGACGATGGCCTTCATGTTGTCGGATTCGGCCACTACCCGGTCGAAGTTGTAAATAACGTCCTGTTCATGCCTGAGGTAGTTGATCTCGTTCCTGTTGCATCGATCCTCCAGGGCCTTTTGGACCACGTGGTAAATCCGCGCGGGATCGTAAGGCTTCACGACGAAATCGAACGCCCCCCCCTTGATCGCCTTGACCACCACTTCGGCGTTCTCCGACAGACTCGTCATGATGACCGGCGTGTCGGGAACAATCGACACGATCCAGTCAAGCAATTTAAAGGCACCGTCAGGGGCGGACAGGACGTCCAGGACGATCCCCTGGAAGTGGGTGGTGGCCAAGACCTCCCTGGCTTCGCTGCCATCATGAAAATGCAGCTCATAATCCGTTGAAAGGGCAGCGGACAAAATCTGCTGCCAGGCAGGATCTTTTTCGAATATGACCAGACTACTCATTTGAGCTCGTCCCCCTAACCCGCGGCGGCAAGGATGTCGGGCAACCGGCTCTCCCAGCCAAGGGTCTGAAGCATCACGCCGCTGAATCCGGCGGCCTTGAAGGCAGAAACGGCTTCCGCGGCCATGCGGACGCCCTCCCTTGCCTTGTCCGGGGCCTTGATCAGACGCTGGATCACATCGTCCGGCACCCGGACATGGCTCAGATGCCGCTGCACGTACCGGGCCATGCCCACCGATTTCAACAGCAGCACCGTGGGAATGAAATGCTTTTCCAGGTCCGCCACGCGGTCCATGAATTCCGAGACCGCCTCGGGGTCCAGGGTGGGCGGCAGGATAAAGAAACTGGCGCCGGCATCTATTTTGAGTTTCATTTCATGAAGCTCCTGCTCGAGGGCCTGGCCCGTCAGCCCGGAATTCACCGTGGCGCCCACGGTGAAGCACGGGGCACCGGCCAGGTCGATGCCGGCCATATCCCTTCCGGACTGGAGTTTTTTCAACACCTCGAGCAGTTCCAGAAGCTCGATGTCGTAAACCGCCCGGGCCTGGTGATGGTCGCCGAATCCCGGCGCCTCGCCTTGCACCGCCATGATATGGGAAATGCCGGCGGCGGCCGCTGCCAGCAGGTCGGCCTGAAGGGCCAGCCGGTTACGATCCCGGCAGCAGACCTGCATCACGGTCTCAACTCCCCGGTGCTGCAACATCATCGCCGCTCCGAGGGCGCTCATGCGCATGACGGCGTTGCTCATTTCGGGGATCACGAAGGCATCCACCGAGTGCTTGACCCGCGTGACATTTTCCAGCATCTGTGAGACGTCTACCCCCTTGGGTGGCTCCATCTCGGCGAGAATGACAAACTCATTGCCGTTTAATTTCTCTCCAAGGCCCATCGGCATCCCCTCCTCCCATCCGGTTCCCTGTTGATTTAACCTCCCCCTTGCGCTATCCGGTCACAACTTCATCCCCTGAGCTTCAAGATGAGGCCATCGGGCAAGGCGCTGAAAAACCACCTTGAAGTCTATATTTAATGAATGGTATTTAGTTGCTAAATAGCTGTATTATCGCCACCCCGGTTAGTCAAGAAAAAAAGTGCAACCCCCACCGCCGCCTTTCGTAGCCCCTGCTCTTGTCCCTTGCCCCTCTCGTTGTCGTTGTCGTTGTCGTAATCGTAGTCGGTCCTTGTCCTTGTCCTTGTCCTTGTCCTTGCCCCTTGCCCCTCTCGTTGTCGTTGTCGTTGTCGTAATCGTAGTCGGTCCTTGTCTTTAGCCCTTGCCCCTTGCCCCTCTCGTTCTCGTTCTCGTTGTCGTAATCGTAGTCGGTCCTTGTCCTTGTCCTTGTCTTTAGCCCTTGCCCTTATCGTTGTCCCGGTAGTACAGATTGCTCAT